>JBQCES010000311.1:0-13735 GCA_051960055.1 Angustibacter sp. | reverse complement strand
ACGACCACCAGATCTCGTGGCCGTGCGTCGTCGCCACGGTGCGAGCGACGCCGGCTCGGCGCAGCGTCGGCGCCATGAGGCCGAGCGGTGCGGCGGCGCCGAACCACACGCGGTCGCACCCCCGCGAGCGGGCGATCTCGGCGCTGCGCCGCGCGATCTGCGGCGTCGGCAGCATGATCGGCGACGGGTCGCGCACGACCTCGAAGTCCAGCCGGGCGTCGTACTCGGCGGCGCCGCTCTGGCGCGCGGTGTGCACGACCACGTCGGCCGCGGGCACCCGCGGGGCCATGGCGAGCACGCACGACTCGATGCCCCCGGTGCGGGGCGGGAAGTCGTTGGTGACGATCAGCGTGCGTCCGGGGGCCACGGGCTTGACCCTACCGATCGCCCGCATGACCCCCGGACGCTCGACCGGCTACTGCTCCAGCGCGGCGTCCAGGCTGATCTCGACGCCGGTCAGCGCCTTGCTCACCGGGCAGCCCGCCTTCGCCTCCTCGGCCGCGCGAACGAAGCCGTCGGCGTCCAGGCCCTCGACCTCGCCGCGAACGGTCAGGGTGATCCCGGTGAGCCGGAAGCCACCGGCCGGGTCGGGCCCGAGGCTGACGTCAGCTCGGACGTCGAGCGACTGCGGGGTGCCACCGGCCTGCGCGACGAGCGCCGACAGCTGCATGGCGTAGCACGAGGAGTGGGCCGCCGCGATGAGCTCCTCGGGACTCGTCGTCCCGCCCGCGTCGTCGGCGGCGCGCTTGGGGAACGACACTTCGTAGGTGCCGACGCCCGAGCTGGTGAGCTCGACCTGGCCGGAGCCCTCGTTGAGGGTGCCGTTCCAGGCGGTGCGAGCGGTGCGGGTGGGCATGCGGGTCTCCTTCACCTCGACAACGGGGACGTGCGCTCCTCACCGTAGGAGGCGGCGTGGTCGACCGCAGGACGAGGCGCGCTGCGTGCCTCAGCGCACGGGCGGTGGCGTGGGTGCGCCGTGCTGCTCCGCCCACGCCCGCGCCAGCGCGACCCGCCACGGGGGCGAGGGGTGGGTCGCGTACAGCAGCTCGCGGTACCACCGCGGCTGCAGGTCGCTGATGTTGGCCACCGCGAGCTGGCGCTGCATCTGCGCGAAGGTGACCGGGTCGCGCGTCAGCTGCAGCGCGTGGACGTCGGCGCTGGCCTCGATCCGCCGCGACACCAGGTTCGTCACCGGTGCCGCCAGGTAGCCGGCGACGGCCAGCACCGCCAGCAGCAGCGCGACCGCGCGCGGGTCACCCGGGCCTTCCGTCGCCGACCGGCGCCACCACCACCGCCGGCGGCTCAGCAGCGCCCAGGCCACGACCGCCCACGCGGCACCGAGGGCACCCAGCGCCGTGCCGCGGGCGACGTCGTGGTCGGCGACGTGCCCGAGCTCGTGCGCGACCACGAGCTCGACCTCGCGCTCGTCCGCCCCCCGCAGCAGGGTGTCGTAGACCACTAGGCGCCGCGTGGCGCCGAGGCCCGAGACGTAGGCGTTCTCAGCCGTGGTGCGCCGCGAGGCATCGGCCACGAGCACGTCGCTCACGGGTTGCCCGTCGCGAGCGGCGAGCTGCAGCAGCGCCGTGCGCTGAGTCGAGGGTGGCATCGACCGGAAGTCGTTGCTCAGCGGCTCGATCACCAGCGGGTAGAGCACCGAGCCGACGACGACGAGCGCGGCGGCCACGGCTGCACCGGGCAGCCACCAGCCCGACGGCCATCTGCGGGCGAGGCCGACGAGCAGCAGCACGGCCAGCGCGGTCACGACGGCGTTGACCGCCGTCGCGCGCACCACGTCCAGCGACCAGCCGGACCAGCCCTGGGTCGAGAGGCCGTAGCGGCGCAGCACCACCTCCGCCGCCGCCGACAGCGGCAGGGCCACCGCCGTCGTCACCGCGCTGAGCGCCACCGTGCCGGCCACCACGGTGACCGGCCACGAGCCGCCGAGCCGGCGCCCGCACCAGGCGACCAGCCGGCCGCCGACCGGCGTCAGCCCCAGCACCAGCGTCACCAGCAGCACCAACGCGGCTCGCGGGTAGGTCCAGACGCGCAGGTCGCCGTGGAAGGCGGTGTCGCGCGCCAGCTGAGCGGCGGTGAAGTCGCGCTGCGGCGCCGGCTGGACGGCCGGTGCGGCCGACCACGGCACGACCAGCGCCGCGACGACGACGAGCGCCACCGTCAGGACGCCCAGCACCACCCAGGGGGCGAGATGCTGCCGGCGCGCGGTCACGACCGGGCCAGCCGGTCGAGGTAGCGCAGCCAGTCGCGCGTGAACGCCGTGGTGGTGGTGCCCAGCACGCTGCGGAAGGCGGATGCCAGCTGCTGGTCGGGGTCCGGCGTGCTGCCGTCCGTGGGGGCGGTCGCCGCTCGGCGGTAGAGCGCGACCAGCCGGTCGGTGCCGTAGGTGTCGGCGATCCGCGAGCAGGCCAGCCACGCCGCGGAGTACGACGGCGCGATCGTCGTGCGGGTCGGGTCGAAGTCGTCGGGCGCCGGCAGGTGCGTCGGGCCGTGACCGGCTCGCACCAGAGCCAGCACGTCACCCGCGCCGACCCGCCGGCTGACGCCCGTGCCGGAGTAGGCGACGAAGTCCGCGAAACCCTCCGACAGCCAGGTCGGCACCGCGGACGTCGTGGTCTGCCGCACCGCGACGTGCGTCAGCTCGTGCGTCAGCACCACTCGGCGCCCGGTGCTGCCGAGCCGGGCGAACGCGGCCGGGTTGATGACGACGCGGTCGTTGCCCGCGCGTCCGGTCGAGCCGCTCGTCCCGTGGCCGCCCAGGTCACCCGTGGTCACGGCGGCCACCTGGTCGAGGCCGGTGTCCTCACGCAGCAGCAGCTGGCCGAACTCGTGCTGGCCGCGCGGCGCCACGAGCACCGCCTTGCGGCTCCACCGACTGCCCCAGACGCCGCTCACCTGGCGCACGGCGCGCTCGCCCCACCCCGCGTAGTCCCGCAGGGTCGCCCGGGGCGCCGTGCCCAGCACCAGGACGTGGTCACCGCGGACGACGTGCACGGGCCCCAGGTCCCACGGCTGCGGCGCCGTGCCACCGTCGCTCGTCGAGGCGATGAACCACCGAGCACCCCGGCGCACCACCGTGAGGTCCTGCTCGACGTACGACGTGGTCGTGTCGAACCCGCGCAGCCGGTAGCCGGCCAGCACGCGCGCCACCCAGGCTTCGCCGCCGAGCTCGCGCAGCCGGTCGGGTGACAGGTCGGGCGCCCGGCCGACGTACTGGTAGCTCCAGTCGCTGAACGGCACGTCGGCCAGGTGGTCGAACACCGCGCTCTGCGCGTCGCGGAACCGCGCGGACTGTGGGTCGACGGTCGCCACCCAGGCGGCGCGGTCGTGCGTGAGCACTGCACGGCGGCGCGCGGCGAGCACGGCGGTGAGGGCGTCGAGCTGCTGCTGGTCGCGGTCGGGTGCGAGCCCCGCCGGATCGCGCGAGGCCGCTGCGGTGGCCCCCGGCCGCGGCGCGCGGCGCTCATCGGCTCCGACCAGCCCGGCGACGACGAGTCCCAGCACCGCGAGGGCCACGAGCGCCAGGACGATGCCGGACGCCCAGCGCGCGCCCCTCGGCGGGCGACGGTGACCGGTTGCGGGGCCCGGACCGGGAGCCGGAACGGGCGCCTGCTCGGGCTCCGGCCGCTCGGCGGGAGCGGGCGCCTCGGTCACTCAGTCATCGTAGGCACCGCCGCCGACGACGCCCCACCTCAGCCGGTCGCCCGGCGCAGGCGCAGCGGCGGCACCAGCCCGGTGTCGGCCAGGACGCCGATCGCCGCCTGCTCGGCGGCGTCGAGCTCGACACCCTCCGGCGGCGCGCCGAGCAGCACGGTGACCACGCAGTCACCGCAGGCGAGCCCTCGGACCTCGCAGCTGTCGCAGTCGATGTGCATCGCGGTCACCTCCTCCGCATCGGCCGGCACCGTGCCGACCTCGCTGTCCACGACGCTAGAGGGAGGGTCTGACAACCAGGTCTGACACCACGGTCTGACCACGACGGACGGGCGCGGTCACCCGCGCTCGAGGAGCCGGGCGAGCGCCGTGCTGGGCACCGGGCGGGCCCCGGCCGCGCGCACGCCGTCCGCCACCTCCCGGTCACTGGAGACGACCACGACCACTCGCCCCTCGGGCTCAGCGCGCACCAGACGCCGGATCAGGTCGTCGGCGATCTCCCCCGGCGCGCTGAAGCGCACGCGCACGCGGCGCGCCGGCGGCGGCGTGACCCGACCCTCGACCACCGCGCCGTCGAAGCAGCAGGTGATCTCCGCCCGCGTCCGCGCCTGCAGCGTCGACAGACCGGCCACGAGCCGGGTGCGCTGGTCGGCGAGCGGCAGGTCACCGTAGGCGCTCTTGGTGACGTTGTAGCCGTCGACGATGAGGTGGGCGCGCGGCAGGGAGAGCAGCTCGGCCAGCACGCTGGGGTCGTCGTCGGCGCGGGCCCGCACAGGTGGCGTGGCCGCACCGACCCGGTCCTCGCCGCCCGACTCCCCCACCAGGTCGGCGGGCATGACGTCGGCCGGGGCCAGACCCAGCTCGCGGCGCAGCCCGCTAGCCGCCTCCACCACGGTGTCGAGCAGCAGGCGCGCCCGCGACCCGGCCAGCGATCGTCCCTCGCGGTCGGCGCGGCGCAGCGCCTCGAGCGCCTCGCGGCTGCGCCCCAGCTCGGCCTCGGCCCGCTGGGCCTGCTGCTCGGCGGCCTGCGCGGCGCGCTCGGCCCGCTCGACGGCGGCAGCGGCCTCCTCGGCCGTGCTGCGGGCCTGCGACCGGGCGCGGTCGGCGTCCGAGCGGTGCCGGCGCAGCTCGCGGCGCAGCGTGGTCAGCTCGTCGAGCAGGCCCTGCCGCTCGGTGTCGACCTCAGCACGCACCCGCTGCAGCTCGCCCTGCGCCTCGGCGAGCGCACGCGTGAGCCGCTCGACCTCGCGCTGCGTGCTCGCCGACTCGGCCTGGGCTGCCTGCTCGCGCACGGCTCGCAGCGCCGTCTGCAGCTGGTCGACCCAGTGCGGCGCGCGCAGCAGGTAGGCCACCGCCGCCACCTCGACCGGGTCACCGGCCGGCACGCTCGCACCGGCGTCCAGCATCTGCGCCAGGTCGGGCTCGGCGTCGCGGACGGCGGCGGCGACGCTCGAGCGAAAGCCCTCGTCGCGCTCCAGCGCTGCCGCCAGCGGCGTCGCGCCGGCGCTCGCTCGCCGTCCGGGGGCGAACCGGCGCACCTGCACCAGGCTCGAGGGCACCTGGGCGTCCGGCAGGCCGCCGAGAGCGGCAGCCGCCAGCTCCAGCACGCGCCGGCGCACGACGTCCGGCAGCGCCGCTGGCCCGGACCCGGCGTCGCACGACACCCAGGCAGCCTAGGTCAGCGCGCCTCGCCGGGACTGTCGGCACCCCGATCTACCCTCCGGAACGTGAGGTTGATCCAAGGCACGCTCGACGAGCTCGGCACACCGCTGGCCGAGGTCGACTTCGTCGTGGTCGACCTCGAGACCACCGGCGGGTCGCCCAGCGCGGCGGCGATCACCGAGATCGGCGCGGTCCGCGTGCGCGGCGGCGAGATCGTCGGTGAGTTCCAGACGCTGGTGCACCCGGGCACGCCCATCCCCGCGTTCATCGCGCTGCTCACCGGGATCACCGACGCCATGGTGCGCGACGCACCGGTCATCGGCGCGGTGCTGCCGGCGTTCTTCGAGTTCGCCCGCGGCAGCGTGCTGGTGGCTCACAACGCCCCCTTCGACGTGTCGTTCCTCAAGGAGGCGGCGCGCCAGTGCGGCTTCCCATGGCCCGGGTTCACGGTGGTCGACACCGTCCACCTCGCCCGCCAGGTGGTCACGCTCGACGAGGTACCCAACCGCAAGCTGGGCTCGCTGGCCCGGCTCTTCGGCTCGCCGACCACGCCCGACCACCGCGCTCTCACCGACGCCCGGGCCACGGTCGACGTGCTGCACGGGCTGCTCGAGCGGGTCGGTGCCCTGGGCGTGCACTCGCTCGAGGAGCTCACCACCTACACCTCGCGGGTCTCCCCGGCCCAGCGCCGCAAGCGCCACCTCGCCGAGTCCCTGCCGCACGCGCCCGGCGTGTACGTCTTCCGTGACGCGCGTGACCACGTGCTGTACGTCGGCACCTCGCGCGACCTGCGCTCGAGGGTGCGCACGTACTTCACGGCGTCCGAGCGACGCAGCCGCATGGGTGAGATGGTGGCGCTCGCCGAGCGCGTCGACGCGATCGTCTGCCAGACCACGCTCGAGGCGCAGGTGCGCGAGCTGCGCCTGATCGCCGAGCACAAGCCGCGGTACAACCGGCGCTCGCGCTTCCCCGAGCGGATGCCTTGGGTCAAGCTGACCGCCGAGGCGTTCCCCCGGCTCTCGGTCGTCCACGCCGTGCGTGACGACGGCGCCACCTACGTCGGGCCGTTCAGCGGGCGGCGCGCCGCCGAGCTGGCGGTCGACGCGCTGCACGAGGTGTTCGCGCTGCGCCAGTGCACCAGGCGCATGGGCCGGCGCGGTGGTGGCAGCAGCTGCGTGCTCGCTGACATGCGCCGCTGCCTCGCGCCGTGCACGCAGGCGGCCGAGGACGCGACGGCTGAGCAGGCGAGCGTCGACTACGCCGTGCTGGTCGCCCAGGTGCGGGCGGTGCTCACCGGTGACTGCCGGTCGCTCGCCGCCGACCTGCGCGCCCGCATCGCCGCGCTGAGCGCCGGTGAGCGGTTCGAGCAGGCCGCCACGATCCGCGATCGGCTGGTGACCCTCGTGCGGGGCGCGGCGCGCGCTCAGCGCCTCGGCGCGTTCGCCGCCTGCCCGAAGATCGTGGCCGCGCGTCGGCGGCCCGAAGGCGGCTGGGAGATCGTGCTGGTGCGCCACGGCCGGCTGGCCGGCACGACGGTGGCTCCGCGCGGCAGTGACCCCTGGCCGTACGTCGAGGCGCTCGCCGCGACGGCGGAGGTGCCCGACCCGCCGTCGCTCCCGGCGCCCGCAGCCAGCGCCGAGGAGGCCGAGAAGGTGCTGCGCTGGATCGAGTCGGAGGGCACGCGCCTGGTCGAGGTCGAGGGCGAGTGGAGCTGCCCGCTGCACGGTGCTGGCGCGGAGCGGGCCCGGCTCGAGCCCCTCGCGGTCGCCGCGGCCGGCGCCGTGCCCTTCGACGAGCCGGGCGTCGCCCGCCGTGGCACCGCCCCGACTCCGAGCGGCCTGCGCCACCCAGCGGCCGGCTGACGACTAGGCTGCAGCCTGTGATCACCGCCATCGTGCTCGTGCAGGCCGAGGTCGACCGGATCCCCGAGGTGGCCTCCGCCATCGCCGACCTCGACGGCGTCACGGAGGTCTACTCCGTCACCGGCGACGTCGACCTCATCGCCATGGTGCGCGTCCGCGAGCACGAGGAGCTCGCCGACGTCATCGCCGACCGGCTCAACAAGGTCGCGGGGGTGCTCAACACCCAGACCCACATCTCGTTCCGGGCCTACTCCCGCCACGACCTCGAGGCGGCGTTCGCCCTCGGCCTCGACGGCTGACCGCCGCACCCACCCGGCGCACCCACCCGGCGCACCAGTCGACCGGTGCGCCGTCAGCGCGCGGTCGCCGCCACCCAGCGCTGCAGCACGTCAGCCGCTGCGCCGGAGTCCACCGACTCCGCGGCCCGCCGCAGCCCCTCGGCCAAACGCTCGGTAAGGCCGCGCCCAGGCTGACTGCGCTCCGCCGTCCCGCTGGCCGCGTCAGCAGCCACCAGGGCCGCGGCCGCGTTGAGCAGCACGGCGTCGCGCACGGGACCGCGCTCACCGGCCAGCAGGTCGCGAGCCACCCGGGCGTTGTGCTCGGCGTCGGCGCCGCGCAGCGCCGACACCGGCGACCGCGGCACGCCGAGGTCCGCCGGGTCGAGCCGCTGCTCGACCACCTCGCCCTGGCGCACCTCCCAGACGGTGGACGGCCCCGACGTGGTCAGCTCGTCCAGCCCGTCCTCGCCGCGGAACACCAGCGCGCTCACGCCGCGCTCCGCGAGCACTCCGGCCATGAGCGGCGCCATGCGCCGGTCGGCGACACCGACCGCGGAGGCGCTCGGCCGCGCCGGGTTGGTGAGCGGGCCGAGGAAGTTGAACGCCGTCGGGACGCCGAGCTGGCCACGCGCCACGGCGGCGTGCCGCATCGAGGGGTGGAACACCGTGGCGAAGCAGAACGTGATGCCCGCCTCCGCGGCCACCTCAGCGACCTGGGCCGGCGTGAGGTCCAGCCGAACGCCCAGCGCCTCGAGGACGTCGGCCGAGCCGCACGCGCTGGACGCCGCCCGGTTGCCGTGCTTGACCACCCGCTCACCGGCACCGGCGACCACGAGGGCCGCCATGGTCGAGATGTTCACCGTGTGCGCGCGGTCACCGCCGGTGCCCACGATGTCGACCACGGGGCCTGGCACCTCGATCGGCACGGCGTGCTGGAGCATCGCCCGCACCAGGCCCGCGAGCTCCTCGACGCTCTCGCCCTTGGCCCGCAGGGCGACGAGGAAGCCGGCCACCTGCACCGCAGACGCCTCGCCGGACATGATGCGGTCCATCGCCCACGCGGTCTCGTCGCCGGCGAGGTCACCACCGGTGATCAGCCGGTGCAGCAGCGCGGGCCAGGTCGGCTCGGTGGACCCGTCAGGACGCAGGACGCCGCCGGGCGCCGCGGCGCCGGACACCGCTCAGCCCTGCAGGCCGCGCGCCAGCTCGGCCACGGCGGCGGCGACGCCGGCCGGGTCGAGCGGGTGCGAGACGGCGTTGTCGGCCAGCGACCACGCCGCGAGCCAGGAGTCCTGGGGCCGGCCGGTGAGCACGAGGATCGGGGGGCAGCGGTAGATCTCGCTCTTGAGCTGGCGCGACAGGCCGAGCCCGCCCAGCGGGCTGGCCTCACCGTCGAGCACGGCGATGTCGACCTGGCCGGAGTCCATGGCGCTCACGACGGCCGCCGGCGTCGCGCACTCGACCCACTCCACGCGCGGCACGTCCGGGGCCGGACGGCGTCCGACCGCCATGCGCACCTGGGTGCGCGTGTCGACGTTGTCGCTGTAGACCAGGACGGTCAGGGTGCGGGTGTCGTGCTCCGCGCCGGTCGCCTGCGTCGCGCTCATGCGTGTCGTCCTCTGGGGCCGTTGGTGGTGGGCTGCCTGCGCTCGCGATCGTAGCGGCCCGGCGTCCGCAGCAGGTCAGCGCATCGCTGCTGATGACGGCTTCGCGCAACGTCGGGGGGTCGCTTCCCCGATCGCGAACCCATAGGGCAATAATGACGCTCGTGGCGACCGCATCAGCAGTTGAGACCGTGCCCGCGCACCCGGCGGTGAGCCGGCCGAACATGGCCTCGGTGGGCACCATCGTGTGGCTGTCGAGTGAGCTCATGTTCTTCGCCGGGCTCTTCGCGATGTACTTCACGATCCGCAGCGTCGTGCCCCAGGAGTGGGTCACGGGCACCGAGAAGCTCAACGTGCCCTACGCCGCGGCCAACACGCTCGTGCTGGTCATCAGCTCGGTCTGGTGCCAGCTCGGCGTCTGGAAGGCCGAGCAGTTCCAGCCCGGCCGCACCGGATCGCTGCTGAAGTTCAAGCAGTGGGGCATGCGGGAGTGGTACGCGCTCACCTACATCTTCGGCGCGGTCTTCGTGTCGGGCCAGGTGCTGGAGTACGCGAACCTCGTGCACGAGGGCGTGAAGATCAACGCCGACGCCTACGGCTCGGTCTTCTACCTCACGACCGGCTTCCACGCCCTGCACGTCACCGGCGGTCTGCTCGCCTTCCTGCTGATCATCGGCCGCACCTTCGCCGCCCGTCGGTTCGGGCACGCCGAGGCCACCGGCGCGATCGTCACCTCCTACTACTGGCACTTCGTGGACGTCGTCTGGATCGCCCTGTTCGCGACGATCTACCTGCTCAAGTGACCGGCTGGGCGCGGCGTGCAGCGCGGTCCGCCCGGATCGCGCCATCGCTTGCGCCCGTGCAACACGCCCGACGTACGCTCGCTCCACAGCCGGGGTCCCAGACCGCGGCTCGGCACGAAACGAGGACCCGCACGTGACCGCACTCGCCGCTCGACGGCGCCACCCGCTGGCTCTGGTGCTGCTCATCGCCTTGGGGCTGCTCGCCACGGGCGGTGCGTACGCCGCACTGGCGCCGAAGCCCGCTGCGGCCTCGACGGCCAGCGCCGACGACATCCAGCAGGGCAAGAAGCTGTTCCTCGCGAACTGCTCCTCGTGCCACGGCCTGAACGCCCAGGGCGCCCCGGCCAACAGCAAGGGTGACGTGGCCGCTCCCAGCCTGATCGGTGTCGGCGCGGCCGCCGTCGACTTCCAGGTCGGCACCGGCCGCATGCCGCTCGCGGCCCCGGGCCCGCAGGCGCAGCAGAAGAAGGTCCAGTTCTCGCAGAAGCAGATCTCCCAGCTCGCCGCGTACGTCGCGTCGCTGGCCCCCGGCCCGGCCGTGCCGTCGGCCGACTACGCCACCGCCGAGGGCGGCGACCCCGGTCGCGGCGGCGCGATCTTCCGGGTCAACTGCGCCATGTGCCACAACTTCGCCGGAGCCGGTGGCGCGCTGACGCGCGGCAAGTACGCGCCGAGCCTGCAGAACACCAGCCCGAAGCACATCTACGAGGCCATGGTCACCGGCCCGCAGTCGATGCCGGTGTTCAACGACAGCAACATCACGCCCCAGAGCAAGCGCGACCTGATCGCCTACCTCAAGACCGTCAACAACGAGCCCAACGCCGGCGGGTCGTCGCTCGGCAGCCTGGGCCCGGTGCCCGAGGGCCTGTTCGCCTGGATCGTCGGCATCGGCGCCCTCATCGGCTGCGCGGTCTGGCTCGGCTCGAAGGCGGCCTGACCTCATGAGCCACGAGACGGACGCAGAACGGAACACCATGAGCGACACCACCCCCGCCCGCACGAGCGACGTCGCGGCGCCCGAGCGTGCGGTGGTGCTGCCCGGCACCACCGCAGCACCCACGCTGTTCGAGAACCCCGGCCTGCCGCCGCACCCGCACCGCATGGCCGACGTCGACCCCCGGGCCGCCAAGCGCGCGGAGCGCCAGGTCGCGGCCATGTTCACGCTGTCGATGCTCGCGACCCTGGTGTTCCTGGTGTCGTACTTCGCCGTCGACATCGAGCAGGGCGTGTACGTGCCGTTCATCGGTGAGACCCGCCTGCAGAACCTCCTGCTCGGCCTCGGCCTCGGCTTCGGGCTGTTCTTCATCGGTGTCGGGGCCATCCACTGGGCCAAGACCCTCATGCCCGACGAGGAGGTCGTCGAGGAGCGCCACCAGCTGCGCAGCTCCGACGAGACCCGCGAGGGCGCCGTCCAGGCGATCATGGACGGCGGCGAGTCCTCCGGCATCGCCCGCCGGCCGCTCATCAAGGCCACTCTCGGTGGTGCGCTCGGCCTGTTCGGTCTGCCGTTCATCGTCGCCCTGCGCGACCTCGGCCCGCTGCCCGAGGACCGGCTGTCGCACACGATGTGGAAGAGCGGCATGCGGCTGGTCAGCGACCCCGAGCTCGCCCCCATCAAGGCCTCGGACGTCACGGTCGGCTCGGTCTTCCACGTCATGCCCGAGGGCATCGACAAGGTCGAGGACGTGCTCGAGCAGAAGGCCAAGGCCGCGGTGCTGCTCATGCGCCTCGACCCGGGCGACATCAAGAGCCCCAAGGAGCGCAACTGGGGCTACGAGGGCATCGTCGCGTACTCCAAGATCTGCACCCACGTCGGCTGCCCGGTCGGCCTGTACGAGCAGCAGACGCACCACCTGCTGTGCCCGTGCCACCAGTCGACGTTCGACGTCACGCAGGACGCCAAGGTCATCTTCGGGCCGGCGCACCGGCCCCTGCCCCAGTTGGCGATCACGGTCGACGACGAGGGCTACCTGGTCGCCCGCCAGCCGTTCCAGGAGGCTGTCGGGCCGAGCTTCCCTGAGCGAGGACACCGATGAGCCAGACCACCACCAGCAGCCCCCTCGGCGGGGTCGCGAGCTACGTCGACGACCGCACGGGCGTGGCCACGGCGGCCAAGTGGGGCCTGAAGAAGGTCTTCCCCGACCACTGGTCGTTCATGCTCGGTGAGGTCGCGATGTACAGCCTCATCGTGCTGCTGCTCACCGGCACCTTCCTGACCTTCTGGTTCATCCCCTCGGCCGGCCACGTGGTCTACGACGGCGCCTACGTGCCGCTCAAGGGCATCGACATGTCCGAGGCGTACAAGTCCACCCTCGACATCTCGTTCGAGGTGCGCGGTGGCCTGATCATCCGCCAGATCCACCACTGGTCGGCCCTGCTCTTCGTGGCCTCCATCGCCACCCACATGTTCCGGGTGTTCTTCACCGGCGCTTTCCGCAAGCCGCGCGAGATCAACTGGGTCATCGGCCTGGTGCTGTCGCTGCTCGCGCTGGTCGAGGGCTTCGCCGGCTACTCACTGCCCGACGACCTGCTGTCCGGCACCGGCCTGTCGTTCGCGCGAGGCATGATCCTGTCGATCCCGATCGTGGGCTCCTACGTCTCGTCGTTCGTCTTCGGCGGTGACTACCCCGGCGAGTCGCTGATCCCCCGGCTGTACACCGTGCACGTGCTGCTGATCCCGGCGCTGCTCGTCGTGCTGTTCACCGTGCACATCGCGCTCGTGGCGCTGCAGAAGCACACGCAGTACCCCGGCCCCGGTCGCACGGAGAAGAACGTCGTCGGCTTCCCCGTGATGCCGGTCTACGCGGCGAAGGCGGGCGGCTTCTTCTTCATCGTCTTCGGCGTCACGACGCTGCTGGCGGCGATCGCCGAGATCAACCCGATCTGGGCGTACGGCCCGTACGACCCCTCCCCCGTCACCGCCGGCTCGCAGCCGGACTGGTACATGGGCTGGCTCGAGGGCGCCATCCGCCTGACGCCCGGGTGGTTCGAGTTCCAGGCCTTCGGGTGGACCTTCAGCTTCAACATCGCGCTGGGCGGTCTGATCCTGCCCGGCATCGTCACGATGCTCGCCGTCTTCTACCCGTTCCTCGAGGCCTGGGTCACCGGTGACAAGCGCGAGCACCACCTGCTCGACCGCCCGCGCAACGCCCCGACCCGCACCGGCCTGGGCGCCATGGCGATCAGCTTCTACCTGCTGCTGCTGGCCGGTGGCGGCAACGACCTGATCGCGACGCACTTCAAGCTCTCGATCAACGACATCACGAACTTCCTGCGCGTGGCGATCTTCGTCATCCCGCCGATCGTGTACGTCGTCACCAAGCGCATCTGCCTCGGGCTGCAGCGCCGCGACCGCGACCTGGTGCTGCACGGCGTCGAGAGCGGCCGCGTCGTCCGGCTGCCGCACGGTGAGTACCTCGAGGTGCACGAGCCGCTCAACGAGTACGCCCGCTGGGAGCTCGTGCAGCACGACACGCACCGCCCGCTCCCGGAGCCGGAGGCCACGGACGACGACGGCGTGCGTCGACCGGGTCTGCGCGGTGAGCGCCTGCGCGCCAAGCTGTCGCGGTTCTGGTTCGAGGACCGCGTCGAGACCGTGACGCCGGCCGAGCTGGCCGCGGCGCACGCCCACGGCGAGCACGACGCGCTCGACACCGCGCACGAGTCGCGCGGCGTCGAGGGCGGCGAGGTCGAGACCCGGGCGGTCACCCGCCACTGATCGACCGCATCGACAGCAGAGCAGTGGGGCACCGGACATGGGTTGGGTGGCCCCCAGCGCTGTCGGCCCACAGCGGGGGGGTGGGTAGTCGTGATTGGGACCAGGCCCCCCGTCGCGGGGGCGGACCGGCAGGCCGTCG
>JBQCES010000310.1:0-6773 GCA_051960055.1 Angustibacter sp. | reverse complement strand
CGCGGCGACAGCGTTCGAGAGCACCCCGAAGTCTCCGTGAGCCGCCGCCATCTCGGCGCCGAACCGCTCGGGCGTCAGCCGCACCGGCATGGTGACGTGCGCGACGACGTGCCGCACCTGCCAGCCCTCGCAGAGCGACGTCGCGTCCCAGCTCGCGGCCGAGCGCGCCAGCAGGTCGGCGAGTCCCGTGTAGGTGTCGGCCACCCAGGCCTGCGAGCCGCTCATCGACGTACCTCCGAAATGTGGGTTTGCCAGATTGGCAAGCGCATCCCGATACGGCAAGAGGGAAATGCGCAGCGACCGTCAGGGCGCGATGGACAGGAACAGGAACACCCCGAACACCGCCATCAGCACCGCCCCCTGCAGCCGCGTGGCACGCCCCGGCACGATCGTCAGGATGCTCACCACGACGGTGAGCACGAGCAGCACGATCTGCACCGGCCCCAGGCCGAGCTCGAGCCGGCCGGGCAGCCAGATGCTGGCGACGGCGATCGCTGGCACGGTGAGCCCGATGCTCGCCATGGCCGAGCCGTACGCGAGATTGAGGCTCGTCTGCATCCGGTTGCGTCGCGCCGCCCGCACCGCCGCGAGCGTCTCCGGCGTGAGCACCAGCAGCGCGATGACGACGCCGACGAACGACTGCGGGAAGCCGGCCGCCGCAACGGCTCGTTCGATCGCCGGTGACTCCACCTTGGCCAGGCCCACGACCGCCACGAGGGCGAGCACCAGCAGGGCGAGGCTCGTGAGCGCGGTCCGCGTCGAGGGCCGCGCCGCGTGCTGTTCCTCGACCGCACCACCGTCGTCCGCGACGGGAAGGAAGAAGTCTCGGTGCCGCACGGTCTGGGTCAGGACGAACAACCCCCACAGCGCCAACGACACGACGCCGGCGAACGCGAGCTGCGCCGGGGAGAACTGCGGGCCCGCTGCACTGGTCGTGAACGTCGGCAGCACCAGGCAGAGCGTGGCCAGAGCCACCACCGTGCCGAGCGCTCCCCCAGCACCCTCGGCGTTGAAGCGCGGCACGCCGTGCCGTCCGGCGCCGACGAGCAGCGACAGCCCGACGATGCCGTTCATGGTGATCATGGCGGCGGCGAACACCGTGTCGCGCGCCAGGGTGGCCGTCTTGTCGCCGCCCGAGACCATGAGCGTCACGATGAGCCCGACCTCGATCACGGTGACGGCGACGGCCAGCACCAGCGACCCGAACGGCTCCCCCAGGCGGTGGGCGACGACCTCGGCGTGGTGCACCGACGCGAGCACCGCCGCCGCTAGCACGACCGCCACCAGCACCACGACGAGCACTGCGAGGTCGCGCCCCCAGGTGGCGGCGAGGGTGACAGCGGCGAGCGCAGGCGCGGCGACCGGCCAGGAACGGGCGAGGCGGGACGTCGCGGGAGGCGTCATGCCTCACTCTCTCAAACTGCCAGCCACTCCAGCGCGGCAACGACCAAGGCAGCGGTGCCGGTGTCGAGCGTCGGCTGCAGCACCGGCGCGAAGCGCGCCGAGTGGTTGACCGGCACGTCGTCGCTCACCCGTCCGGCCGCTTCGGCAGCCGCGTACTCCGTCGGGTCGATCCCGCCGATTCCCCAGTAGCAGTAAGGAATCCCTAGCGCCGTGGGAAGGTCGCTGAAGTCCTCGCTGGCTGTCTGCAGCGGGAGGTCACCGGCCCGGTCGCCGAAGTGGTCGGCGAAGGCAGCCGACACGCGAGCCGTGACGGCCACGTCGTTGACGGTGGCGGGGAAGCGGTCGAAACCCTCGAGCTCTGGTGGCCTCGGCGAGCGCGAGGCCGTGCACTCGGCGGTCACGATGCGCTCGATCGCGTCGAGCACCGCCGTCCGCGTCGCGTCGGAGTAGGTGCGCACGTTGAGCAGGATCGTCGCCGACTCGGGGATGACGTTGCTCTTGGTGCCGGCCTGCACGCTGCCGACGGTCAGCACGGTCGGGTCGCCGGGGGCCACCTCCCGCGAGACCACCGTCTGCAGCCGCAGGACGATCATCGCGGCCAGCACCACCGGGTCGACGGCAGCCTGCGGCATCGAGCCATGGGCGCCGCGGCCGAACACGGTGATCCGCATGCTGTCCGCGGCCGACAGCGTGGGCCCGGGCCGGGTCGCGACTCGCCCGGCCGGGAAGGCCAGCACGTGCTGCGCGAGAGCGACATCGGCCTTCCCCACGAGCTCGGCGAGCCCGTCACTCAGCATCGCGCGGGCGCCGTCCGCCACCTCCTCGGCCGGCTGGAACACCGCGACCATGCGACCCCGCCAGTGCTCGCTTCCCTGCGCGAGAAGGGCTACCGCTCCGACGAGGCACGCCACGTGGACGTCGTGGCCGCAGGCGTGCATCACGGGCACCTCGGTGCCGTCGTCCGCCGTCGCGGTGGCTTGGCTCGCGTAGGGAAGTCCGGTCTCCTCGCGCACCGGCAGCGCGTCCATGTCGGCCCGCAACAGCACCGTGGGTCCGCTGCCGTTGGCGAGGATCGCCACCACGCCCGTGCCGCCGACGCCTTCGTGGACGTCGCAGCCGAGGTCGCGCAGGCGCGCGACGACAGCGGCCGCCGTCCGGTGCTCGTGGTGCGACAGCTCGGGGTGCGCGTGCAGGTCGCGGTACAGCTCCTCCTGCCAGGCGCGCACCTGCGGCAGCCCCTCGAGCACGGACGACGGCGCTGACGTCATGGCCACTCCCCTTTCGGCTACGCCAAGCGTCCCTCCACCAGCGCCTCGTCGCGCGCCGAGGCACCGGGCCGCGTCGCGGTAGCCAGCCGGCTAGCGAGCACACCGAACGCGACGGCCGCGATGGCGTTCTGAAGCACACCGGCGAACGGGAACGGCGGGGCGAGCTGCAGCAGGAACGCGACGACGACCAGCCCGTACCCCCAGCCCGGCAGCAGGCCCGCGCGCAGCGCTCCACCGCCGAGGACGAGGAGCGAAACGGCGAAGCAGAGCAGCAGCGGCAGCTCGACCGGCGCCGCCGCGGAGTCCAGCCGCGTCACCAGGTCGGTCATCGCCGACCGGTCGCCGTCGCGGGTCGCGAGGAGGAACAGCGAGTACGCGGAGTCCTGCGCGAAGCTCATCGAGCCCAAGCCCGCGAGCGCGACACCCCATCGGGTGAGCGCAGCCCCGCGACCCCTCACCAGCGTGAGGGGGCCAGCAGACCGGCCACCAGCAGCAGGGCCGCCGCCAGCTGGAGGACGGCGTTCAGCCACAGCAAGCCAGGGTGGTCAGCCGCGAACGCGACCTTGTCGGCCGCCACGCGCGTCGTCAGCGGGACGACGAGCATCTTGACGGTGAAGACGGGAAACACGAGGCCGAGCGCGATGGCGCTGGCCCGCTGGATCGAAGCGAGGGTGGAGGTCACGGTGTCGCCCTTCTGTGTCGGTTGGCAGCGGCGACGCTAGGGAGCCGGCCGACGCGAGGCATCGGACGCAGCGCGCTTCTTCCTCAGCACGCGCTGCCGGGTCCGCTCACCTCCGTCATCCACCCGGATGACCCACGTCGTCCGCGAAGACGAGGTGAGTGGCGCGCCCCGCGCCCTACCCTGGCGACCATGTGGCGCAGTCCCGCGCGACTCATCCGGTCGCTGACGTCGTCGACGTCCCTCGACGTCGCCACCGGCGTCCTGCTCGCCGTCTGGTTCACCGCAACCGTGCTGTCCGAGCGCCTCGAGCCCCGCGGGGTCGCCCTCGTCTGCGGGCTGGCCATGAGCCTGCCGCTGATCTGGCGTCGACGGTGGCCGGCGGGCGTGGGGCTGGCGGTGGGGGTGGCCTTCGCGGCGCAGTCCGGCCTGGGCGTCGACCCGCAGAAGGAGATCGCGACCATCGTCGCGATGTTCCTCGCCGCGGTGACCCACGGAGGGATCGCCTCGTGGCGACGCTCTCTCGCGGCGAGCGCGCTGCTGTTCGCGCTGGCCGTGCTGGCGGCGTCCGGGGCGGTGTTCGCGGCCGTCGTGGTGGTCGGCGGGTGGCTGGTCGGCAAGGTGCTGCTGATCCGCTCCCAGGAGTCGCAGCGGCTCGCCATGCTCGCCATCGACAACGAGGTCCGGGCCCGCACAGCGGTCTTGGAGGAGCGCCAGCGCATCGCCCGCGAGCTGCACGACGTCGTCGCTCACACCGTGAGCGTCATGGTCGTCCAGGCCGGTGCGGCGTCGGAGGTGATGGCTACCTCACCTGCCCAGGCGCGCGCCTCGCTCGAGCGCATCCAGGACGCCGGGCAGCAGGCCCTGCACGAGCTGCGCCGGCTGCTCGGGGTGCTGCGCACCGCGGACGACGAGCCGACGTCCCCCGCTCCCGGCCTGTCCGCCGTACCGGACCTCGTGCAGAGCCTGCGCGCCGCGGGGATGCAGGTGACCTTCACCGACACCTCCGGATGCACCGCCCGCCTGGATGCCGGCACGGACCTCACCGCCTACCGCGTCGTGCAGGAGGCGTTGACCAATGCCCTGAAGCACGGCCAGGGCGACGGCGTCGACCTGGCCATCGAGCGCATGGGCGACCGGGTGCAGCTGTCGGTCGTCGGTGGCCGACCGTCGCGCGCGCCGGGCTCCGGGCACGGGCTCATCGGCATGAAGGAGCGCGTGGCGGCCTGCGGCGGTGGCGTGGACGCGCGGCCCGGCCCGGACGGGCGGTTCGCCGTGACCGCCTGGCTCCCTGTCGGGCAGGGCATCACGTGACGATCCGCGTCATGGTCGTCGACGACCAGGAGCTGGTGCGCGCCGGCTTCGCCATGATGATCGACGCGCAGGACGACATGCAGGTCGTGGCCGACGCGGCCGACGGCGAGCAGGCGCTGCAGCGCGCCGCCAAGCACCACCCGGACGTGGTGATGATGGACCTGCGCATGCCGGTGCTCGACGGCATCACGGCGACCCGCCGCCTGGTCGCGCAGCACCCCTCGACGCGGGTGTGCATGCTGACGACGTTCGACCTCGACCGGCACGTCTACGACGCCATCCAGGCTGGCGCGAGCGGGTTCCTGCTCAAGGACGTGCGCCCCCGCGACCTCGCGCACGCCATCCGCGTGGTCGCCGACGGCCAGGCCCTGGTGGCCCCTCAGGTGACGCAGCGGCTGCTCGCCGAGTTCACCAGCCGACCACGCCCCGGACAGCGCCATCCGTCGCTCACCGAGCTCACGGACCGCGAGCGCGAGGTGCTGGTGCTCATGGCGAGCGCCTGCTCCAACCAGGAGATCGCCGACCGGCTGGTGCTGAGCGAGGCGACGGTGCGGACGCACGTGTCGCGCGTGCTCGGCAAGCTCGGGCTGCGCGACCGCGTGCAAGCGGTCGTGTTCGCCTACGAGACGGGGTTGGTGCGCCCGGGTTCATCGACCACGTCCGACTGACGCACGGGTCTCAGCCCAGCCGCGCCAGGTCTTCGTCGTCGAGGCTCAGGGCCGCGGCGGCGACGTTCTCGTCGAGGTGGCCGAGAGATCCGGTGCCCGGGATCGCCAGAACGTGCCCGCCTTGGTGCAGCGTCCAGGCCAAGCGCACCTGCTGCTCGGTGACGCCGTGCCTACGTGCGACCTGCGACACCGGCTCGCTGTGGTCTGTGACTGCTCCCGCCTCGCGTCGCTGCCCAGCCAGCGCGAAGAACGGGACGAACGCGATGCCCCGCTCGCCGCAGACGCGCAGCAGGTCAGCGTCGTCCCGCCTGTCGACGGCGTAGGCGTTCTGCACGCACACCACCGGCGCGAGGGCCAGCGCCTCGTCGAGGTGGTCGACGCGCACGTTCGACAGGCCGAGATGGCGGATCAGCCCCTCCTGGCGCAGACCCGCCAGCGCCTCGAAGCGCTCCGCCACCGAGTCGTGGCCCTGCTTCTTGATGATCCGCAGGTTCACCACATCGAGCCGGTCGCGCCCGAGGCGGCGCAGGTTCTCCTCCACCTGTCGGCGCAGCTGGTCGGCCCTGGTGGCCTGGTAGGGCTCGCCGTCGTCGGTGATGCCGGGACCGACCTTCGTCGTGACCACCACGTCGTCGTCGGGGCCGAGGGCCTCGCGGATCAGCTCGGTGGCGTAGCGCACCGGCCCGGGTTCGCCGTCGAGGATGCCGCCGGGCGAGCGGTAGAACGCCGCGGTGTCGAGGTGGTTCACGCCGAGGTCGAATGCGCGCCGCAGCACCGCGAGTGCCTGGTCGACGTCAGCGCGGACCGTGAGACGCATCGACCCCAGCCCCATTCGGTTGATGGTGAGGTCACCCAGGGCGAAGGTTCCAGCAGCTGCGGCGGTGGGCCAGGTGAAGGCATCGCAGGACCCTACCCGCAGACGTCAGGGCTGGCTGCCCAGGCCCGCGCGCCGCGCGCGGGCGATGGCCTCCGCGCGGTCGGCGACGTCGAGCTTGGCGAAGACCGCCGACACGTGGTTGCGCACCGTCTTGTCGGAGAGGAACAGCTCCTTCGCGATCCGGCGGTTGTCCCAGCCGCGGGCCACCAGGTCCAGCACCTCGCGCTCGCGGTCGCTGAGCTGGGGGAACAGCTCACGGCCCGGTTGGGCGGCGAGGCCGGTGAAGAAGGCCCCCAGCCGGTCGGCCACGCTGGGGCTGAATACGGCACCGCCGCCTGCCACGGTGGTCACCGCCTGCACCAGGTCGCGGCGCCCGGCCCCCTTGATGACGTAACCGCGCGCGCCCGCTCGCATCGCCGCCACCACCGCGTCGTCGTCGTCCGACATCGTCATGACCAGCACGCGTACGCCGGGCTGCGCGCTCACCACCTCGCGCGTGGCGTCGATGCCCGACCCGTCGGGCAGGTTGAGGTCCATGAGCACGACGTCGGGCCGCAACGACT
>JBQCES010000309.1:0-13171 GCA_051960055.1 Angustibacter sp. | reverse complement strand
GGTCGCGGGTCGTCGCCGAGGGCGGCGTGGCGGCGCTCGTCGAGGCGGTGGCCGCCGCCGGCGTCGCCGAGCGGCTGCTGCGCACGCGCGGCGGCGAGCGCGCACTCACCGACGTGCGGCACGTCGGGCAGGCGCTGCACCTGGCCTCCGTGCGCGAGCGGCTGGGCGTCTCGGCGCTCACCGACTGGCTGCGGCGGCGCATCGTCGAGGCCGGCGACGACTACGCCGAAGACCGCTCACGCCGGCTCGAGACCGACGCGGCGGCCGTGCAGGTCGTCACGGTGCATGCCAGCAAGGGCCTGGAGTTCCCCGTCGTCTACGTGCCCTTCGGCTGGGACCGCTTCGAGTCGCGGACGCCGCAGACCCTGCGCTACCACGACAGCGAGGGACGCCGCACGATCCACGTCGGCGGCCCGGACGACCCCGGCTACGCCGTCGCGCGCGAGCGGCACCTCGACGAGGAGCGCGGTGAGGACCTGCGCCTGCTCTACGTCGCGCTCACCCGCGCCCGGTCGCAGGTGGTGGCCTGGTACACGCCGTCGTCGACCTCGGCCGGGGGTCCGCTCAGCCGCGTGCTCCTGGGCGACTTCACCGCGGGCCAGCAGCCGCCGGCGTCCGTGCCGACCGCGACGGACGACGCGATCGCCGCGCGCCTGCACGACCTCGCGGGCCGGTCGGGAGGCACCGTGGCGCTCGAGACGGTCGAGGCGCTTCCCGACGCCGTGCGCTGGTCGCCGCCGGCACTCGAGCGAGGTGAGCTGTCCGTCGGCACCTTCGCCCGCCGGCTCGACCGCAGCTGGCGGCGCACGTCGTACACCGCGCTCACCGCAGCGGCTCACGACCTGGCCGCTGAGGCCGCGGTGGCGAGCGAGCCCGAGGTGACGGGCACGCAGGACGAGCACGCCCTCAACGCTGCGGCGGCCGACGTGGGGCAGGCGCAGGCCCTCGACCATCCCACGCCCCCGCTCGCCGACTTCCCGGCCGGCGCCGCCTTCGGCACGCTCGTGCACGAGGTGCTGGAGCACGTCGACACCTCCGCGCCCGACCTCGCCGTCGAGCTCGAACGCGCCTGCGCTGCAGCGGGGTCCGCCCGGCTGCCCGGCGTCGACCTCGCAGCGCTCGCGAGCGCGCTCGAGCCGGTGCTGCGCACGCCGCTCGGCCCGCTGGCCGGTGACCGCGCCCTCGCCGACGTCCCGCCGGCCGACCGGCTGGCCGAGCTGGAGTTCGAGCTGCCGCTCGCCGGTGGCGACCGCCCCGCTCACGCCGGGATCACCCTGGCCGCCGTCGCGCGGCTGCTCACCGAGCACCTGGCCGCCGACGACGTCTTCGTCGACTACCCGACCCGGCTGGCCGAGATCGGTGCGCTGTCGGGCCGGGTGCGCGGTTACCTCACCGGCAGCCTCGACGCCGTCCTCCGGGTGCGCGGCGACGACGGCGAGCCGCGCTACCTCGTCGTCGACTACAAGACCAACCGCCTGGCGCCCCCCGAGACGCCGCTCACCACCTGGCACTACCGGCCGCAGGCCCTGGTCGAGGCGATGACGCACGCGCACTACCCGCTGCAGCTGCTGCTCTACAGCGTGGCGTTGCACCGCTACCTGCGTTGGCGGCAGCGGGACTACGACCCCGAGCGCCACCTGGGCGGCGGCCTCTACCTGTTCGTGCGGGGCATGTGCGGGCCCGACACCCCGCGGGTCGACGGTGTGCCCGCGGGCGTGCTGGCCTGGCGCCCACCCACACCGGTGGTCGTCGAGCTCTCGGCCCTGCTCGACGGTGTGGAACGGCCTGGCGTCGACCGGCGGGGAGGTGACCATGACCGCTGACGGCTTCGAGCCCCGCCGAGCCGTCCACGCGAGCCCGCTGCTGGCGACGTTCAACGCCGCGGGCGTGCTCTCGAGCGCCGACGTCCACGTGGCCGCCCGGCTCGCCCGGCTGACCCGCGAGGACGACGAGCGCGTGCTGCTGGCCGTGGCGCTCGCCGTGCGCGGCGCGCGCACCGGCTCGGTGTGCGTCCGGCTCGACGACGTGACCGCGCTGGCTGTGCCGGAGGTCGACGACGAGTCCGCCGCGGTCGACCCCGCCGACCTGCCCTGGCCCGACCTCGGGCCGTGGCTCACCGCCGTCGGCGCGAGCCCGCTGGTCGCCGACGGCGCCGACGGTGCCGCTGACCGTCCGGCCCGGCTGGTCGAGGGTCGCCTGTACCTCGACCGGTACTGGCGCGACGAGCAGCGCGTGCGCCGGCAGGTCGATGCCCGTCTCGCCGCCGACGACCTCGAGGTGAGCCCGCACGTGCTGGCCACCGTGGTGCAGCGGCTCTTCCCGGCGGCCGGCGACAGCCGGCAGCGCGTCGCCGCCGCGGCCACGGCCCTGAGCCGCCTCACCGTGCTCACGGGTGGTCCGGGTACGGGAAAGACCACCACCGTGGCGCGCGTGCTGGCCACGCTGCAGGCCGTGAGCGGCGGAAACCTGCGCATCGCGCTCGCCGCCCCCACCGGCAAGGCAGCGGCCCGACTGCAGGAGGCGGTGCGGCACGAGCTGGGCACCCTGGACGACGCGGACGCCAGGCTCGTCGGCGAGGTCAGCGCTAGCACGGTGCACCGGCTGCTGGGGTGGCGGCCCGGCTCGTCGACGCGCTTTCGCCACGACGCCGGCCATCACCTGCCGCACGACCTGGTGGTCGTCGACGAGACGTCGATGGTGTCGCTGCCGCTGATGGCCCGGCTGCTCGAGGCCCTGCGTCCACAGACTCGCGTGCTGCTGGTCGGCGACCCCGACCAGCTCGCGTCCGTCGAGGCCGGGGCCGTCCTCGGCGACCTCGTCGCGCGCGCGGCACCCACCGGCCGGCTGCCTGAGCGGCTCGCGGCCGTCGTCGGCGACGACCTCCCGCACGCGCCGCAGGCGGTGGAGGCGCTGCGGGCCGGGGTCGTGCGGCTCGAGACGGTGCACCGGCACGGCGAGGAGATCGGTGCCCTGGCCGCTGCGGTGCGTGAGGGGCGCGTCGACGACGTGCTCGACCTGCTGCGCGCGGGGGGCTCGGCGATCGAGTTCGTCGAGACGGCGGCCGACCGGCCCGCGGAGGCCGAGCTCACGGGCCTGCGGGCCGACGTCCAGCGGGCCGGGCGCGACCTCGTCCACGCGGCCCGGGCCGGTGACGTGCCGGGTGCTCTCACCGCACTCGACGAGCACCGGCTGCTGCTGGCTCACCGGCGCGGACCTGCGGGCGTCGCGCACTGGGCGCCGCTCGTCCAGGAGTGGGTCGACGACGCGGCCGGGCGGCCCGACGCCGCGCGCGGGCCGTGGTTCGCCGGGCGACCCCTGCTGGTCACCTCCAACGACCGTGACACCGGCCTGTACAACGGCGACACCGGCGTGGTCGTGGCTGACGGCGAGGCGGTGGTAGCGGCGTTCGGCGACGCTCGGGCGCCGCTGCTCGTGCGACCACACCGACTGCCTGCCGTCGAGACCGTGTACGCGATGACCGTGCACCGCGGGCAGGGCAGCCAGTTCGGCCGGGTGAGCGTGCTGCTGCCGCCGGCCGCTTCACCGCTGCTGACGCGCGAGCTGCTGTACACCGCGGTGACGCGAGCGCGGCACCACCTACGCGTGGTCGGGACGGCTGCTGCCGTGCGGGCCGCCGTCGAGCGCCCGGTGCGCCGGGCCAGCGGGCTGCGCGAGTCCTGACTCCTCCGGCTCCAGCAAGGTGACCGTGCCACCGCGAGGCACCGCGGTGAGCCGCGTGGGCAGGCCCGAGCGGGCGAGCAGCCGCTCGAACGCCGACAGGGGCGAGGCGAAGACCCCGTAGTCGTCGTAGTGCACCGGCACCGTCTGGCGGGGAGCGGCGCGGCGCACGAAGTCGACGCCCTGCTCGCCGTCCATGGTCACCGTGTGCAGCAGCACGCGCGTGCCACCCAGGTGCACCACGGCGGCGTCGATGTCCGGGTGTCGTCGGGCGATCTTGCTGACGTGGTCGCCGGTGAGCGTGTCGCCGCTGACGTACACGCGGCGGGTCGTCCGGCCACCCACCTGGTGCTCGAGCATCGACCCCATCACCGGTGGGAGCAGTCGCCCCATCACCCCTCGGGCGTGGACCGCAGGCAGCGCCTCGACCCGCAGGGACTCGTCGCCGCGCTCGAGCGTGCGGGACGCCCAGGGCGCGAGGCCGTGGGCGTCGAAGCCCCATCGGCGCAGGCGTCGCGCGGCCTGCGGGGTCGTGAGCACCGGCTGCGCGCGTGCGAGCTGCGCCTTGGCCACGCGGTCGAAGTGGTCGCCGTGCAGGTGCGACAGCACGACGACGTCCAGCTCGGGCAGGGCGCCGGGCTGCATCGCCGGCTCGGTGAGCCGCTTCGACCACAGCCCCTTGCCGAGGTAGGCCCGCTGGCCGCGGTGCAGGAAGTTCGGGTCGGTGAGCACCGTGAACGATCCCAGCCGGATCAGGGTGGTCGCCGTACCGATGAACGTCAGCGTGTCGGTCACCACGCCGACTACCCGCCCGGCGGACGCCCATGCGGCCGCGAGGGCGGTGCCGTCAGGCGGCTTCGGCGTCCTTGCGAGGACGGCCACGCGGGCGCTTGCGGGCGACGACGACCCCGCGGGCGAACAGCTCGCCACCCCAGACGCCCCACGGCTCCCGGCGCTCGAGGGCACCGGCGAGGCACCCCGCCCGCAGCGGGCAGCCACCGCACAGCTCCTTGGCCAGCTCGAAGTCGGCCGGCTCGTCGGCGAACCACAGCGCGCCGCCGTGCTCGCGGCACGGGACGGTCCTGGTGGTGGCGGTGGTGAGGTGACGGGGGCGGGCGGCGGAGTGGTTCACCATGCTGCAGGGCTCCTGGCGGTTCGGCTCGGTACGTCGAGCCTGGTCGTCTGAGGTACCCGCGCACCTGAGGAGAATTCCCTATTCCTGGGGACGGGTGTCCTCGGTGCGGTGCGACCCGTCGTGGGTCACGATGGGGGCATGGCGGCCGGTCAGCGGATGTTCGTGGCGCTGACGCCGCCGGTGGAGGCCGTCGAGCACCTCGACGAGTTCCTCCAGCCGCGCCGGGCGGCTGACCACGACCTGCGGTGGTCGGTGCCGGAGCAGTGGCACGTGACGCTGGCCTTCCTCGCGCAGGTGCCCGACCGTTCGGTCGACGACCTCGTCGACCGTCTGGCGCGGGCCGCGCGTCGGCGGACCCCCTTCGCGACGTCGCTGCGTGGTGGCGGCGCCTTCCCGCACAGCGACCGGGCGAAGGTGCTCTTCGCCGGTGTCGACGTCGGCGAGCACGGTGGCACGCTGCACCGCCTGTCGGACTCGGCCCGCGCCGCAGCGAACCGCGCCGGCGCACCGCCGGACGGCGCGCGGTTCCACCCTCACGTCACGCTCGCTCGCACCGCCCGACCGATGTCGGTGGTGCGCTGGGTGCGGCTCCTCGACACGTACGCCGGGCCGCTGTGGACCGTGGACGCCCTGCACCTCGTCGCCTCGCACCTCGGTGAGGGGCCGCGGCGCCGGCCGCGCTATGAGGTCGTGGCCACCCTGCCCTTCGCCGCGGACGGCGAAGCCGGGAGCCCCTAGCCCGACGCCACCGCTTCGGCGGGCGACTGCGACGTCCGCTGCAGGTGGCGGGGAGCCGCGAAGAGCAGCACGGCCACCAGGCCGATCACCGACACGGCCGCCGGCAGCAGGAGCGACTGCCCCATCGCCGTCGCGAAGCCACCGCGCAGCGCCGCCGGCAGGTGCATGCCAGGCGACAGCGCCGCCGCCTGCTTCGCCGCGCCGGCGGGGAGCTCGGCGACCAGCCGCGACTGCATGAGGGCGCCGATGGCCGCGCTGCCGAGCACCGCCCCGATCTGCCGGGTGGTGTTGTAGACCCCCGCTCCCGCACCCGCCTGGTGCAGCGGCAGGTTGCGGGTGGCGGTGGACCCCACAGGAGCCCACATGAACCCGTTGGCCACGCCGATCAGCGAGATCGGCAGCAGCAGCCGCCAGATCGCGACGTCCGGCGACATCGCCAGGCCGAGCCACATCAGCCCGAGGGGCAGGGCGAGCAGGCCCACGCCGGCCACGTACCGCGGGTGCACCCGGTCGGTGAGCCGGCCGACGAACGGCGCCAGGACGCCGGACAGCACCGCCATCGGCACCAGCAGCAGGGCAGCCCGCGTGGGGCTGAGCCCCTTCACCAGCTGGGCGTAGAACATGAACGGGAAGGCCATGGCCGTGATCGCGAAGCCGATGGCCGAGATGGCGACGTTGGCGAGCGAGAAGTTCCGGTCGCCGAACAGCGCCAGCGGCAGCAAGGGCTCTCCGTGCTGCTTCGCCTGCCACCACAGGAAGACCGCGACCACCACGACACCGGCCGCGATGAGTCCCCACACCGAGATCGGCCCGGCGATCTGACCCCAGTCGTAGGACTCGCCCTCCTGGATACCGAAGACGATGAGGAACAGGCCGACCGCGCTGAGCGCGACCCCCAGCAGGTCGAACCGGTGGGGGTGCGTCTCGAGGGTGGGCACGAGCCGCCAGGCGAGCACGAAGCCCACGACGCCGACCGGCACGTTGATGAAGAAGATCCACTCCCAGCCGAGCCCGTCGACCAGCACCCCGCCGACGATCGGCCCGACGAGTGTGGCGACGCCGGCCACCGCGCCCCACAGCGACATGGCCTGGCCGCGTTGGTGGGCGGGGAAGGTGCGAGTGATCACCGCCATGGTCTGCGGGGTCATCATGGCGGCGCCGAGTCCCTGGAACACGCGGGCGACGATGAGCTGGCCGATCGTGCCGGTGAGCCCGCACCACAGCGAGGCGAGGGTGAACAGCGTCAGGCCGGCCAGGTACAGGTGCTTCGGGCCGACGCGGTCGCCGAGCCGCCCGGTGATGAGCAACGGCACGGCGTAGGCGAGCAGGTAGGCGCTCGTGACCCACACGACGGCGTTCACGCCGGCGTGCAGGCCGCTCATGATCGCGGGGGTCGCTACCGACACGATGGTCGAGTCGACGAGGATCATGAAGAACCCGAGCACGAGCGCCCACAGCGCCGGCCAGGGGTTCAGCTCTTGCTGGGGCGTGGCCATGTGAGCTCCTTGTGCTCGAGTCGGTCGACCAGGTGCGCGATCCAGTCGCGTTCGGCTCGCTGGACGGCGCACCGGTAGTCGGCTGCGCACCAGTAGGCCTCGGGGACGCCGTCGGCGCGGGCCTGGTCGATGAGGTCGGTGAGCCGGTCGAGCTCGCCGTCGAGGGCGTTCAGGCGGTCGGTGAGCTGGTTGACCACCTGGTCGGCCGGCAGGTTGTGGCACTCGCTGAGCGCCACCGGGAACTCGGGGTACTCGTTGACCGGTGCGTTGAGCATCTCGAGCAGCCGCCAGCGCAACGCGGCACGCCCGGTCGACGTGATCTCGTACGTCGTGCGCTCGGGCCGGTTGCCCGACCGCTCGGTGCCGCAGACGCGCACGTGGCCGAGGCCGTCGAGGCGCTCGACCGCGTGGTAGAGGGAGCCGGGTCGCACCTTGACCAGCTCGTCCTCGTGCCGGTCGAGCAGCAGCTGGTACATCTCGTACGGGTGCATGGGCCGTTCGGCGAGCAGGGCGAGGACGGAGACGGCGAGGGGAGTCAGGGCACCTGTCACGCGCGCACCTCGTCATGCTCCGGGTGGAGTACACCGTCACGAATATTCCGAGCGGGATAGTAGCGGCAGGGTGCCGCCGTCGGGAACGTCGTCGACGGTGGCAGGTGCCACCGACAGTCTGGGGCGGGCTGAGCCCGCGCCCTCACGGTCGGCGCAGCTGCGCCATCACGTGCGAGACGGCGGGCAGGCCAGGGCCGGGGGAGAAGCCGAAGCGGCGAGCCTGCTCGACGACGAAGCCGGCGGCGGTGGCCGTCGCCAGCGGGTCGCGGTCGAGGTGGCAGCCGGCGGCGAACCGCGACCACCACGGCGTGACGAGACGCTCGAGCGCACCGACGACGAACCGCTGCGATCGCACGTGCTCGTAGACCAGCACCGAGCCGCCCGGGCGCAGCACGCGCCGGGCCTCGGCGAACGCCGCGGCCGGCTCGCGCACCGAGCACAGCACCAGCGAGTAGACGACGACGTCGACGCTGGCGTCCGCGAGGGGCAACCGCTCGGCGTCGCCGGCCACGACCACCACCGGCACCGGCGCCGGCTGCGACGCCACGTGCGCGTGGGTGCGCAGCGTCGACTCCGGCTCGACGGCCACGACCGCTCGGACGGCGGAGGGGTAGTGGGTGAAGGTCAGCCCGTGACCCGAGCCCACCTCGCAGACCACACCGTGCGCGGACGACACCAGCTCACGCCGCAGGTCAGCCTGCCCCCGCCGCTCGGCGTGCTCCGCGAGCTCGGTGTACCGCCGCGCGAAACGGGGGTGGTCGAAGCTCAAGCGCCGCGTCTTTGCGGTGCGCGGCCCTTGACCTCGTACATCGCGGCGTCTGCGCGTTCCAGCAGGTCAGCGACCTCGATGCCGTCGGCCGTGGTGGCGACGCCCACGCTCGCGCGCAGCGACAGCGGGCCGGCGGGGGAGTCGATGCGGATCGAGCCGATGGCCCGCGCGGCGCGCTCGGCGAGCAGGCGGCCGGCGTCGGCGTCCGCACCGGTCGCCAGGACGACGAACTCGTCGCCTCCCAGCCGCACCACGGTGTCGTGCGACCGTGCCACCGACCGCAGCGCGGACGCGACGGCGCGCAGCACCTCGTCGCCCACCACGTGCCCGTGCAGGTCGTTGATCGCCTTGAAGGCGTCGAGGTCGATGAGCAGCAGGCTGGTCGGAGCGCGGCCGACCTCGACCTGGCCGGCCAGCTCGGCGGCGTGCAGCGCCTCGGTGAGGGCCCGGCGGTTCCCTACGCCGGTGAGGGGGTCCTCGGCGGCGGCCCGCACGGCGATCTCGTTGTCGCGGCGCAGGCGCTCGACGTCCAGCGCCGCGCGGGCGCCCTGCAAGGTGCTCAGCCGCTGCTGCCACAGCACTCGTGAGAGCAGCTGGCCATAGGCGCGTCCGGCGGCGGCGCCAGGTATGCCGGCGGCCGCCTCCAGCTCGACCAGCAGCCACCGTGCGCTCGCGGCGACCTGCCAGTCACCGGCGACCTGTGAGTCGCGCGCCGCCTCGTGCGCGACGTCGAGCGCCTCCGACCGCTCGCCCAGCTCCCACAGCACGCGGGCCAGCGCGGTGCCGACCGACGCGCGCCCACCCTGGTGCGCGCGGTGCAGGGGACTGGCCAGCGCGGCCCGCAGCTCGTCCAGTGACGCGGTGGCCTCGCTGAGCGGGCGCGAGCACAGCTCCATCGCCTCACAGCTGGCCTCGAAGCTCGCGGCGCCCACGCGGCGCGCCTCGGCGATGGCGGCCGCGGCGTGCTGGTGACCGGTCGTGCGGTGCCCGACGACGTCCGGGTGCGACGGGTCGACGCGCTCGAGCTCGTCGGCCCAGCGCAGGTACATCTCGGCCAGGTTCATCAGGTCGATGGTCGTGGCCTCGGCGAGCGGGATGGGGCTCGCCGGCACGCGCGCGGCCGCTTCGAAGTGCGGCTGCGCCAGCTCGTAGAGCCGCAGTTCGAGGTAGCAGTAGCCGAGCCCGGTGTGGGCCCAGTTGCGCAGCGCCAGGTCGTCGCAGGCAGCCAGCGCGACCTCGCTGCGCGCCAGGTCGATCAGCGCACCCTCGACGGCGCCCGAGCGGGCCTGCGCCATGGCGCGCATCGACAGCGCGTTGGCCGCCCAACCGGGCTCACCGGCTGCCTCGGCGAGCTCCAGGCAGCGGTCGGACGCCGCGATCTGCGCCGGGCCTTCACCGCGCACGTGCTCAGCGACGGCGATGGCGTACCACAGGCCCGCCTGCTCGAGCTCGGACGACGTGGCTGCCTCCTCGAGCGCGGACTGCGACAAGGCGATGGCGTCGTCGGTGTGGCCGTCCTGCGCGAGGCTCATGACTCGCGCAGCGGTCGCAGACAACGTCATGCACCCATCATCGGCTGTCGGCCGTGCCGACCGGAGGCTTGCCGCCAGATTGGGTCGGTGAAGCGCCTGGTTCGTCCCGCTGCTCCCGGTCTGCGGGCTGCTCTTCGGTGCCACCGCCGTCACGACAGGACGCGCAGCACCTCGTCGTGCAGCAGCCCGTTCGTGGCGACGGCATTGCCTCCCCAGGGGCCGGGTTCGCCGTCCAGGCTGGTGAAGCGACCGCCCGCCTCGGTGACGATCGGCACGAGCGCGGCCATGTCGTGCAGCGCGAGCTCGGGCTCGCACGCGATGTCGACGGCCCCCTCGGCCACGAGCATGTACGACCAGAAGTCGCCGTACGCGCGGGTGCGCCAGCACAGTCGGGTGAGGTCGAGGAAGGGGTCGAGCCGGTCGAGCTGCTCCCAGCCGCTGAGGCTCGAGTACGACAGCGACGCGTCGCGCACCGTCGCCACCCGCGAGACGTTGATGCGCGTGGCCTGCGAGAGGCTGCGCCCGGTCCAGGCGCCCGACCCGGTGGCGGCCCACCAGCGGCGCTGCAGCGCGGGTGCCGACACGAGGCCCACCACGGGCTCGCCGTCGTCGACGAGCGCGATGAGGGTGGCCCACACCGGCACGCCGCGCACGAAGTTCTTCGTGCCGTCGATCGGGTCGACCACCCAGCGACGCTGGCCGTGGCCGGTGGTCTCGAGCTCCTCGCCGACCACCGCGTCGCGAGGCCGGGTGCGCTTGAGCTGGGAGCGCACGAGCTCCTCGGCGCGGACGTCGGCGTCGGAGACCGGCGTGAGGTCGGGCTTGGTGTCGACCTCCAGGTCGGCCGCGCGGAACCGGTCCATCGTCAGCCCGTCGACCTGGTCGGCGATCACGTGCGCCAGGCGGAGGTCGTCGTCGTAGGAGGGCACGTCCGGCAACCTACCGCGACCGCGCCGGTGGCTACGGTGGTCGACATGGCGACGACTCCTCAGCCCGAGCTCCCCAGGGAGCAGCAGGCGGTGCTGCGGGCGTTCGTGGACGACGACGGCCGGCTGCGGCGCATCCCTGCCCGCCGCGCCAAGCGGCTCGTGGTGCTCGACCGGATCGTGCAGGTCTTCGAGGTGGGGGAGCGCTACCCCGAGCTGGAGGTCAACGCGCTGCTGCGCGCGTTCCACGACGACGTCGCGGCGCTGCGGCGCTACCTCGTCGACGAGGGGTTCCTGTCGCGCGAGCAGGGCGTCTACTGGCGCACCGGCGGCACGGTGCTCTTCGACGAATGAGCCGCGCTCGGCGCCTGACCACTCAGTCGGACGGCTCGCTGCCCGACCGCGCCCGCAGCACGCGCCGCAGGGAGTCCAGCCGCGAGCGGCCCGCCGGCCCGGCGTGCCCCTGCTCGACCCACTCGTCGAGCGCGCACTCCGGCTCGTCGTGCGTGCAGCCACGCGGGCAGCCCTCGGTGCCCGGCTCGAGGTCGGGGAAGGCGTTGATGATGCGCGCGAGGTCGATGTGCGCCAGCCCGAACGAACGCACGCCGGGCGTGTCGATTACCCAGCCCTCGCGCTCCGGCAGTCGCAGTGCCACCGCGGACGTCGACGTGTGCCGCCCGCGCCCCGTCACCTCGTTGACGTGCCCGACCGACCGGTCGGCGTCCGGCACGAGCGCGTTGACGAGCGTCGACTTGCCGACGCCGGAGTGGCCGATGAAGACGCTTCGCTTGCCGCGCAACCGTTCCCGCACCGCGTCGAGGCCCACGATCGTGCCGTCGGGTTCGCGGTGGGTGACGACGTACGGCACGTCGAGCGGCGCGTAGCTCCCGACGAACGACGCGGGGTCGGCGAGGTCGGCCTTGGTGAGCACCAGCAGCGGCTGCAGCCCGGCGTCGTACGCCGCGACGAGGCAGCGGTCGACCATGCGCGGCCGCGGCTCGGGCTCGGCGAGTGCCGTGACCACCACCATCTGGTCGGCGTTGGCCACGATGACCCGCTCGTACGGGTCGGTGTCGTCGGCGGTGCGGCGCAGCACCGAGCGGCGCGGCTCGACCCGCACGATGCGCGCGAGCGTGTCGGGCTCACCGCTCGTGTCGCCGACCAGCGCGACTTCGTCGCCGATCACGATTCCCTTGCGCCCCAGCTCGCGCGCCTTCATGGTGATCACCGTGCGCTCGTCGTCGCCGTCGTCGGTGACGAGCGTGGTGTAGCGGCCGCGGTCGACGCCGACGACGAGGCCGGTCGCGGCGTCCTCGTGTCGGGGCCGCTCCTTGGTGCGCGGGCGCGTCCCGCGCCGCGACGGGCGGACCCGGACGTCGCTCTCGTCGTAGTCGTGCGTGCGCCGGCGGCTCATCGATCGCTCACGACGCCGGCTCGTCCCGGCCGGCGAGCATCGCGTCCCAGTGCTCGGTGAAGTTCGGCAACGTCTTGGCCGTGGTGGCGACGTTCTCGACCACGACGCCCTCGACGGCCAGACCGATCACCGCGCCGGCCATGGCCATGCGGTGGTCGTCGTAGGTGGCGAAACGCCCACCGTGCAACGGTTTCGGGGTGATGCGCAGCCCGTCGTCGGTCTCGACGACGTCACCACCCAGCCCGTTGATCTCGGTGGCGAGCGCGGCCAGCCGGTCGGACTCGTGCCCGCGCAGGTGCGCCACGCCCCGCAGCCAGGACGGCGAGTGCGCGAGCGCGGCCAGGGCCGCCACCACCGGCGTCAGCTCGCCGACGTCGTGCAGGTCGACGTCGACTCCCTCCACCGGCCCGCCGCCGACCACCGTGAGCCCCGAGCGGTCGAGCGTCACGTCGGCGCCCATGGCGTCGAGGATGTCGCGCAGCCCGTCACCGGCCTGGGTGGTCTGCAGCGGCCACCCCGGCACGTCCACGCGGCCGCCGGTCACCAGTGCCGCGGCCAGGAACGGCGCGGCGGTCGACAAGTCGGGCTCGACCTCGAGGTCGAACGCGCCGATCTCGCCCGGCAGCACCCGCCAGGTGTTGGCCTCGCTGTCGTCGACGACGACCCCGCGGTCGCGCAGCACCTCGACCGTCATCGCGATGTGCGGCTGGCTCGGAACGGGCTTGCCGTCGTGGTGCACCGTGACGCCGCGCTCGAAGCGCGCTGCCGCCAGGAGCAGCCCGGACACGAACTGGCTCGACGCCGACGCGTCGATCGTCACGTCGCCGCCGGGCACCGAGCCGCGCCCGCGCACCGTGAAAGGCAGCGCGCCGCGGCCCTCGTCGTCGACGTCGACCCCCAGCGCGCGCAGCGCCTCCAGCACGGGTGCCATC
>JBQCES010000308.1:0-5586 GCA_051960055.1 Angustibacter sp. | reverse complement strand
GGTGGGCTCGGCCTGCCCGACGCCGCCGTCATCACCGTGGCCGAACGACCCACGCGCGTCATCGGCGCCACGATGTTCCTGCTCGCGGCGGGTCTCTACCCGGGCTCGGCGGCGAGCTGGGCGACCGCGGGTGCGGCGTTCGGCGTGGCCGTCGGCGTCATCGGTCTGCTCCAGCTGCTCCCGACCCTGCGCCGCCGGCTGCTCGACGATCGCGTGAGCTAGGGGCACCGCACACCGGCGAAGTCAGGCCCGGCCGATCTGCTCGGCGACGATCGCCGCCGACAGCCCCACCAGCGGCAACCCGCCGCCCGGGTGCGACGACCCGCCGACCAGGTACAGCCCCGCCACCGGCGAGCGGTTGGCCGGGCGCAGGAAGGCCGACCGGACGCCGTTGCTCGACGAGCCGTAGATCGAGCCGCCGACGCTGCCGGTGTCGCGGGCGAGGTCGGCGGGCGTGCGCACCTCGCGCCACACCACGCGGTCGCGGACGTCGAGCCCTCGTGCCGCCATGACGTCGAGCACCTGGTCGGCGTACGACGACGCCAGACCCGGTGCGTCCCAGTCGATCCCGGCGGTGGGGTCGTCGGTGCTGTGACGCGGGGCGTTGACCAGCACGAACCACGACTCGTGGTCGTCGTCGGGGCGCAGCGCGGGGTCGTCGGGCGCGCTCACGTACACCGTCGGGTCGGGCACGGCCCGCGGCCGACGCGCGTGCGGGCCGGTGCCGAACACCGAGTCGAACTCGTCGTCGTAGTCGTCCGGGAACAGCACCGTGTGGTGGGCCAGACCGGGCGTGCGGCCGCGCAGGGCGAGCAGCAGCACGAACCCCGACAGCGACGGTGTGCTGCGGGCCAGCGAGGCGCGTGCGGGGTCGGCCGCCGGGTCGGGTACGAGGTCGCCGTACAGCTGGGCCGCGTCGGCGTTCGACACCACGACGTCGGCGGGCAGCGTGCGGCCGTCGGCCAGGCGGACCCCCACCGCGCGCCCGGACTCGACCACCACCTGCTCGACCCGGGCGCTTGTGAGCACGGTGGCTCCGACGTCGAGCACCCGCTGGTGCAGCGCGTCACCGAGGCGGCGCAGCCCCCCGCGCACGTACCACGCGCCGAACGTCTGCTCGACGTACGGCACCGTGGCCAGGGCGGCCGGCGCGCGACGCGGGTCGGAGCCGGTGTAGGTCGCGTAGCGATCGAGCAGGGTGACCAGGCGCGGGTCGCGCAGGTACTGCGAGCCCAGGCCGCGAAGCGTGCGCCAGGGCGCCACGGTGGCGACGTCACGCGTGCGTCGGGCCAGCCGCATCAGCGTGCGCGAGCCGTCGAGCGGTGACTCCAGGAAGGGCCCGCGGGTGACCTCCCAGATCTGGCCGGCGCGGTCGATGAAGTCGGCCCACTGCCGGCCGGCTCCGGCGCCCAGCGCGTCATCGAGCGCGGCGGTCAGGCGGCCCCGCGAGGCGTTGGGGACGTCGAGCTCGGTGCCGTCGGCGAAGCGGTAGTGGCACACCGGGTCGACCGGTACGAGCTCCACCGACTGCTCGAGCGCCGTGCCGGTCTTGAGGAACAGGTCGCGGTAGACCGCGGGCAGCGTCAGCAGGCTGGGTCCGGTGTCGAAGGCGAAGCCGTCGCGCTCGAACCAGCCCAGCTTGCCGCCCACGACGTCGGACTGCTCGCACACCGTGACCTCGTGCCCCTGCGCGCGCAGCCGAGCGGCCACAGCGAGGCCGCCCATGCCGGCGCCGACCACCACGATGCGTGCCACGAGGCAGACCCTAGCCAGCCCCCGGCGGGCCCCGGGTGTCAGGGCAGGGGGCGGCCCTTCCACTGCAGCGCCGAGCGGCGGTGCAGCCGCACCGAGCGCGCCGTGAGCCAGCCGAACACCGCCACCGACACCGGGTGGGCCAGGGCGTCGGGCCACACCCGGGCGCCCGTACGCCGCCCGGTGACGACCCGGCCGGCCACGCCGGCGGCGTACCCCAGCGCGCCCACCGGCGAGCCACTCACGGCCGCGAGCGCCGGCCACACGTACACCGCGCCCAGGCCGCTCGCCACGGCGACGCCACCCACGGGCGAACCGAACGCGCGCCTCAGCGACGTGGTGTAGCCGGCCGCGACCTCGCGCCTGGCGTCGTACATGGGGCAGGTCGCGAGGTGCGTGCCGTCGGTGACGCCTCCGCGGCCGCCGACGGCCTTCACCGCACGCAGCAGCCCGACGTCGTCGAGGACGTCGGCCCGCACCGCGAAGTGACCGCCCGCCCGCTCGTAGGTGGCGCGGTCGACGGCCAGCAGCTGACCGTTCGCGGCCACCAGCGACGGGCGCGGCGAGCGCTCGGCCAGGCGCAGGGGGAGCGTGGTGAGCCACGACCACTGCAGCAGCGGCTGCACGAGCCGCTCACCCCAGCCGCGAGCCTCCTGGCGGGGGTAGGGGCACACGAGGTCGAGCTCGGCCTCGCGCAGCTGCGCCACCGTGGCGCAGATCGCGTCCGGCGCGACGACGACGTCGGCGTCGACGAACACCAGCACGGAGCTGAGCGAGCTGGCCTGGGCCGCCAGCTGCGAGCAGGCCCACGGCTTGCCCAGCCACCCGGCGGGCGTCGGTTCACCGCTCACCAGGCGCACCCGGACGTCGGCGCCGCAGACGGCGCGCACCAGGTCGGCGGTGCCGTCCGTCGACTCGTCGTCGAGCACGACGAGCTCGGCGCGGTGCTCGCACGCGTCGAGCGCCCGCATGAGCGCGCGCAGCGTGGGCTCGAGGCGTTGGGCCTCGTCGCGCACCGGCAGCAGCACCGACACCCACTCGGTCGGGGCGGACGCGGGCAGCGGCGGCCGGCGCAGCTGTCGGGCGTTCCAGACCGAGTGGGCGGTGAGCCCGACCGCGGCCGCCGAGCTCGCCCAGGTCAGCCGTCGGGCCGCCCGGTGCAGCGGTCCTGGCGCCCGTGCGGTCACGGGCGGCCGTCCCACCAGCTGTAGAGGTAGGGCACGACCACCACGCCCATGGCCACGCCGCCCCAGACCGCCACGGCCGGACGGTCGAAGAACACCGCGTTGCCGAGCGTCGACCCCGCCCACGTCCAGGCCAGCAGGGCGCCCGGGACGTCCTCCGATGCCCGGTGGCGCACCGGCAGCAGTGCGTGCAGTGCGGTGATCATGACGACGGCGACGAGCAGCCAGCCCAGGAAGTTGGTGAAGGGGATGCCGGGAACCCCTGGCAGGGCTGGGTGCGGGTTGCGCCAGGTCCAGTGGCCGGCGGCCACCATCTGCGGGTCGAGGAACAGGTCCCAGGCGGCCAGGCACAGCGCGCCGGTCGCCACCGTGACGGCTCCCGACGGCGTGCGGGTGCGGCTGCGGCGGGCGGCTGCGCGGGCGAGCCGACGGCCGAGCAGGAGGCTCGGGTAGGCCATCATCACCCAGGCCAGCGGCACGATCACCGGGACGTCCAGCAGCTTCGGACCCAGCGTGTCGGCGTAGGCGTAGGTACCGAACGGCAGGCCCGTGCGCACTCCCACCGACTCGGCGGCCAGGCCGATGCCGCCGGCCACGACGAGCAGCCCGAGCCCCCAGCGGGGACCACGAGTGGCCACGGCGTGCAGCACCGAGGCGGCCGCGAAGAGCAGCACGGTCGCGATCGTGAGCAGCCGCAGCGGCTCGCCGTCGGTGAGCGGGTAGGCGATCTGCGCCAGCACGGTCGCCACGGCGAACGTCACCGACACCGCCCGCAGGCCGGGCCGACGCCCGCGGTGGCCGGCTCGGGGGACTCGCGTGCGCTCTCGGACGGTCACGCTGCCGGAGTCTAGGCGGCGGGCGTCCGCGGTGCGTCGCCCCAGCGCCGACCGCGCCAGTCCCGCCAGCGCCGCCGGGCCCGCCGGATCCGGCGCCAGAGCACCGCCACGAGCACCGCGCCGACGACGAGCAGGGTCAGCGCGATGGCGGCGGCGACCCACGGGTTGAGCACGGCCAGCGAGACGACACCGGCCACCGTGAGGTCCTCGCCGGAGCTCACCACGATGTTGCTCGCGGGCTCGGGGGAGGTGTTGACCGCACCGCGCAGGCCGGCCTTCACCAGGTGGCTCGCGAGGGCCGACACCCCACCGGTGACGGCCATCACGGCCTGCTCCATGCTGCCGGCGCCTCCGGCCAACAGCGCTGCGATGGCCCCTCCCACGACCGGACGCACGACGGTGTGGACGGCGTCCCAGGCCGAGTCGACGTACGGCACCTTGTCGGCGACGAGCTCGACGACGAACAGCACCGCCGCCACGATGATGACGTCGGTGCGCTGCAGCGCGGAGGGAACGGCGTCGACACCGAGCCGCCCGAAGACGCCCATCAGCAGCACGACGGCGTAGGCGTTGATCCCGCTGGCCCACCCCGATGTCAGCACCCACGGCAGCAGCTCGGCTCCCATGACCCCTCCTCGCTCGTGGTGCGGCTGCTCGCCGCGACCGGCGACGTCTCAGGCGTGCTCGGCGCGCAGGTCGAGCGTGCGCCCGTCGTAGGTGCCCCGCACGTCGAGCACCGCGAACCGGGCGAACAGCTCCTCGGCGTACCAGCCCTCCAGCGCGGTTCGACGGATCGCGTCGACGTGCGGTTCCCGCCGGTGGGCGAACCGCGTGAGCGCCTGGGCGTCCTGCCACACCGAGAAGGTGCCCTGCAGCCCCACCGGAGCCTCACCGATGCCGAGGGCGAGGCGCAGACCGTCGACCTGGTGCAGGTCGTGCGACACCGGCGGGACGGCGCGCCAGAAGGTCAGCGCCTTGCGTGCGGTGATCCTGGCCCGGGTGATGCTGGCGACCGGGCCGTCGGCCCGCTGCGGCGTCGGGTCGCCGAACGGCTGCTGACGCGACCACTCGCCGCGTGAGCTGATCGGCCGCAGGCGCACCACCAGCTCCTCCGCGGCGATCGCGCGCCACGACCGCAGCGCGCGGTGGTCGGCCTGCTCGTCGGCGAAGTCAGCGGCGGCTCGCTCGTCGTCCCAGACCGTGAGCAGCGCCCAGTGGTGCGGGTCGGCGTCGCGCACGGTGAAGGTGCGGCCGCTGCCGGTGCCGAGTGTCTTGGTGAAGCGCAGGTGCGGTGTGCCGCGCAGCATCGGCTTCGTGGTGGCCATGCGCAGCAGCGCGCCCGGCAGCCGCCGCGTGGGGACGCGCCACAGGTGCAGGACGGCAGTGCGCGGGTCGGACACGCGCTCACCGTACCCAGGCGTCCGTCGTCCGGCCGTCCTGACGGTGGTGGGTGGCACGGTAGCCCCATGACCGAATTGCGTGACCCGCCCGGCCTGCCCCCCGCGGGCGTCGACGACGATGCCCTGCCGGTCGTGCGGGACTCGCGGTTTCGCGAGGCCACGGCAACGCCGCGCGCCCGCACCGGCACCGGCCTGTGCCTGTCCGGAGGCGGCTACCGCGCCGCGCTGCTCCACCTCGGGGCGCTGCGCCGGCTCGACGAGCTCGGCGTCCTCGCGCAGGTGCGCACGGTGAGCGGGGTCTCCGGCGGGTCGCTGGCCGCCGCGATGCTGGCGCACCCGGCGCTGGACTGGAACCGCGACGACGGTCGGGTCGGGGGCTTCGACGAGCACGTCGCCGGCGGCCTGCGCGCGCTC
>JBQCES010000307.1:0-4087 GCA_051960055.1 Angustibacter sp. | reverse complement strand
ACGAGGTGCGCAACTTCCTCGTCGCGAACGCCCTGTACTGGCTGCGCGAGTACCACGCCGACGGGATCCGCGTCGACGCCGTCGCCTCGATGCTCTACCTCGACTACTCGCGCGAGGAGGGCCAGTGGGTGCCGAACGAGTACGGCGGCAACGAGGACCTCGACGCTGTCGGCTTCCTGAAGGAGTTCAACGAGGTCGCCCACGGCCGTGAGCCGGGCATCGTGTCCGCCGCGGAGGAGTCGACCGCCTGGCCCGGCGTCACGCGACCCACTCACCTGGGCGGCCTGGGCTTCGGGCTGAAGTGGAACATGGGCTGGATGCACGACTCGCTCGAGTACGTCGAGCACGAGCCGGTGCACCGCCAGTGGCACCACCACCAGCTGACGTTCTCGTTGATGTACGCCTGGAGCGAGAACTTCGTCCTGCCCATCAGCCACGACGAGGTCGTGTACGGCAAGGGCTCGCTGCTGCGCAAGATGCCCGGCGACCGCTGGCAGCAGCTCGCCAACACCCGCGCCTTCCTGGCGATGATGTGGGCCCACCCCGGCAAGCAGCTGCTCTTCATGGGCTCGGAGTTCGCGCAGGAGGCCGAGTGGGCCGACGCGCACGGCCTGGACTGGTGGCTGCTCGACCAGCCCGCCCACCGCGGCGTCCACTCGCTCGTGCGCGACCTCAACGCCCGTTACCAGGAGCTTCCGGCGCTGTGGTCGCAGGACCTCTCCCCCGACGGCTTCCGCTGGATCGACGCCAACGACGCCGCAGGCAACGTCTTCTCGTTCCTGCGCTTCCCCGCCGACGGCTCGGGCGACGTCCTGGCGTGCGTCGTGAACTTCTCCGGGGCTCCGCACCACGGCTACCGCCTCGGTCTGCCGTCCACAGGTCGGTGGACGGAGGTTCTCAACACCGACGCGGAGCAGTACGGTGGCTCCGGCGTCGGCAACCTCGGGGAGGTCGACGCCGACGCGACGAGCTGGCACGGTCTGCCCGCCTCGGCCGTGCTCAGCCTCCCGCCTCTCGGGGCGGTGTGGCTGAGGGGTGCCCCGACTCAAGGGTGAGATCGTCTCTGCCGACGTCTGGAGGTGGATGACGGTCCGCGTCGGAGCCGAGAGGAGCGCCCGTGGCGAGTCCTCATGCCCTCACGCCGTCGTCCCGGCCGGCCTCGGCCGAGCAGGCCCTGCGCGAGCTGGTGCTCCTGCCGGGCGCGCGGTACGAGGAGATGCTGGCGATCCCCGCGCAGTTCGCCATGGACGCCCTGGGCGCCCACAGCGCGTCGCTGTCGCGCTGGGAGCGCGACCGCGGCCTGCTGCGCACCCTGGTCAACGTCGGTGAGCTGAGCGCGTCGGAGACGCGCTTCCCGCGCGAGGAGGTCTACGAGGCCGCCACCGACACGGCGATCGCCCGCGTGCTCGTCGGCGAGCCCATGCTCTACCGGCGCAGCGACCCGGCGCTCGACCCGTACGGTCGCAGGCTGCTCGACTTCTCGGCCAAGGACTGCGCCGTCAGCCTGCCCGTGTGGGTCGACGGGCGGCTGTGGGGCGAGCTGTGGGTCAGCCGGTCCGACGAGGGCCTGGACGCCAGCAGCCTGGCGGCCGGAGACGACGTCGTGGCCGAGGTGGCGGGCATGATCGCCATCGCCGAGCGGCTGCAGCACATGGCGCGCATGGCCTTCGAGGACCCCCTCACCGGCGTCGGCAACCGGCGCGCCCTCGACGACGCGCTGCACGAGCTGCTCGGCGACGGCGGCCCCGGCGCCACGGTGGTCATGTGCGACATCGACAACCTCAAGGACCTCAACGACGAGCACGGGCACGTCGCCGGCGACCGCGCCATCGTGGCCACGGCGGACGCGCTCGCGACCACCGCGAGCGCGGTCCCCGACACCGTCACGGTGCGCCTGGGCGGTGACGAGTTCGCCGTCCTGCTCGTGGGAGAACAGCGAGCGCGCGCCATCGCGCTGGTCGAGGCGGCCGCGCAGCTGCTGGCGGCCAGCGAGCTGCCCGTCGAGGTGAGCTGCGGGATCGCCGTCGTGCCCTCCGGGATCAGCGGGCGCGACGCCGTCGCCGCGGCCGATGCGGCGCAGTACGCGGCCAAGAGCCGCGGCGCTCTGCTGGTCGTCGCGTCCGACCTACCCGACATCGCCCCCGAGCGGCGCCGCCGACGCCGCCGCACCACCGACCGGCCGGCGACGCCGCTGAGCACGGCCCATGCGGTCTGCGACGTGGTGACGACGCTCGCCGACCAGCTCGTCGACGCCCCGGACACCCCGGGCGGCCGCCTGCGCTGGCTCGGTGAGCGGCTGCTCGTGCCGCTCGACCTGCAGGAGTGGTCGCTCAGCCGGGTCGACCTGGTGGGCGACCGGATGCTCGACACCGACTCCCTCGGACTGCGGCAGACGCCGATCACCACCATGCCGCCGCACGACCTGCAGGTCGACAAGCGGTTCCGGCTCGACGACTTCCCGCTGAGCGCGGCGGCGATCGAGCGCGACCAGTGGTTCACCGTCAGCGTCGACGACCCAGCGGCCGACGCCCACGAGCGCGCCGTCCTGCACGAGATGGGCATGCACCACGTGATCGCGCTCGGCTGTCGCGACGGCGCCACGGGCTGGCTGCTCGAGCTCTACGGGCGCACCACGGGAGTCGACCTGCGCGCGCTCGCCAGCGTGCTCGCGCTCGGGGCCGCGGCGCTGCTGTTCCGGCCGTTCGAGCCGGTGACCTGACACGCAGGTGTGCGGGCGCGGCGAATCGGCCAGGATGGGGACATGAGCGACTCCCGCGCCGGTCAGCCCGCCCAGCCCAGCGACCTGGTCGACCTCGACCAGCTGCTCGCCGCCTACTGCGACGTCACGCCGGACGTCGACGACCCGGCGCAGGCGGTCACCTTCGGCACGTCCGGGCACCGGGGGTCGAGCCTCGACGGTGCCTTCAACGAGGCGCACATCCTGGCCACGACGCAGGCCATCGTCGAGTACCGCGCCGCGCAGGGCACGACCGGACCGCTGCTCATGGGCCGCGACACGCACGCGCTGTCGCTGCCGGCGTGGCAGAGCGCTCTCGAGGTGCTCGTGGCGAACGACGTCACGGTGCTCGTCGACTCCGGGGACGGCTACACCCCCACACCCGCGGTGTCGCACGCCATCCTGCGGCTCAACCGCACGCAGGCCCACGGGCCGGCCGACGGCATCGTCGTCACGCCGTCGCACAACCCGCCGCGTGACGGCGGCTTCAAGTACAACCCGCCGCACGGCGGACCGGCCGACAGCGACGCGACGGGCTGGATCCAGCGCCGCGCCAACGACCTGCTGCGCGACGGGCTGCGCGAGGTGCGCCGGGTGCCGCTCGCCCAGGCCCGCGAGCAGGCGCACGCCTACGACTTCGTCGGCCACTACGTCGACGACCTGCCGGAGGTTCTCGACCTCGAGGCCGTGCGCGACGCCGGCGTGCGGATCGGAGCCGACCCGCTCGGCGGTGCGAGCGTGGCGTACTGGGGGGCCATCGCCGAGCGGCTCGGGCTCGACCTCACGGTGGTCAACCCCGAGGTCGACCCGCGCTGGTCGTTCATGACGCTCGACTGGGACGGCAAGATCCGGATGGACTGCTCGTCGCCGTACGCCATGGCGTCCCTCATCGGCAACCGCGACGCCTACCAGATCTCCACCGGCAACGACGCCGACGCCGACCGGCACGGCATCGTCACGCCGGACGCCGGGCTGATGAACCCCAACCACTTCCTGGCCGTCGCGATCCAGTACCTCTTCGGCGCCCGGCACGGCTGGGCCGCCGACGCGGCGGTCGGCAAGACGCTCGTGTCGTCGTCCATGATCGACCGGGTGGCCGCCGACCTCGGCCGCCGGCTGGTCGAGGTGCCCGTCGGCTTCAAGTGGTTCGTGCCCGGGCTGCTCGACGGGTCGGTCGGCTTCGGTGGCGAGGAGAGCGCGGGGGCCTCGTTCCTGCGCCGCGACGGATCGGTGTGGACCACCGACAAGGACGGCATCCTGCTGGCGCTGCTGGCCTCGGAGATCCTGGCGGTCACCGGCCGCTCGCCGTCCGAGCACTACCGCGAGCTCACCCAGCGCTTCGGCGAGCCG
>JBQCES010000306.1:0-4517 GCA_051960055.1 Angustibacter sp. | reverse complement strand
GACGAGCGCCACGTGCCCGGCGAGGTCGAGCCGGCGCACGACGTAGCTGTCGCCCTGGTGCACGTAGACCGCGCCCTCGTGCACCGTGCGGTCGGCCGACCCGGAGTCGACCGTGCCCAGCACTCGGCCGCTGTGCTCCTCGACGACCTCGAGCACCGGCCCTCCCGTGCCGCGCAGGTCGACGTGCGCGGCCGCGCGGTCGCTGCGCGCCCAGTACCAGCCGGTCGAGCGCCGCCGCAGCACGCCGCGCTCGACCAGCACGTCGAGCAGCTCGCGGGTCGGGTCACCGAAGAGCGCGAGGTCACCGTCGGTCAGGGGCAGCTCGGCGGCCGCTGCCGCCAGGTGCGGGGCGAGGACGTACGGGTTGTGCTCGTCCAGCACCGTCGCCTCTATGGCGGTGCCGAACACCGCGTCGGGGTGGGTGACGAGGTAGGTGTCGAGGGGGTCGTCGGCGGCCACCAGCACCGCGACGGCGTCCTGGCCATCGCGGCCGGCGCGACCGGCCTGCTGCCACATCGACGAGCGCCGGCCGGGCCACCCGGCCAGCAGCACGGCGTCCAGCCCGGTGACGTCGACCCCGAGCTCGAGCGCGTTGGTGGCCGCGACCGCCAGGAGGTCGCCGCTGCGCAGCCGGTGCTCGAGGGCGCGGCGCTCCTCGGGCAGGTACCCGCCCCGGGAGGCCGCGACCCGCGGCGCGCGGTCGGGGTCGACCTCGGCCAGCAGGCTGCGGGCCGTCGACGCGACGTGCTCGACGCCGCGCCGCGACCGCACGAAGGCCAGGCTGCGCACACCGGCGCTGGCGAGGTCGGCGAGCAGGTCGGCCGTCTCGGCGGCCGCGCCCCGGCGGGTCGGGGCGTCGTGCTCGCCGCCACCTGGCAGCAGGGGTGGCTCCCAGAGCACGACGTCGAGTCGGCCGCGCGGCGACGCGTCGTCGGTCACGGGCGTGACGGTCAGGCCGGTGAGCCGCTGAGCGTGCTCCGCCGGTGCCGAGACGGTGGCCGAGGCGAGCACGAACGTCGGCGACGCGCCGTACCGCGCCGCGACCCGGCGCAGCCGCCGCACCACTGCAGCCACGTGCGCGCCGAACACGCCGCGGTAGTGGTGGCACTCGTCGATGACGACGACCTCGAGCCCGCGTAGGAACCGCGCCCACCGCTCGTGCCCCGGCAGCAGCGAGTGGTGCAGCAGGTCCGGGTTGGTGAGCACGAAGGAGGCGTGGTCGCGGATCCAGCGGCGTTCGTCGGGCGCCGTGTCGCCGTCGTACGTCGCCGCCCGCACGCCGGGCAGCCGCAGCGACTCGATCCGCGCCAGCTGGTCGGCAGCCAGCGCCTTGGTGGGGGCGAGGTACAGCGCGGTGGGCCGCCGCGCGCCGAGTCCCGTCGCGCGTTCGCGGCGCACCGCGGTCAGCGCCGGCAGGAGGTAGGCGAGCGACTTGCCGCTGGCGGTGCCCGTGGCGAGCACCACGTGCTCGCCGTCGTGCACGAGGTCGGCCGCTCGGGCCTGGTGCTCCCAGGGCTGCTCGATTCCCTGCTGCCGCAACGCCTCCACCACCGCCGGATCGGCCCACGCAGGCCACGCCGCCCGGCGTCCGACCCGAGCCGCGAGACGCTCCACGTGGCGCACGCGGTCATCGCGCCGGCCGGCCCCGCGAACCAGTCCGAGCAGGCGTGAGTCACCTGATGGCGCGACGGCGGGCGGCGTGGCGGTCACTCCTCTATCGTCGCTCCTGCGGCGGCCCCGGGACGACCCGCAGGGGCGCGGCGAGGCGGGCGCCGGTCCGCCGGTGGGCGGTAGCGCGCTGCAGTGGTTAGATGGCGCGCAGTGACGATCGGCTCTGGAGGAACTGTGGATCTGTCGGTGGGTACGCGTGAGCAGGGCGGCCGCATGATCGTCGAGGTCAGCGGCGAGATCGACGTGTACAGCGCTCCGGCCCTGCGCGACCAGCTCAACACCCTGGTCGCCGCCGGGCACCACCACCTGGTGGTCGACATGCAGGGCGTGGAGTTCCTCGACTCCACCGGCCTCGGCGTGCTCGTGGGCGGTCTGAAGCGAGTGCGTACCCAGGGTGGCTCGCTGCACCTGGTCTGCTCGCAGGAGCGGGTGCTGAAGGTCTTCCGGATCACCGGCCTCACCAAGGTGTTCGCGATCCACGACTCGGTGGACGAGGCCCTGGCCTCGCAGCCGTCCGACGCCGGCGCCTGAGCCTGAGGGCGCCCCGTCCCGCACGATGAGGGGGCGGCGCAGCGCCCAGGGAGGGGGGACCGTGGCCCAGCCGGCCCGACCGCACGACACCGCACGAGGGGCGCCGCCGTCCGCCGTGCCGCAGAACACCACCGTGCGCCTGTCGTTCCAGCCCCTGCCGGTGCACGTGCGCACCGCGCGCCTGGTCGCCGTCACGGTGGCCCGCCGCGCGGGCTGGGCCGAGGAGCAGGTCGAGTCGGTGCGACAGGCCGTCGGCGAAGCGTGCGCCCTGGCGCTGCGGGCCGCCGCCGGACGTGAGGCGGTGACTCTCGAGCTCGACGACCGCGCACGCCGCGACGGCGCCGAGGGCCTGCTCGCCTGGGTGTGGCCGGTGACCGCCGAACCCGGCTCGTCGCACGACCCGGACGCTCCGCTCGACCTCGCGGACGACGACGCCCTGCCGCGCGCCGTCCTCGCCGGGCTCACCGACGACGTGGTGGTCGAGCTCCGCGACGGCCGCCCCGCGCTGCGGCTGGCGTGGTGGCTCTGAGTCTCGCCGCGTCGACATCGGCGTTCGGATCCGTTGCAGATCTGGCACCCCGGATCGCTTCCGCCACGTAGTCCCCACCGATACAGTCCGTCACGAGCGTCCCCCCGTGCGGCGTGTCGAGATCGTCTGCGCCGACCCGTGAAGGGGACGTCCCCACGTCTAGGAGGACGCGAATGCGCGGGCTGACCCAGGCCGCTACGGGTGCCACCATCACTGGCACCAACCTGACCTACGTCGTCGTCGTCGCCGTGATCGCGGTGCTGGCACTCGTCGTCTCGGTGACCTTCCGTCGCCAGGTGCTCGCCGCGAGCGAAGGCACCGAGCGGATGCAGGAGATCGGGCGAGCGGTGCAGGAGGGCGCCTCGGCGTACCTCGCGCGGCAGTTCAAGACGCTCGCGGCGTTCGTCGTCGTGGTGTTCTTCCTGCTGCTGGCGTTGCCGGCCGACACGTCCGGAGTGCGGTTCGGCCGCTCCGGGTTCTTCGTGCTGGGCGCGCTGTTCTCGGCGACCATCGGCTACCTCGGCATGTCGCTCGCGGTGCGCGCCAACGTGCGCGTCGCCGAGGCCGCGCGCCACGGTGACCGCGACGGCGGCATGCGGGTGGCCTTCCGCACTGGCGGAACGGTCGGCATGGCCACGGTGGGCCTCGGCCTGCTGGGTGCCTCGATCGTCGTCCTGATCTACAAGGGCGACGCCCCGAAGGTGCTCGAGGGCTTCGGCTTCGGGGCCGCGCTGCTCGCGATGTTCATGCGGGTCGGCGGTGGCATCTTCACCAAGGCCGCGGACGTCGGCGCCGACCTGGTCGGCAAGGTCGAGCAGAACATCCCCGAGGACGACCCGCGCAACGCCGCCACCATCGCCGACAACGTCGGAGACAACGTGGGTGACTGCGCCGGCATGGCCGCGGACCTGTTCGAGTCCTACGCCGTCACGCTCGTCGCCGCGCTGATCCTCGGCAAGGCGGCCTTCGGTGACTCCGGGCTGGTCTTCCCGCTCATCGTCCCGGCCATCGGTGCGCTCACCGCGGTGCTCGGCGTCTTCATCGTCAAGCCGCGCGGCGGCGAGAGCGGCCTGACGGCCATCAACCGCGGCTTCTACATCTCGGCCGCCATCTCGGCCGTGCTGTGCGGCATCGCGGCGTTCCTCTACCTGCCGTCGTCCTTCGCCGAGCTGAAGAACGCCGGTGACACCGTGACGACGCTGCAGGGCGACCCGCGCCTGGTGGCCACGGCCGCTGTCGCGCTCGGCATCGTGCTGGCCGGCATCATCCTGTGGCTCACCGGCTACTTCACCGGCACCGAGGACCGTCCCACCCGCGACGTCGCCCGCACCTCGCTCACCGGCGCGGCCACGGTCGTGCTCTCGGGTATCGGCGTCGGCCTGGAGTCGGCCGTCTACACCGCCGTCATCATCGGCGGCGCGGTCTACCTGGCCTTCGTGCTGGGTGGCAGCACCGTGATCCTGTCGCTGTTCCTCATCGCCCTGGCCGGTTGTGGCCTGCTCACCACCGTCGGCGTCATCGTCGCGATGGACACCTTCGGCCCGGTGAGCGACAACGCCCAGGGCATCGCGGAGATGTCCGGCGACGTGCACGACGAGGGCGCGCAGATCCTCACTGAGCTCGACGCCGTGGGCAACACCACCAAGGCGATCACCAAGGGCATCGCGATCGCGACGGCGGTGCTGGCCGCCACGGCGCTGTTCGGCTCGTACACGAACACGCTGGCCAGCTCACTCGCCGACGCCGGTGTCCGGGCGGCGGACGTGCCCGGGCAGATCCTCAACCT
>JBQCES010000305.1:0-13229 GCA_051960055.1 Angustibacter sp. | reverse complement strand
TGGTTCCAGACCCAGGGCCAGAGCGACGTCGGCGGCGAGGGCCTGCCCCGCTCGATCGCCTACTTCTCGGCGGAGTTCGGCATCACCGCGGTGCTGCCGCAGTACTCCGGCGGCCTCGGCATCCTCGCCGGCGACCACCTCAAGGCGGCCTCCGACCTCGGCGTCCCGATCGTCGGCGTGGGCCTGTTCTACAAGACGGGCTACTTCAAGCAGTCGCTGTCGCGCGAGGGTTGGCAGCAGGAGACCTACCCGGTGCTCGACCCGGACGGCCTCCCGCTGAGCCTGCTGCGCGAGGCCGACGGCACGCCGTGCGAGGTTGTCGTCGACCTGCCCGGCGGACGCCGGCTCGTCGCGCACGTGTGGAAGGCGCAGGTCGGCCGCGTGCCCCTGCTGCTCCTCGACTCCGACACCCAGGCCAACGACGAGGCCCTGCGCGGCGTCACCGACCGGCTCTACGGCGGCTCGGGCGAGCACCGCCTGCAGCAGGAGATGCTGCTCGGCATCGGCGGTGTGCGCGCCCTGCGCCTGTGGTCGCGCCTCACCGGTGCGCCGGCGCCCGACGTCTACCACGCCAACGAGGGCCACGCGGGCTTCCTCGGGCTCGAGCGCATCCGCGAGCTCGTCGCCTCCGAGGGGATGAGCTTCGACGAGGCGCTCGAGGCGGTGCGCGCCGCGACGGTGTTCACGACGCACACCCCGGTGCCCGCAGGCATCGACCGCTTCGGCACCGACCAGATCGAGACCTACTTCGGCGGTGACAACGCCATGCCGGGCGTACCGGTCGAGCGCATCCTCGACCTCGGCGCCGAGACCTACCCCGGCGGCGAGGCCGGCGTCTTCAACATGGCGGTCATGGGCCTGCGCCTCGGCGGCCGCGCCAACGGCGTCTCGGAGCTGCACGGCCACGTCAGCCGGCACATGTTCGACGGCCTGTGGCCGGGTTTCGACGACCGCGAGGTGCCGATCACCTCGATCACCAACGGCGTGCACGCGCCCACGTGGGTCGACCACCGGGTGTTCGAGCTCGCCGAGAAGCACCTCGGGCACGAGCTCGGCACCGACGCCGGCGTGTGGGACGACGTCCCGCTCGTGCCGCGCGGTGAGATCTGGGCCGTGCGCCGCGAGATGCGCGCCCAGCTGGTGCAGGAGGCCCGGCGCCGGCTGCGCGCGTCGTGGCTGCGCCGAGGCGCCAGCAGCGCCGAGCTCGGCTGGGTCGACTCGGTGCTCGACCCCGACGTCCTGACCATCGGGTTCGCGCGGCGCGTGCCGACGTACAAGCGGCTGACGCTCATGCTGCGCGACCCCGAGCGGCTCAAGGCCATGCTGCTCCACCCCGAGCGGCCGATCCAGCTCGTGATCGCCGGCAAGTCCCACCCCGCCGACGACAAGGGCAAGTCCCTGATCCAGCAGATGGTGCGCTTCGCCGACGACCCCGCCGTCCGCCACCGCATCGTCTTCCTGCCGAACTACGACATCGCCATGGCGCAGTACCTCTACCCAGGCTGCGACGTCTGGCTCAACAACCCGCTGCGACCCTTCGAGGCCTGCGGGACGTCGGGCATGAAGTCCGCGCTCAACGGCGGCCTCAACCTGTCGATCCTCGACGGCTGGTGGGACGAGTGGTTCGACGGCGAGAACGGCTGGGCGATCCCCACCGCCGACGGCGTCGAGGACCCCGACCACCGCGACGACCTCGAGGCGGCCGCGCTCTACGACCTCATCGAGGGTCAGGTCGCGCCGCGGTTCTACGACCGCGACGAGGCCGGCGTGCCGGGCCGCTGGATGGAGATGGTGAGCCACACGTTCCGCTCGCTCGGGCCCAAGGTGCTGGCCTCACGCATGGTGAAGGACTACGTCGAGCAGCTCTACGCCCCGGCCGCCCGCGCCGGCTGGGCGCTCAACGGCCCCGGGTTCCAGGGCGCTCGCGAGCTGGCCGACTGGAAGTCGCGGGTGCGCTCGGCCTGGGAGTCGGTGCGGGTCGACCACGTGGAGTCCTCGGGCGTCAGCGACTCGCCGCAGGTCGGCGACGTGCTGTCGGTGCAGGCGTTCGTCTCCCTCGACGGATTGTCGGCCGACGACGTGCAGGTGCAGGTGGTGCACGGCCGCGTGTCGTTCCAGGACGAGCTCACCGACACCCGCGTGGTGACGCTGCAGCACGCCGAGACCTACGAGGGCGGCCGGCACCGCTTCGAGGGCGACATCAAGCTCGCTCGCACCGGCGCGTTCGGCTACACCGTGCGCGTGCTGCCCCGCCACCGCGGCCTGGCCTCGGCCGCTGAGCTGGGGCTCGTGGTCAACGCCTGAGGCACCAGCTGAGCGCCCTCAGCCTGCGCGGTAGACGCGCAGGCTGAGGGCGCGCACGCGCTGGACGCCGGTCACGAGCTCGCGTCGAGGCGTCGGGCGCTCGTCGGCGCTGTCCCAGAGCAGCTCGTAGCCCGTGGCCCAGGGCGCTGCGGGCAGGGCGACGTCGGTGTCGTGGGGCGCGCCGCACAGCACGAGCAGCAGCGAGTCGGCCTCGACGGGTGAGCCGTGCACGAAGGCCTGCAGCACGCGGGCATGGGGGTCGTGCCAGCGCGCGTCGTCCATCGGGCGGCCGTCGGCGGCGAACCAGCCGAGGTCGACGGTGCCGTCGGCGTGAGGCGGCCGCGCACCGAAGAACTGCCGCTGGCGCAGCGCGGGGTGCTCGCGGCGCAGGCGCAGCAGGTGCCTGGTGGTGGCGAGCAGGTCGTGCTGCCAGGGCTCGAGGTCCCAGTCGAACCACGACACCTCGTCGTCGCGGTTGTAGGCGTTGTTGTTGCCGTGCTGGCTGCGGCCCAGCTCGTCACCGGCCGCGAGCATGGGGACGCCGGTCGAGAGCAGCAGCGTGCCCAGCAGGTTGCGGATCGAGCGGCGGCGCCCCGCCAGCACGACGGGGTCGTGCGTGTCGCCCTCGACCCCGTGGTTCCACGAGCGGTTGTCGTCGTGCCCGTCGCGGTTGCCCTCGCCGTTGGCCTCGTTGTGCTTGCGCTCGTAGGCGGTGGTGTCGGCCACCGTGAACCCGTCGTGCGCGGCGACGTAGTTCACCGAGGCCAGCGGCCCGCGGTCACCGCGGCCGAACAGGTCCTGCGACCCCGACAGCCGGGTGGCGAGCTCGCGGACGCCGTGACCGGGCTCACCGCGCAGCGCCCGCGCGACGTCGGCCAGCCAGAACGATCGCGTGGTGTCGCGGAACCGGTCGTTCCACTCGGCCATCGGCGGCGGGAACTGGCCGGTGCGCCACCCGTGCGGGCCGACGTCCCACGGTTCGGCGACGAGCTTGAGCCGCGAGAGCACCGGGTCGGTGCGCAGGGCCACCAGGAACGGGTGGTCGGGGTCGTAGGCGTCGTCGGCCCCCCGCGCGAGCGCCGTGGCGAGGTCGAACCGGAAGCCGTCGACGTGCACCTGCTCGGCCCAGTACCGCAACGAGTCCAGCGCGAGCTGCACGGTGCGCGGGTGGCAGAAGTTCAGCGTGTTACCGCAGCCGGTGACGTCGACGTCGCGGCCGTGGTGGTCGAGCCGGTAGTAGGCGGGGTTGTCGAGCCCACGCCACGAGAGCGTCGCCCCGTGCCCGCCCTGCTCGCACGTGTGGTTGTAGACGACGTCGAGCACGACCTCGAGGCCGGCCTCGTGCAGCAGGCGCACCATGCCCTTCACCTCGTTCAGCACCTCGCGCGGGTCGCTCGTGCTCGCGTAGGCGGGGTGTGGCGCGAAGAACGACAGGGTGTTGTAGCCCCAGTAGTTGCTCATGCCCCGGCGCACGAGCGCCGGTTCGTGGGTGAAGGCGTGGATCGGCAGCAGCTCGACGGTCGTGACGCCGAGGGAGGTCAGGTGCTCGACCGTCGCCGGGTGGGCGAGCCCGGCGTAGGTGCCCCGCAGGTGCTCCGGCACGCCGGGCAGGCGGCGGGTGAGGCCGCGCACGTGCGCCTCGTAGACCACCGTCTCCGACCACGGCACCCGCGGACGCCGGTCGTCACCCCAGTCGAAGCCGTCGCCCAGGACGACGCCGCGCGGGACGAACGGCGCGGAGTCCCGGCCGTCGCGCACCTCCGGGTCGCCGGTGAGCGTGTCGTCGACGGCATGACCGAAGACCTCCGGGCGCCAGTCGACCTCGCCGACGACGCCGCGGGCGTACGGGTCGAGCAGGAGCTTGGCGGGGTTGTGGCGCAGGCCTCGGGCGGGGTCCCACGGGCCGTGCACGCGCAGGCCGTAGCGGTCACCCTCGCGCACGTCGGGCACGAAGCCGTAGTGCACGCCGTGCAGGTGCTCCGTGAGCTCGACGTGACCCGCCCCGAGGCAGACCTCGACGGCGTCGGCCTGCTCGGCGTACACCGCGACGTCGGCGCCGCCGTCGCGGAGCGTCACTCCGAGGGCAGGCGGTTCCTCCGGCAGCGGGCGCGGTGTCACGCGCGCCAGTCTCCCGCACCGGTTCACCGGAATCGCTTGCGGGGGATGCGTGTTGTCGCCGGCATGCCACTTCAGGGAACGTACGAGCCCAGCCCCGCCCAGTGGGTGCGCGAGCAGGTCGAGCAGTTCGAGCGCTCGGGCGGCGCCGAGGCCAACACGATGCAGGACGTGCCGATCATCGTGCTCACCAGCCGCGGCGCGAAGTCCGGCCTGCTGCGCAAGACGCCGCTGATGCGCGTCGAGCACGAGGGCCGGTACGCCGTGGTCGCCTCCAAGGGCGGCGCCCCCGAGCACCCGGTCTGGTACTACAACCTCGTCGCCGACCCCCACGTCGAGCTGCAGGACGGCCCCGACCGCCGCGACTACGTCGCGCGCGAGCTCGAGGGGGACGAGCGGGCCCAGTGGTGGGACCGCGCCGTGCAGGTGTGGCCCGACTACGCCGACTACCAGACCAAGACCGACCGGGTCATCCCCGTGTTCGTGTTGGAGCCGACGGCGGCCTGAGCCGCCAGGGCGTCAGACCGTCAGGACGATCTTGCCGGGGGCGTGCGAACCCGTCAGGGCCCGGTGCGCGTCGGCGGCGTCCGCGAGCGGGTAGGTCGCGGCCACGACGACGCGCAGGCGCCCGGCCGCGGCGTCCTCGACCAGCCGGCGGCGGGCGGCCAGGCGCAGCTCGTCGCCGGCCTCGGCGCCCGGACCCGACCCGAGCAGGCGCACGCCGAGCCGGCCTCCGCGCTCGAACGCGGCGATGCTCGCGATGCGCTGCGGCTCCACGCCGAGCTCGATGGAGGAGTCGAGCGCCTCGTCGGTGCCCACCGTGTCGATGGCGGCGTCGACGCGAGAGGTCAGCGCGCGCACGCGGTCGACCAGACCGGGTCCGTAGGTCACCGGCTCGGCGCCGAGCTCGCGCAGCAGGTCGTGCGCCGAGGTCCGGGCGGTGGCGATCACGCGGGCGCCCCGGGACGCAGCGAGCTGAACGGCCATCAGCCCCACCCCGCCGCTGCCGCCGTGCACCAGCACCGTGTCGCTCTCGCGCACCTCGGCCGCCACGACCGTGTGGACGGCGGTCGTGCCGGCCAGCAGCAGCCCGGCGGCGGCGTCCCACGCCAGCTCGGGCGGCTTGGGCAGCACGGCGTCGGCCCGCACGAGCAGGCCCTCGGCGTAGGCCCCGGAGGTCCGGAACACCACGACCTCGTCGCCGACGCTGACGGGTCCGCCCGGCCCCACGGCGTCCGGGCCGACCGCGCTCACCACACCCGACGCCTCGAAGCCCAACCGCATCGGAAGCTTCGCCGGGTCGGTGCCCCACTCGCCGCTGTACATCTTGACGTCGGCGGGGTTGGTGCCCGCCGCGCGGACCTCGACCAGCACCTGGCCCGGGCCGGGCTCGGGGACGTCGACGTCCACCAGCTGCAGGACGTCGGGCGGTCCGTACTGCGGGGCGACGACGGCGCGAGTCATGCTCGCGCCAACCGCGCCGCCCCGCAGCGCATTCCGCGGAACACTGCAGGTCAGACGCTGGCCTCGGTGGCCGTCTGCAGCGCGTCGGTGGCGGGCTCGGGGGCCGGCGGTGCGGTCGCGGCGTGCGTGCGCAGGGCCACCTCCCGGACGAACAGCAGCACGAGCGTGCCGGCGGCCGCCACGGGCAGACCCACCAGGAAGATGCGGTCGAGTCCGAGGGTGAACGCCTCGCGCACCGCGTGCCGCACTGGTGCGGGCAGGGCCGCGACGGCGTCCGGCGTCCCCAGCTTGCCCGCGCCGGCCAGTGCCTTCGCCGGCACGCCGGCCTTCAGCAGCAGGCCCGGCAGCGCCTCGTGCAGGCGGCTGGTCAGCAGCGCGCCGAACACCGCGATGCCGACGGCGCCCCCCATCGAGCGGAAGAAGTTCGCCGCGCTGGTGGCGATGCCGATGTCGCGCGGCTCGGCGGCGTTCTGCACCGCGAGCACCAGCACCTGCATCGTCAGGCCGAGCCCGAGGCCCAGGAGCGCGATGTCGAGGCTGACCACCACGAGCGACGTACCGGCGTGGATGCGCGACAGCAGGCCCAGCGCCACGGCCATGAGAGCGGTGCCGACGACCGGGTAGATCTTCCAGCGCCCTGTGGCGGTGATCCGCTTGCCGCTCACCATCGACGTCAGCAGCATCGTGGCGACCATCGGCAGGGTGAGCAGGCCGCTCGCCGTCGGGGACTCGCCCTTGACGATCTGGAAGTACTGCGGCAGGTAGATCATCACACCGAACAGCGCGACCCCGACGAAGAACCCGGTGAGGCTCGTGAGGTTGAACGTGCGGTCGCGGAACAGCCGGGGCGGCAGGATCGGGTCGACGGCGCGGCGCTCGACCACCACGGCCATGAAGAGCGCGACCACGGCCACGGCGAGGAACCCGACGGTCCAGATCGAGGCCCACTCGAACTCCTGCCCGCCCAGCGAGAGCCAGACGATCAGGCTCGACGCCGAGAGGGTCAGCGCGGCGGCGCCGGCCCAGTCGATGGTGACGTCGCGGCGCGGGGTCGTGAGCTTCAGGACGCGCTGGATCACGATGAGGGCGGCGACGGCGAACGGCACGCCCACGTAGAAGCACCAGCGCCAGCCGGGCCCGTCGACGAGGAAGCCGCCGATGAGCGGGCCGGCCACGGTCGCCAGGCCGAACGACGCCCCGAGGTAGCCGGAGTACCGGCCGCGCTCACGGGGGCTGACGATGTCGGCCATGATCGCCTGCGCCAGCGCCTGCATGCCGCCGACGCCGATGCCCTGCACGGCGCGCGCCGCGATGAGCTCCGGCATGTTCTGCGCCATGCCCGCGAACACCGACGCGACGACGTACACGATGATCGAGAGCTGGAACAGCCTCTTGCGCCCGTAGAGGTCAGACAGCTTGCCCCACAGGGGGATCGAGACCGTCATCGTGAGGATCGTGGCGGTGGCGACCCAGGCGAGCTTGTCCTGCCCGCCGAGCTCGCCGACGATCGTCGGCAGGGCGGTGCCCACGACGGTCGCGGACAGCGACGAGACGAACAGCGCGAGCAGCAGGCCCCACAGCACCTCCAGCACCTGGCGGTGCGGGAGGTAGCCGGTGGCGCTCGGCGCGGTCGAGGTGGTGGTGCTCATACGGGGACGTTCTCCTGGCTGGGTTCGGGGGAGGTGGGGGTCGGGTGCGTGGAGCGCTGGGGGCGCGTGGCGGCCAGGCCGTCGCTGAGCCGGGCGATGAGGCGCACGGCGTCATCGATCTCGTCGCTCGTCCAGCCCGCCACGACGCGCGCCAGGTCAGCGCTGTGCTCGTCGCGGGCGGCGGCGAGCCGGGCTCGACCGTGGTCGGACAGCGAGACCACCTGCGAGCGGCGGTCGGTCGGGTCGGTGGTGCGCTCGACGAGCTCCCGGTGAGCGAGGGACGCCAGCAGGCGGCTGACCGTCGACTTGTCGAGGCCCAGGACGTCGGCCAGCTCGCAGGCGTGGGCCTGGCCGAGGCGCTCGATGACGACGACCAGGGCGTAGCCGCTCTGCTCGAGGCCGGGGGACAGGACGTCGGCGGCGCGAAGACCTGCGCCGCGCGCGGTGCGGGTGAACCGCACCAGCTCGCGCTCGAGGTCGACGACGGAGTGCATAGGGCAACTATACGAGCGGTTAGTTGGCTCATGCAACTTCCGGGCGTCACGGCGAGGAGCCGACGCCCGACTACCGTGGGCGCCATGACCGACCCGACCTCGCTGCCCGACTTCCCGCCGTCGCCCGACGAGCACCCCCTGCGCGGCCGCGTGCTCGACGTCCTGCTCGACGAGGGCTACCGGCCCGACATCGACCCTGACGGCGACGTCGCGGTGAAGGTGCAGGGACAGCAGCTGTACGTGCGCTGCACCGAGGGCGAGATCACGGTGCTGCGGGTCTTCGGCCAGTGGCGCCTCGGGGACGCGACGCCGGGCGATGAGCTGACGCTGCTGCGAGCGTGCAACGAGGTGTCGTCCCGGCTGTCCGTGGTGAAGCTGACCCTGGGGGACGGCATCCTCGTGGCGTCGGCCGACCACGTCGTCACCTCGGGCACGCCGCTCAAGGAGGTCGTGACGTCGTCCCTGGAGCTGCTGCTGACCGCCGTCGGCATGTGGCACGAGAGCCTCGGCGGGTCGCCCGCGACCGACGGCTAGGCTCGCTCGCGACCACAGCCAGCATCAGGAGGTTCGACGTGGGCGAGTTCGTCCGGCTCGAGGTAGACGGTGGCATCGGCACGATCCGGCTCGACCGCCCACCGATGAACGCGCTGAACGCGCAGGTGCAGGACGAGATCGGTGCCGCGGCCCGCGAGGCCACCGAGCGGCGCGACGTCAGCGCCGTCATCGTCTACGGCGGCGAGAAGGTCTTCGCGGCCGGCGCCGACATCAAGCAGATGCAGGCGATGAGCTACACCGACATGGTCGACCGCTCGGCGGCGCTGCAAGCCACGTTGGGTGCGGTCGCCCGCATCCCGAAGCCCACGGTGGCCGCGATCACCGGGTACGCGCTGGGCGGTGGCCTCGAGCTCGCGCTGTGCTGCGACTTCCGCGTCTGCGGCGACAACGCCAAGGTCGGCCAGCCCGAGATCCTGCTCGGCATCATCCCCGGGGCGGGTGGCACGCAGCGTCTGCCGCGGCTCATCGGCGTCTCGAAGGCCAAGGACCTCATCTACTCGGGCCGCTTCGTCGCCGCCGACGAGGCCCTCGCGCTCGGCCTGGTCGACCAGGTCGTCGCGCCGGACGACGTCTACACCGCCTCGCGCGAGCTGGTCAGCCGGTACGTCGGCGGGCCGGCGTACGCGCTGCGTGCCGCCAAGGAGGCGCTCGACCGGGGGATCGAGACCGACCTCGACACCGGCCTGGAGATCGAGCGCATGCAGTTCAGCGCGCTGTTCGCCACGCGCGACCGCGAGATCGGCATGGAGTCGTTCGTCACGGACGGCCCGGGCAAGGCGCGGTTCGAGGGTCGCTGATGAGCGCCGTCCCTGATCCGGCGCCGCGTCCGGCGCCGCGTCCGTCCGCCTCCGCCGACGAGGTCGAGGCCGCCTGGAACGACACCAAGCTCGCCCAGGTGCTCTACCACGACTGGGAGGCGGCCAGCTACGACGAGAAGTGGTCGATCTCGTTCGACGACCGCTGCATCGACTACGCGCGCGATCGGTTCGTCGCGGTGGCGGGCCGCGAGGGCTGGCCGTACGGGCGGGCGCTCGAGGTCGGCGCCGGCACCGGCTTCTTCTCGCTCAACCTCAAGCAGGCCGGCGTCATCGAGGAGGTGCACGTCACCGACCTGTCGCCCGGCATGGTCGAGACGGCTCAGCGCAATGCCCAGCGGCTCGGCTTCGAGGTCGAGGGCCGGGTCGCCGACGCCGAGCGGCTGCCGTACGACGACGACACCTTCGACCTCGTGGTCGGCCACGCGGTGATCCACCACATCCCCGACGTCGAGCAGGCGTTCCGCGAGATGCTGCGCGTCCTCAAGCCGGGCGGGCGCTTCGTCATCGCGGGCGAACCCACCACGATCGGCAACTGGTACGCGCGCCGGCTCGGGCGGATCACGTGGGAGGTCACCACGCGTGTCACCCACCTCGGTCCGCTGAGGGGTCGGTGGTCGCGCTCACGCGAGGAGCTCGACGAGTCGTCGCGCGCCGCAGCGCTGGAGTGGGTGGTCGACCTGCACACCTTCGACCCCGACGACCTCGCGCGCACGGCGCTGCGGGCGGGTGCGGTCGACGTCCACACGGTCACCGAGGAGCTCACCGCGGCCTTCCTCGGGTGGCCGGTGCGCACCTTCGAGGCCGCGGTCAACCCCGAGCGCCTCGGGCTGCGGTGGGCGAAGTTCGCCTTCGGCTCGTGGCGTGCTCTCTCGGCCGTCGACCGCCTGCTCGATGCTGTGGTGCCCGACCGCTTCTTCTACAACGTCGGCGTCACCGGCACCAAGTCCTAGGCCGTGCGCGCGGACCTCGTGGTGCCCGGCGGCGTCGTCGGGGCGTGGCTGGTGCGGCTGCGCGACGGCCGCGACCCGCGCCAGGCGCGCTTCCTCAGCCGCGAGAGCCTGCGCTGGGTGGTGCGGCACAAGGCGTTCACGCCCTGGTACCTCGTGCGGTACTGGCGGCTGCTCATGCTTCGGCTGCGCTGCCCGCACGTCGTCGTGCAGGGCATGGTGTTCCTCGGCCGCGGCGTCGAGGTGGTGGCCCGGCCCGGCTACGGACGCGTCGTGCTCGGCCGCTGGGTGCACGTCGGTGACGGCTGCCGGCTGCGCGCGCACGAGGGCACGCTCACCATCGCCGACAAGTGCGTGCTCGGCCGCGACGACACCATCAACTGCTACCTCGACGTCGAGCTGCGTGAGGCCTGCCTGCTGTCGGACTCGGTGTACGTCGGCGACTTCGACCACGTCACCGACGACCTGCACGTGCCGATCAAGGACCAGGGCATCCGCAAGTCGCCCGTGCGGCTGGGGCCGGACGTGTGGGTCGGCGTGAAGGCGAGCGTGCTGCGGGGGACGACCGTGGGGCGGGGGAGCGTCGTGGCCGCGCACGCGGTCGCGCGAGGCGAGTACCCCGACTTCTCCGTCATCGCGGGCGTGCCGGGGCGCGTGGTCCGCGACCGCGCGGCGGTGTACGCGGCGCAGGCCGAGCACCGGGCCGCGCTGGCCGACATGGCGCGCAAGCACCGGGAGGCCGGAGCCGGCTGAGCCCTTGCGGCCCGGTCAGAGCGGCTTCGACATCATCAGCTCGTCGCGACCGTCGCGTACGGGTACGCGCTCGCCGGTGAAGGAGTAGCCCAGGCGCACGTAGGCCGCCTGCCCGCGGGGGTTGTCGGCCATGACGCCGAGAGCGATGGACTCGGCGCCGGCGTCGCGCGCCACCGACTCGCACGCCGCCACGAGAGCCTCGACGACTCCGGTGCCCCGCGCGGTCGGAGCGATCCACATGCCCATCACCCACCACGAGCCGTCGATCTCGAACGCCCCGGCCGTGCCGACGTCGACGTTCTCGCGCGAGGCCACGAAGCTCGCGGGCCGGGCCGCGCGCCGGCGCCACTCCGCGTCGTCGAATGCCTGCTCCCTCGCCAGCGTGGAGCCGAACATGTCGGGCGCGTCGGCCAGGCCCGCCAGCCGGATGGCCCGCAGCCGCTGCCAGTCGTCCGGTGCGACGCGGGTCACGACGACGGGGGAGGTAGTGGCCATGCTCCAGTGTGGTGGTTGGGCGGCTCGTTGTCAGGTGGGTTGTCCACAGGTTGACGGTGGGTGTTTCGTCGTCCACAGGGCCGTTGTGTGGCAGTGCTTGTGTCAGTGGTGGTGGCTAGGTTTGTCGCATGACGTTTCGGGCGGGCGGCGGTGGCGCGGTGGCGCTGGACGTCGTGCTGTCCGACCTCGACGACGCCCTCGACCGGCTCAGTGGCTTGGCGTTGTGGCAGCTGCCGGACGCGGCGTTGAAGACCCTGGCCGCGGCCCTGGACCGGGCCCGGCGCCGTGGTGAGGGGCAGATGCTGCGGGTGCTGGGCGAGGTGGACGGGCGGGGCATCCCGGGCCAGGACGGCACCCGCACGGCCGGTGCGTGGCTGCGGTCGGTGGTGCCGGACCTGCACCCCGGTGAGGCCGGCTCACTGGGCAAGCGCGCCGAACGCCTCTACCACTCGGTGTTGTCACCGGAGCTGGAACCCACGCGCCGGGCCGTCGAGGCGGGTGTGCTGCAGGCGCGCCAGGAGAAGCTGATCACCGCCACCGTCGAGCAGCTCAGCCCACCGAACCTGCCGGCCGACCACCCCGACGCCGTCAGCGCCGAGGTGACCGCGCAGGCCCAGGAGCTGCTGATCGAGTACGCGCCCGTGCTCTCGGCCCGCGACTTCACCCGGCTCGTGCACGAGCTGCGCCACACGATCGACCCGGGCGCCGACGACCGCCTCGCCCACGACGAGCAAGCCCAGGAACGGCGACGCAACTTCGTGTGGGCTACCGACGCCTCCGGGATGACGTTCGTCGAGGGCCTGCTCACCAAGGAGTGCGGCGCCGCCCTCAAAGCCGCCCTGGACGCCTGGTCGGCCCCCCAGCCCGCCGAAGACGGCACCCTCGACCCCCGCTCACCCGGCCAGCGCCGCCACGACGCCCTGCACCACCTCGCCGAACAGACCCTCGCCACCAACCAGCCCCCCACCTCCCACGGCAGCCCGGTCCGGGTGATCGTCCGCGTGGGCGCCGAGACCCTGCACGCTGCGGTAGCCCACGGCGGCGAAGCGGCAGCCAACGCGGTGTGGGCGGGTCGCAGTGCGCCCGGCAGCCGACGTCAGGCGAGCCCTGGCGAGCAGTCGGCCGAGGGCGCACTGCGTCCCGCCACCCCAGCCAGCCCCGAGCGGGGTGCCACGGGCGCAGCGTTCGGCCTGCACCGGTCGTCACCCCCGGCCGAACTAGACGACGGAACCCCGATCAGCCGCGACCTCCTGGCCCGGATGTTGTGCGGCGCCGAGATCGTCCCGGTGCTGGTCGACAGCTGCGGCAACCCCCTCGACGTGGGCCGCACCCTGCGCGACTTCACCACCAGGCAGCGCCTCGCCCTGGCCGAACGCGACCGCGGCTGCACCTGGCCCGGCTGCACCGCCCCCGTCGCCTGGACCAAGGCCCACCACCTCGTCCACTGGGACCACGGCGGACCCACCGACACCACCAACGCCGCCCTGCTGTGCGGGTTCCACCACCGCTACGTCCACGCCACCAACGCCGTCGGCAGAGTCATCAACGGAAGAGTCGTCTGGGACACCGACGGACCACCCGGCACCGCCCCACCCGACCAGCCCGATCGACCCCTCCCACCGCACCGCGCCAACC
>JBQCES010000304.1:0-13672 GCA_051960055.1 Angustibacter sp. | reverse complement strand
TCGCCGTGGTCCCCGGCTGGGCGGCTGGCGGCGGCCACAGCCTGCACGTGGTCTGCGACCTGACCATCGCCAGCCGCGAGCACGCGCGGTTCAAGCAGACCGACGCCGACGTCGGGTCGTTCGACGGCGGCTACGGGTCGGCGTACCTGGCGAAGATGGTGGGGCAGAAGTTCGCTCGGGAGATCTTCTTCCTCGGCCGCGCGTACGACGCCGAGACCATGCAGCGCATGGGTGCCGTCAACGAGGTCGTCGACCACGCCGAGCTCGAATCCGTTGCGCTGCAGTGGGCCAGGGAGATCAACGGCAAGAGCCCCACCGCCCAGCGGATGCTGAAGTTCGCGTTCAACCTCACCGACGACGGGCTGATGGGCCAGCAGGTCTTCGCCGGCGAGGCGACCCGCCTGGCGTACATGACCGATGAGGCCGTCGAGGGGCGCGACGCGTTCCTGGAGAAGCGCGACCCCGACTGGTCGGCCTTCCCCTGGTACTACTGAGCCGCCCGCCTGAGCCGCCCGGCGAGACCGCAGTAGTCGCCCACCCGCGCACCCCGCGGTGGGCCACTACTGCGATCTCGTGAGGCGGCGCTCAGCGCTCGACCCGCTCCCGAAGGACGAACGCGAGGACGACGAGGAACGCGACGAACGCCAGGGGGATCGGGCCGACGCCGAGGAACGAGCCGACGATCCCGAGCGGCGGCCAGACCGCCAGCATCCAGCGCGGCAGCAGACCGACCCGCCACGAGCCCGCCGCCAGCAGTGCGAGACCGACCATCAGGCCGAACGCGCAGATGGGGTAGAGCGGCCCCCAGATCAGCTCGGCGCCGGCGACCACCGAGGCCGCGCACTGGATCACCAGCTCGGCCATGCAGATGGCGTAGACCCAGACACCCAAAGTGCCGAGGCGGCCATCGCGACCGTGCTGCAGGCGATGCACCCCCAGCGTCGCGAGCAGCAGGCCGAGCCCCTGCGGCAAGGCGGCCACGGTGAGGACGTAGTCGGCGGCTCGCGTGAAGTCGCCGCCTTCGTTGACGCTCGGCACCAGGAGCATCGCGAGGCCCATCATCAGCAGGCCGACGATCGCGAACGCGATGCCCACGAGGGTGAGCCGCAGCCACGACGCGTCGGTGCGGGCCGTGGTCTGCAGCGTCGCTGTGGTCATGAGAGGTCCTTTCTCGAGTGGTGCCGACGACGCTAGGCAGCGGCCTGCGCGCGGTCGTCCTTCCGACGGCCGAACCTCCGTCGTCCCGGTGGAGTCCTCCGTGAGGAGGACGCCGCGGGGCTCGGCGCTGCCTACGCTGACGCTCGTGCTGGCGCGTGCGGGCGTGACCAAGGGCGACCTGGTGGTGGCCGGGGCGTTCGTGCTGGCCGCGCTCGGCGAGGCGGTCGTGCTTCACAGCCGGACGCCGGGCCTGCTCGCCTTCACCGCCAGCGGGGCTCCCGCCCTCGCCGTCCTCGCCCTGCGGCGCACCCGGCCAGCGCTGCCCCTCGTGGTGATCGCCACGCTCGCCGCCGCCGCGACGACGCTCCAGAGCGCGGTGTGGCCCACCGCGGACGACAGCGGCGGCGTGTGGATGCTGGCCTTGCTGCTCTCGGCCTACTCCCTGGGCGCGCACGGCCGTGGCCCGGTCGTGCTGCTCGGGGGCCTGCTCCCCCTCGGGGTCGTGCTCGCCATCGACCTGCCGAGCATGAGCGGCTGGTCGCTCGTCAGCGGCGTCGCCTTCGTGACCGCGTTCGTGGGTGTGCTGCCCACCACCGTGGGCCACGTGGTGCGCGCACGCCGCGAGCGGCTCGCCGCGCTCGAGCGCCAGCGCGAGCAGGTGGTCCAGGAGCAGCGCGCGCGTCGCGAGAGCGCGGTGCTGGCCGAGCGGCTGCGCACCGCCGAGCGCCTCCAACCGACGCTGCTGGAGGGTCTGCACCGTCTCGCGAAGGCGGACGACGACACGGACCCCGCCGCGCTGGAGCAGGCAGCCCGACAGCTGCTCAGCCGGACGCGCGAGGAGGTCGTGACGCTGACCGCACCGATCGACGTCCCGGCTGCGCAGCCGCCACCACCGGCGGACGTCCTCACGCCCTTGCGAGCCGCGACCCAACGCTGGGCCGCTCTGGGCGCCGGCGCCATCGGCACCGGTCTGGCGCTGGAGTCGACGCAGACGGCCGTTACTGCGGTGCCCACGTGGCCCGCCGTCCTGGCCGCTCTGGCGCTCGTGGTGCCCCTCGGGTTGGTGTGGTGGCGGCCGCTGCCGGCCGTCGCCGGCCTGTGGATCGCCGCCACGGCTTTCTCCCGCCTGGTGACGCCGATCGACGGCATGCTCAGCGCGTCGGCACTCGCTCTCGCGGCGGCGTTCGCGGTCGCTGCCCTGTCGACCCGGCGAGGCGCCCTGCTCGGTCTGCTCATCTGCTGGACCGGCCAGATCGTGGGCGTTGGCGCGGCGGACCCGCTGGGTGAGGCCGTGATGATGGTGCTGTGCTGGTTGGGTGGGCTGGCCGTCAACGAAGCAAGCCGACTGGTCGAGCTCAGCCGCGCGACGCACCGCATGCTGACTGGTCAGGAGGCCGTGGCTCGCCAGCGCGCCGTGGTGGAGGAGCGCATCAGGATCGCGCGCGAGGTGCACGACCAGATCGGGCACAGTCTGACGGTGGTCGCGATCCAGGCAGGAGCGGCTCGACGCGTCGCCAGTACCGACCCCGAACGGGCACGCACGATCATGGCGACAGCCCGGGCGGCCGCTCGCGACGGCGCCATCGCGATGACGACCACGTCGAGCGGGTCGGGGCCGGCGGCCGACGACCTCGGCTCGCTGCTACAGCGCACGCACGCGGCGGGCGTAGAGCTCACGACCGACCCGGCCGAGGTCGCCACGGCCGACCTACTCGACCCCCGGACGCGCGCGCTGGCGTACCGGGTCGTCCAGGAAGCGCTCACGAACGTGCTGCGGCATGCCCCCGGCGCGCCGGCCAGTGTGCGGCTGCGCCACGACGGCGACCGGCTCACCATCGTGGTGCGCAACGGTGCGGGCACGCGGGCCAGCGGCCTGGCAGGCAGTGGCAGCGGGTTGATCGGGCTGCGCGAGCGAGTGGCCGCCTGCCGCGGCCAGATCCGGTGGAGCCACTCCGCCGATGGCGGGTTCTCCCTGCAGGCGGTGCTTCCCCTCGACGCGTCCCGAGCGGTGAACCGGTGACCACCGTCGCCATCGCCGACGACCAGCCGCTGGTGCGCAGCGGGCTGCGGATGATCGTCGAGGCCGAGCCCGACCTCACGGTCGTCGGCGAGGCAGCGGACGGCGACGCGGCGCTCGCGCTCGTGGGAGCGACGGCGCCGGACGTGCTGCTGCTCGACGTGCAGATGCCTGGCCTCGACGGACTCGACGCACTGGCTCACCTGATGACCTCCGGCGTGGCGACCAAGGTGCTGATGCTGACGACCTTCGACCTCGACGAGTACGTCTACCGGGCCATGCGCGCTGGAGCGTCGGGCTTCCTGCTCAAGGACATGGCCGCCGAGGACATCGTGGCCGCCATCCGTCAGGCCGCACGCGGTGTCGACGCGCTGCTGGCGCCAGCACTGACGCGTCGACTCGTCGACCGCTTCGCTCGCGACCGCCCGCGCACCAGCGTCCGGGACCTCGACCGCCTGACCGACCGTGAGCTGGAGGTGCTGCGGCTCGTGGCTCGCGGGCTGTCGAACGCCGAGATCGCCGCCGAGCTGTACATCGGCGAGACGACGGTCAAGACCCACGTGGCTCGCGTGCTCATGAAGCTGGGGCTGCGCGATCGCGTGCAAGCGGTCGTGGTCGCCTACGAGGCCGGCGTGGTGCACGGACCGGACGGCGACCCACCGCCGCAGTAGGGTCAGGCGTGGCGGTCAAGCGGATCAAGCCGAACATCCTGTCCAGCGACTTCGCGGCCAGCCGGGACTTCTACACCGGCGTGGTCGGCCTGCAGGGCGGCGAGGGGCTGGACTGGATCCTGTTCTTCGGCACCGACCAGCGCGAGGTGCAGCTCAGCGTGATGTCCCTCGACGTGAAGGCGCACCAGCACCCCGACGTCTCCATCGAGGTCGACGACGTGGACGCCGTCTACGCGCGCGCGGTCGCGGCGGGCGCCGAGATCACCTACCCCCTCACTGACGAGGAGTGGGTCCTGCGCCGCTTCTTCGTCCGCGACCCCAACGGCGCGATCATCAACGTCACCCAGCACGACGAGTAGCCCGCGCGCTCACCTAGCCTGAGGACGTGCCCCGCCAGCTGACCGCCGTCGACCTCGCGGCCCTGCCGCTGCGCGACGCCCTCGGCCTGCTTGCGGCCGCGCTCGACGGCACAGGGGACGCGATCCTGCCGACGTCGGACGACCCGGCCTCCGAACGGGCGCGCGCGTCGCTGCAGGCCGGCACGCCGCTGCGCGACGGCGAGGACGACGACGCCGACCCCACCGCGCTGGTCGTGGCCACCTCAGGCTCCACGGGCGAGCCGAAGGGCGCGCTGCTGCAGGCCTCGGCACTGCGAGTGTCGGCCACAGCGACGCACGACCGGCTCGGCGGCCCGGGCACGTGGCTGCTCGCGCTCGCACCGCACCACGTCGCGGGCGCGCAGGTTCTGCTGCGCTCGGTCGCCGCGGGCACCGTGCCCGAGCTGCTCGGCCTCACCGACGGCTTCCGACCTCGCGCGTTCGTCGACGCGACGCGCGCGCTGAGCGAGCGGGCGCCCGGACGCCGCTACACGGCCCTGGTGCCCACCCAGCTCGTGCGCCTCCTGGACGCCGGCACCGACGCACTCGAGGCCCTGCGCGCCTTCGATGCCGTGCTGCTCGGTGGTGCGGCCGCGACGCCCGCCCTGCTCGAGCGCGCCCGCAGTGCCGGTGTGCACGTCGTCACGACATACGGCATGAGCGAGACGTGCGGCGGCTGCGTCTACGACGGCGTCCCCCTCGACGGCGTGCAGATCGAGGTCGGCGACCGCATCCGGCTCGGCGGGCCCGTCGTCGCGCGCGGGTACCGCCTGCAGCCGCACTCCCCGAAGTTCCTGCAGCGCAATGACATGCGCTGGTTCGAGACCGACGACATCGGCACACTGGACGGCGAGCGCCTCACCGTGCACGGCCGGACGGACGACGTCATCGTCACCGGGGGGAAGAAGGTCTCGCCCCAGGCCGTGGAGGCGGTGCTGGCGGAGGTGCCCGGCGTCCGCGAGTGCCTGGTCGTGGGCGTCCCCGACGTCGAGTGGGGTCAGCGCGTCGTGGCGGTCGTGGTGGGTGACGCGCCCTTGGATGCGTTGCGCGCCAGGGCAACCAAGCACCTCGGCGCGACAGCCGCGCCGCGCGCCGTCGTCAGCGTGGACGTCCTGCCGCACAAGGCGCTCGGCAAGCCCGATCGCGCGGCAGCCGCGCATCTTGCCCAGCAGCACCTCGCAGCCGGCGCCTGATCGCCTACTCCAGGAACGAGTCTGTCAGCACCTCGCGCAGGCGCTCACGCACCGGCTGCAGCTCGGCCTCGAGGGCGGCCGCCCGGGACGCGTCGACCACCACGGCGGGCGCCGTCACCGTGGCGTCTGCGACGAGCTGCGCGCGCAGGTGGGTCGGCGGGTGGGTGTCGTCCGCCTGGTGCCCGACCAGCTCGCTCTCGCGCTGCAGCCGGCGCAGCTCGTGCTGCGGTGGGTGCGGCGCCGTGGCGAGCGCCGTCCAGACGTCCTCGCGCCGGCGTACGGCGCTCCGCACCCGCGTGTGGGTGCCGTCCAGGCTCAGTAGGCGCAGCAACGCTCTCTGCGCCGCGGCGGCCCCGGCCACCCGGGCCGAGGCGATGTCGGCGAGGTACTCCTGTCGCTGCGACGCCCGCGCGTGCAGCCGCTCCATGCCGTACAGCAGTGCCACCAGGGGCAGTGCCACCAGGCGCCGCACCAGGTTGACCGCCACGAACAGCCAGGTCAGGTCGACATCGGGTGGCTCGTCCTCGAACGCGTCGGGCCAGAGCACCCCGACCACCTGCGTCAGCGCGACGCCGGCTGCGCCCACCACCGCGCCTCGCCCGATGTCGCGACTCTTGAAGTGGCCGAGCTCGTGGGCCAGCGTCGCCACGCCCTCCTGCGGCCCGAGCACCGCCCACAACGGCAGTCCCATGACGACCGTGCGCCGCCAGCGCCAGCCCGACCGCATGGCGTACGCGTTCAGGTCCGTCGACACCGCGAGCACCTGCGGTGGCGCCGTGCCGACGCCCGCGGCGACGTCGTCGACGAGGCCCCACAGCCGCGGCGCGTCCTCACGAGAGAGCTGCACGAGTCCCTCGTCCGGCAGGTGGTGGGGACGCGGCAGGACGAGGGCGAGCCAGACCAAGCACGCGACGACGGCCGGCCAGTGCCAGAAGCCGAGAGAGTCCGAGAGCACGACCACCACCAACAGCCCCACCGACGCGACGATCGCCAAGTCGACCATCACGCTCACCACGAGCAGGGCGCCGTGGGCCAGCGCGTCGCGCGCGTCCGGACGCCGACCCGCCCGCAGGTCGCCGTACACACGCGCACCGACGCGGTGCGCCAGCCGCCGGCGCCACCGGCTCACCAGGCCTCCGAGCGGCTCGGGGCGCGTGACGACGTTCCAGTCGCACATCTCGCACCAGGTGGTCCACTCGCCGCCGTCGGGCACCTGATGACCGCAGCGTCCGCACGTGATGAGGTCGCGGCCCCCTGCCGCCGTCGTCGACACGCGGGCACCCTAGCCTCGGCCGGCACGGCCGGGTGCGAGCCGCGCCCGGCGGCACGAGAAGATCGTGCCCATGGCCACCCCCGCCCAGTGGATCGAAGGCGCTCGCCCGCGCACCCTGCCCGCCGCCGTCGCTCCGGTCGCGGCCGGCACCGGCGCAGCGACGGCGCTCGACGGCTTCCACCTCGGGCGTGCCCTGCTCGCGCTCGTCGTCTCGCTCGCGCTGCAGGTGGCGGTCAACTACGCGAACGACTACTCCGACGGCATCCGCGGCACGGACGACGACCGCGTCGGCCCGTTCCGGCTCACCGGTTCGCGAGCCGCCCGCCCGGGCGCGGTGAAGGCGGCGGCGTTCGCGGCCTTCGCCGTCGCGGCCGTGGCCGGACTCGCCCTCGTGGCCCTGGCCGCTGCCTGGTGGCTGCTGGTCGTCGGGGCGCTCGCCATCGTCGCGGCGTGGTTCTACACCGGTGGCTCACGGCCCTACGGCTACCTCGGCCTCGGCGAGCTGTTCGTCTTCGTGTTCTTCGGCCTGGTCGCCGTGCTCGGCACGACGTACACGCAGGCCGGTCGCCTGTCGTGGCCGAGCTGGGCTGCCGCCGTCGCGATCGGCTGCCTCGCCTGCGCGATCCTCGTCGCCAACAACCTGCGCGACATCCCCACCGACGCGGTGGCGGGTAAGCGCACCCTCGCCGTCCGACTCGGCGACGCGCGCACCCGCACGCTGTACGTCGGGCTCGTCGTCGTCCCGCTCGCTCTGGCCGTCGCGGTGGCGATCGGTTCCCCGTGGGCGCTGCTGGCCCTGGCGTCAGCCCTGCTGCTCTGGCCGGCGCTGCGGGTCATCCGCGCGGGCGCCACCGGCCTCGGGCTCATCCCGGTGCTGCGCGACACCGGGCGCGCCGAGCTCGTCTACGGGGTGCTGCTGGGCCTCGGCCTCGCGCTGAGCTGACGGCGCGGCGCCCCCGACGACCTCGGCGTCCTCGGCGGCGGCGTCGTCATCGACCGGCGCCGGGCCGACACGGCCCGCAACGCGGTCGGCGATCTGCTGGGTCATGGCCTCGCGCGGCCCGCGCAGCACGAAGTACGAAAGCACCACCGACACCACGGCCGTCGCGATGACGAGCAGCAACGGGTCGCGCAGCGGTGCCCACAGGCCGCCGAGCAGCCACAGGGCGACCAGCACGCCCAGCAGGAGCATCAGGCGCAGCAGCGAGTAGCGAAGGACGGTCACGACGTCCAGCCTACGGGCGTCCGGACCCGCTCTGGTCGCCCTGGTCGCTCACCAGGGGGTCGGCTGGGGGCAGGGGCAGACCGCGCCCCTCCCAGTACGTCGACAGCACCACCGTCGTGCGCGTGCGCGCCACCCCGCGCACCGCCCGGAGCTTGGAGATCACCGCCTCCAGGCCCGCGACGTCCTGCGCACGCACCTTGACGACGAACTCCTCGTCACCGGCGACGTACCAGCAGTCCTCGACCTCAGGGATGGCGCGCAGCTGCTCCGAGACGTCCTCGGTGGGCACCTCGTCGCGCTGGTAGAGGTCGACGAGCGCGCTCACCCCCAGGCCGACGGCCTCCGGGGAGATCTCGGCCCGGTAGCCACGGATCACCCCGCGGTCCTCCAAGCGGCGCACGCGCTCCTGGACGCTCGGGCCCGACAGGCCCACCAGGCGCCCCAGCTCGGCCCAGCTGGCCCGGGCGTTGTCGTGCAGCGCAGCCACCAGCTGCCGGTCGATCGCGTCCATCACCACATCATAGGCCGTGCCCACTCATCACTAAAGAATCGAAAGCAGAAGCCGAGGAATACTGGTATGATCGTCGGCGTTAGGCCGATGAAGCCAACACATCCAAAGCAACGACAGAGAAGGAATCATGGTCACCCCGGAGTACGCGCGCGCCTACATCACCGAGATCACGCGGCTCGCGCAGCCCACCAACGCCCGCTCCACCCGTCCTCGCGCCAGCATCGCCGGCCTGCTGCGTCGCTGGTCGCGCTGACCTCGCGGTGGGGTCGCCGAGACCCCGCCAGCCGTCAGTGTCAAGAACCACCCCGTGGCGGCCGAGAGTGAACAGGTGAGCCAGGCAGCGGTCGACCCCGATCTCGGCGCCCGAGAGGCGTCGGGACCGGCTGTCCGCTTCGAGCCGGTGCTGCCGCTCATGCTCTGCGCGCTGGGTCTGGTCGCCGTCGCCTTCGTCGGCGGCGGCCCCCCAGCGCTGAGCCTCGTGCTGCTCACCGGCCTGCTCGGCGCCGCCGGCTTCGCCGGGTGGCAGGGCAAGGGCGCCCTCATCGCGCGCGCCCTGCTGCTCACGGCGGTCGCCTTCACGCTGCCGCTGCTCAACGTGCAGCTCGTCTCGCACGTCCTGCAGTGGTGGTACGCGATCATCGCCGTCTACCCGCTCCTGCTCCCGCGCCGGGTGGCCTGGGGGGTCACCGGAGTGATCTCGGCCGGGTTGTTCGCGCAGTACTTCACCGGGACGGCGATCCCGAACGTCACGCTGTCGGGCTGGACGCTGCGGGCGCTCCTGCTCGCCGGCATCGGGCTGATCGTCGCCTACTCCGGCGCGGCCTACCGCACGGCCCGCGACGAGGCGCACCGCCGCCAGCTCGCCGCCGAGCACGCCGAGCGCGAGCTGCACCACGCGACGACGCACGACCACCTCACCGGCATGCCCAACCGGTCGTCGCTCGACCTGTTCATCGACACCGCGCTGCACTCGCGCACGGGGTCCGACGACGACCAGGTCGCGGTGCTCATCATCGACCTCGACCGGTTCAAGAACGTCAACGAGACCCTGGGCCACCTCGCCGGCGACCGCCTGCTGCGCGAGGTCGCGGGCCGGCTGGCCTCGCTGCTCGGTCCCCAGCAGCTCGCCGCGCGCCTCGGCGGCGACGAGTTCGCCATCGTGTGCGCGCCCACGTCGTCACAGCGGGCGCAGCAGATGGGGCACCGACTCGTCCAGCTGTTCGACCAGCCCGTCGACCTCAACGGCGCGCCGTACCGCATCGGGTTGTCGGTGGGTGTCGCCGTCAGCGGGGCCGGCATCGAGACGCGTGCCGACCTCCTGCGCTCCGCCGACGCCGCGATGTACGCCGCCAAGCGCGCCGGCCGGGGCACCGCCGTGCTCTACCACGCCGCCATGAGCGAGGAGGTCGCCGCCGATCTCGCCGTCGAGCAGCAGCTGCGCGAGGCGATCGAGGCCGGCAACGTCGACGCCGACGTGCGGCCGGGCGCCCTCACCGCCGTGTTCCAGCCCGTGGTCGATCTCGCCACAGGACGCGTCGTCGGCGCCGAGGCCCTCGCCCGCTGGCAGATCGACGGCCGCGACGTCTCACCCCTGCGCTTCGTGCCGCTCGCCGAGGAGCTCGGGCTCGGGCTCGACCTGGCGCTCGCCGTCGCGCGCCAGTCGGTGCGCGCGCTCGCGGCCTGGCGCCGCGCCGGTCTCACCGACGTGCGCAGCATCGCCGTCAACATCAGCGCACGCGACCTGCTCGCGCCCTCCCTGCCCGACGAGCTGGCTCAGCTGGTCGGCGACGCCGGTCTCGAGCCCGGCGCGCTCACGCTGGAGATCACCGAGCGCGACGTCGTCGACGACGTCGAGCGCACCCGAGAGGCGCTGCAGCAGCTGCGCGTCAAGGGGATCACGGTGGCGGTCGACGACTTCGGCACCGGCTTCTCCTCCCTCGCCTACCTCGCGCGCCTGCCGCTGCAGGTGCTCAAGATCGACCGCGAGTTCGTTGCCAACCTCGACCGCGACGACACGATCGCGCGCACGGTCGTGCAGCTCGCGACGTCCTTCGGGATGGAGTGCGTCGCCGAGGGCATCGAGACGCCGCACCAGCTGACGACGCTGGCCGGGTTCGGCGTCCAGTTCGGCCAGGGCTGGCACCTGGGGCGGCCGGCCCTCGCCGGCGACTTCGTGGCGTCGGTCAGGGCGCTGTCGGCGCGGGCCTAGAGCTCCAGCCGGTAGGCCAGCAGCAGCACGCTCGGGATCGGGCGCCAGTCGCGCTCAGGCAGGCGGACGAACCCGAGCGAGTGATAGAGCGCGTGCGCCGGCGCCATGTTCGTGGCCGTTGAGATGACGACGGCGCCGACGCCGTCCGCGCGGGCCCGGTCGATGCAGGCCTGGGCCAGCACGCGCCCGACCCCGCGCCCGCGGGCGGCTCGGTCGACGGCGAGCATGCGGAACTCCGCCTCACCCTCGCGTGAGACCTCGGCGTACAGCGACCCGGCCCGCACGTACGACACGGTGCCGAGCAGCGTGCCGTCGTCTTCCACCGCCACGAGCAGCTCGCTGTGGGCGGCCCGGTCGTCGGCGCGGCGCAGGGTCGCGTCGTAGTCCGAGCCGTCGGGCACCAGGCCGTCGACCAGGTAGGCGCGGGCGGTGAGCTCGCCGACGGCGGCGAACTCGGCGGCAACGGCGGGGCGGACGGCGACGGTCACGCCGCCTAGTGTGCCGTCAGGCGCCGCCGGCCCTGCGCCTCGCCCCCCCCTGAACCCCCCCCCCACCCCACCCGATCGCGCACTTGGTACACACCGTGCACGGCTGGCCGCGGCCACGCGTGCACTGTGTGTACCAAGTGCACGGTCAGGGGCGGGTGGCGCGGGCGCAGGTGATGCACAGCGTCGCGGTGGGGCGGGCCACGAGACGCTCGGGGTCGATCGGCTGCCCGCAGCGCGCGCAGCGGCCGTAGTCGCCCGAAGCCACCTGCTCGACGGCGCGGTCGACGTCGGCCAGCCGCTCACGGGTCTGGTCGAGCACCGCCGCCAGCTGGGCGCGCTCGAAGGCGATGGTCGAGCCCTCGGGGTCGTGCTCGTCGTCGGCGTTGGAGGACGCCGAGGCGTCGACGACCCGGTCGAACTCACGCTGCAGCGTGGTCAGCTGCTCGGCGAGCTGCTCGCGCTCGGCGCGCAGGACGGCGAGTGGCTCGCTCGCGCCCGACGACCCGTCAGCCGACGCCGGCATAGCTGTGCCAGCCGACGAAGAAGATGTTGACGACGAGGAAGTTGAACAGCAGGCAGCCGAAGCCGATGATCGCGATCGTGGCCGACTTGCGGCCCGCCCAACCCCGCGTGGCGCGCGCGTGCAGGTAGCCCGCGTAGACCACCCAGATCACGAACGTCCAGACCTCCTTGGGGTCCCAGCCCCAGTAGCGGCCCCACGCGCTCTCGGCCCAGATCGCACCGGCGACGAGCGTGAAGGTCCACCGCGGGAACGCCACGGCGTGCAGGCGGTACGACGCGAGGTCGAGCTCGCGCGCGCCCGGTAGCGAGTCCATGAACGACCGCGACACCGGCTCACCCGCGGCACGGCGGCGCTCGCGGCGGTCCTGCGCGAGGTAGAGCACGGTGAGCGAGAACGCGAGGGTCAGCAGCGCGGATGCGATGAAGGCCACGCTGACGTGGATCGCCAGCCAGTAGCTCTTCAGCGACGGCACCACCTGCGCCGCCCGCGTGTAGAGCACCGTGACGGCGAGCCCGAGAGTCAGCAGCACCGGCCCGACGACGAACGCGCCGAGGTAGCGCAGGTCACGCCACTTCAGCGCGAGCAGGAACACGAGCGTCACGACCGCCGCGCCAGCGGTCGAGAACTCGAACATGTTGCTCCACGGCGGGCGCTGGACGGCGGCCCCGCGCATGGCCACCGACCCGGCGTGCAGCAGCAACGACAGGATCGTGAGCGAGGTGCCGATCGCCGCGGCGCGCCGCTTCTCGGGCTCGACGTCGGTCGCGACGGCAGGTGCGCCCGGCGTCGGCTCGACGGGCGCGCCGGCACCCACGAGCTCGCGCTCGACGACGGCCGCCCGCTCGCGACGTCGCTCGGCTCGCGCGGCACCGCCCGCGAGGTCGGCGGTGTAGGCCACGAACGCCACGGCGTAGCTGGCCATGGAGCCGTAGAGCAGGATGTTCGCCTGCGTGGCCAGGGTCTCGTTGACGCTCACGCGCCCCTCCTCATCGGACCACCGCTGCCGGCTGCCCACCGGAGGGCAGGCCGCTCAGCGCACGGTCGATCTCGTCGTCCAGGCCGGAGTCCTCGCCACGGGCGATCGCGCCGACCTCCACCAGGGTACGGGCCGGGTCGTCGTCGTCCGGCCGCACCCGCACGAAGACGCGACGGCGGGGCACGAACAGCGACAGCGCGAGGCCCAGCATCGCCACGATCGACGCGCCGAGGGCCCAGAGCTTGCCCGGGTCGTGGCGGATCGACAGACCCGCGAAGCGCTCGACGCGGTCGAAGGTGATCGACCCCTTGCCGCCCGGGAGCTGCACGGTCTGGCCCGGGCGCAGCAGCGCTCGGAACGTGTCGCCGTCCGGCGTCTTCAGGCTCTTCATCTTGGAGGTGTCGATGTTGTAGACCGACTGCGGCACACCGCTACTGAGGCCGAGATCACCTTCGAGCGCGGTGAGCACGAGCACGGGGTCGAGCGCGTCGGGGAAGATCGAGCGCCGCATGCCGGGGCCCTCCGACACCGTCGGCAGGAACTGGCCCACGATGCCGAGCTGCTGCGGCTGGGCGCCCGGCGCCTTCACGACGCCGGTCGAGGTGTACATGCCGTCCTGCGGCAGGAACGGCGTGGCGTCGGAGTAGACGACGGCGCCGGTGCTGTCGCGCACGGTGATGACGGGCGCGTAGCCGTTGCCGAGCATGTAGACGTTGGCGCCGTCGAGCTGCAGCGGGTGGTTGACCCGGATCGTGCCGCGCTGGGGGGCGGCGTCGGGGTTCGCGCGCGTCGTGACGTTGGCCTCGAAGTCACGCGGCGCACCGCGCTGGGCGGCACCGGTCTCGAACTTCACCGACACCTTGTCGATGGTCACGGAGAACGGCGGGAGGTTCTCGGTGTCGACCCACGGTCCGGGGTCGATCGTGTCGTACGTCGACACGGTGTTGGAGAAGGTCGTGCCCTCGGGCACCACGACGTCGCCGCGCCAGCCGAGCAGGTGCCCGAGCGCCACCGCCACGAGCAGCACCACGAGCGAGAGGTGGAACGCCAG
>JBQCES010000303.1:0-6947 GCA_051960055.1 Angustibacter sp. | reverse complement strand
CGCGACGTCGACCGAGCCGACCCGGATGTTCGAGAACCGTTCGCGCGCTTGGGACTCAGTGAGCCCGACCGCTCCGATCTCGGGGTCGGTGAACGTCACGCGCGGGATCGCGTCGTAGCTCGCCGGAGCACCGCCCTGGCTCAGGACGTCGCGCACGACGACGTCGGCCTCGTACATCGACATGTGCGTGAACGCGCCGTGCCCCACGATGTCGCCGAGCGCCCAGACGCCGTCGGTGACGCGCCCCCACTCGTCGACCGGCACGGCGCGGGCGTCGGGGTCGACGCCCACGGTGTGCAGCCCCGCCGCGCGCAGGTCGACGCGGCGTCCGCTCGCGACGAGCAGACGGTCGGCCTCGAGCTCGCTGCCGTCGTCGAGGCGCAGCCGCACCGCGCCACCGACGCCGTGGGCCGCCACGTGCGTGGCGCCCCCACCCGTCCGGACGTCGACGCCGTCGTCGCGCAACGCCTGCTCGACGAGCTCGCTCGCCCGCGGCTCCTCCACGGCGAGCAGCCGCGGCGCCTTCTCGACGACCGTCACGCGGACGCCGAAGCGCGCCGCCACCTGCGCGAGCTCGCAGCCGATCGCGCCGCCCCCCAGCACCACGAGCGACTCGGGCAGCTCGCGCGCCTCGACGAAGCCGTGGTTGGTCCAGTAGTCGACGTCGCCGATGCCCTCGATGGGCGGGATCGCCGGCGTCGTACCGGTCGCGACGACGACACCCTTGCGCGCGACGTACTCGGTGCCCTCGACGCTGACGACCAGCGAGCCGTCGTCCTGGCGCCGCTCGATGCAGCCGTGGCCTCGAACGAACCGCGCACCCTTGCCCTGCAGGCGTTCGACGGCGACGGTGTCGTCCCAGTCGTCGGTGGCCTCGTTGCGGATGCGGTCGGCCACCAGCCCCCAGCGCGGCCGCACGTCGCCGACGTCGCCGGCGACCTCGCGAGCGCGCGCCGCCTCGGCCAGCGCGTTCGCCGCGCGGATCATCATCTTCGACGGGATGCAGCCCCAGTAGGGGCACTCGCCACCCACCAGCCCGCGGTCGACGGCGATGACGTCGAGCCCCGCCTCGGCGAGCCGCCCGGCGACGTCCTCACCGCCCGGGCCGAGGCCGATGACGATGACGTCGGCACTGTGCTGGTCGCTCATGCGCCGATCCTGCCACGCCCCTTCTCGCAGATACCCGCCGATTTCCGGTCAGCGGGGGCCGTCCGGCGGCCCTGCGACCGGACCTTGACGGGTATCTGCGTCAGGAGGTCAGCGGCTCGAAGCGGGCGGTGAAGTGCCGCAGGGCCGGCGGCTCGTCGACGATGCGGTAGCCCGGCAGGTCGGGGGCTGTGCGCACCACGCGCTCGCACACCTCGATGACGTAGTCGATGTGGCTCTGCGTGTAGGTACGGCGCGGGATCGCCAGCCGCACGAGGTCGAGCGACGCCGCCCGCTCCGAGCCGTCCGGCTGGCGGCCGAACATCACGGTGCCGATCTCGCAGCTGCGCACTCCCCCGACCTCGTACAGCGCGACGGCGAGCGACTGGCCGGGGTACTGCAGCGGGTCGAGATGCGGCAGCAGGGCCCGCGCGTCGAGGTACACCGCGTGCCCGCCCGTCGGTGACAGCACGGGCATCCCCACCTTGCGCAGCGCCTCGCCCAGGTAGGAGGTCGAGGCGATGCGGTAGCGCAGGTAGTCGTGGTCGACCACCTCGGTGAGGCCCTGGGCCAGCGCCTCGAGGTCGCGGCCGGCCAGGCCGCCGTACGTCGGGAAGCCCTCGGTGAGGATCAGCACGTTGCGGCACTGCGTCGCCAGGTCGTCGTCGTCCATGGCCAGCCAGCCGCCGATGTTGCCCATGGGGTCCTTCTTGGCGCTCATCGTCATGCCGTCGGCGAGCTCGGCGATGTCGCGCACGATGTCGACGACGTCGCGTCCCTCCTGCCCCGGCTCGCGCTCGCGGATGAACCACGCGTTCTCGGCGAAGCGGCAGGCGTCGAGGAACAGCTTCTTGCCATAGCGGTCGCAGACGGCACGCACCGCGCGCAGGTTCGCGAGCGACACCGGCTGCCCGCCCCCGCTGTTGTTGGTGATGGTCACGAACACCACGGGGACGTCGTCCGCGCGCTCGGCGAGCAGCGCCTCGAGGGCCGCGACGTCCATGTTGCCCTTGAAGGGATGCAGCGACTGGGGGTCGCGTCCCTCCGGGATCACCAGGTCGACCGCCGTCGCACCCGTGGCCTCGACGTTCGCGCGCGTGGTGTCGAAGTGGGTGTTGTTCGGGACGACGAGCCCGGGCCCGCCCAGGACGCCGAAGAGGATCTTCTCGGCCGCCCGCCCCTGGTGCGTGGGGATCACGTGCTCGAACGTGAAGAGCTCGCGGACGGCGTCGCGGAACCGGTAGTACGACGGCGACCCGGCGTACGACTCGTCACCGTGCTGGATGGCGGCCCACTGGTCGCGGCTCATGGCGCCCGTGCCGGAGTCGGTGAGCAGGTCGATGAGGACGTCCTCGGCGCGCACCTGGAACAGGTTGTAGCCGGCGTCGCGGACGCCGGCGCGGCGCTGGTCGGCGGTGGTGAGCCGCAGCGGCTCGACCGAGTGGATGCGGAACGGCTCGATGATGGTGCGGAACGCCTCGGTGGTCATGGTCACGAGGGTGCTGGTCGCGGCGTCCGCGCGACATGGCGCGCGCAACGCGTTCGCGGGCTGCGAGGTGTCGAACGTGAGGCGTTGCCGCGCAGCGCTTTATGACTGCGAAGACCGCTCACGGCGAGCTGGCACGACGCTGTCGAGGCATCGTTGGATCGTCGCCACGACAGCCCCCACGAGCGCGAGGTCGTCGGGGTCGTTGGGCACCTGGGAGTACTCCTGCACGAGGTCGTCGACGGCCTCGCGGGCGGCGCGCACGGAATCGTCATCGGGGTCCATCGAGCGGTGGTAGTGCCGCACGAGGTCGGCCAGGCGGTCGAGCGCGTCACCGGCCCGCTCGGCGAGCGGTGGGGCGAGCGGCGTCTGCGGCAGGTCGTCACGGTAGGTGCGCGCGAGCATCTCGACGAGGTCCTCGACGAGCGCGTCGACCCGCTCGAGCGCCCGGGCGACTTTCACCTGGCGCTCCGCCGGGTAGCCGCGCCACTTGGCGCGCGGGTTGCCCCGCTGCGCCTCTGCGGCCTCGTCGACGCGCAGGCGCATGCGCGACATCGACGGCGCCAGCGCGCCGAGCCGCCGCTCCCACTCCTCACGCTCGGGAGGTTCGCCACTGCGCAGCACGTCCGCGATCTCGACGATGCGGTCGGCGAGCAGCCGCTCGACGCGGCGCACCGCGTCGTGCCCTGGACTCAGCCGCGTCGAGGGCAGCGCCAGGCTCACGACGATGCCGATGGCGGCGCCCATGCCGGTGAAGCTGAGGTAGGCGAGGGCGTAGTCGCCCGGGTGGTGGCCGCCGATGGCCACCACGAGCAGGGCCACGATGGGCACGTAGCTGCTCTGCTCACCCAGGCGCTGCCACCCCGCGATCGCGATGCCGGTGGCCACGACCACCACCAGCGCGACCAGCGTGTCGGAGAGCCACGCGTGAACGAGCAGCCCCAGCGTGGCACCGAGGCCGACCGACAGCACGGCGTGCCAGCTCTGGCGCACCGTGGAGGCGATGCTCGGGTAGGTGGTCACCACGGCGCCCAGGGGCGCGTAGTACCGGAACTTCTCGATGTCGGACCCGGCGAAGGTGGCCGCGGCGAGCCAGGCCAGCACCGCGGCGAGGGTGGCCTTCGCGGCGAGCTGCGTGCGCGCGTGCAGCACGAAGCGGCGCGCCAGTCGGCTCGCTCCCCCGGTGTCTCGCAGACGACGCACCACCGGCAGCTGCTCGGCGAGGCGGCTCATCGTCGATCATTCTGGCGGCTCTCGGGCGCCTTCGCCCGTCGTGCACAAGACGCCTGTGTACCGTGACGGACGACGGCGCCGACGTCCCTCGCCGGCCGGCCGAGGAGGGTGTGTGGACCGGGTCGACTGGCGGATCCTCGCTGAGCTGCAGGCCGACGCGCGCCTGTCGTTCAACGCCCTGTCGCGCAAGGTCAACCTGGCCGCGCCGTCCGTGGCCGAGCGGGTGCGCCGGCTCGAGGACTCCGGCGTCATCGCGGGCTACTCGGCGCGGGTCGACCCGGCGGCTGCTGGGCGTCCGGTGCGGGCCGTCGTCCGCATGCACTGCTACGGGCCGACCTGCCTGCTGCGCGACCCCGCGGTGGCCGAGTGGCCGGAGGTGCGCGACCTCTACCGCGTGACGGGCGAGGACTGCTCGGTGCTCGTGGTGGCATGCCCCGACCTCGCGGCGTTCGAGTCGCTGCTCGACCGGCTCGCGGCGTACGGGCAGCCCACGAGCAGCCTGGTGCTCGACGCGGTGGTCACCGACCGCCCCATCCAGCCCCCCACCCCCTAGCCTTTCCGCCGCTCAGGCCGGTTTGCGCCAGCAGAGCCGGCTCGGAGCGGTCTGAGCGGCGCAAAGGGCCGGCGCCTCCGCCGCTCAGGCCGGTTTGGAGCGAGGAAAACCGGCTTCGGGGACGGAAAGTGGTCTGAGCGGCGGAAACGTCAGTGGAGGGCGACGGTGAGGAGGACGACGGCGTCGGCCAGCGCGCGGACGCCGTGGCGCTGCGGCGGGATGCGCACGAGCTCACCGGCACGCAGGTCGTGCTGCTCACCGCCCACGACCAGCTGCACGTGACCGGTCACCACCTGCAGCGTCGCGGCCGGCGGTGACGCGTGCTCGTTCATCTCCACACCGTCGAGCAGCGCGATGAGCGTCGAGCGCATCACCGTGCTGGCCATGATGGTGCGGGCCGCCCGCCGGGCCGGCTGGTTGCGTGCATCGCGCAGCAGGCCATCGCCGACGTCGGTGAGGCTGACGACGCCAGCGGTGGCCTCCTGCGAGGTCTCGTCGCCGAGCTCGTGCCCGCTCATCGCACCCGCTCCCATCCCCGCTTGGGCGCGGTCTGCCCGAGGCGGTCCTGCCTGCTGCGGTAGACGATGTAGGGCCGCGTCACGTAGCCGAGCGGCGCGCTGAACACGTGCACCAGGCGGGTGAACGGCCACAGCGCGAAGAGCGCGAAGGCCACGAGCCCGTGCAGCTGGAAGGTGATCGGGGCCTCGCGCATCAGCTCGGGGTGCAGCGAGAACCGGAAGATCCCGCGGAACCAGATCGACACGCCCTCGCGGTAGTCGTAGTGGCCGAAGATGTTCGCCACCACGGTGTTGGCGAGCCCGAGCAGGATCACCGCGGCGAGGAAGACGTACATCGTCTTGTCCATCTTGGTCGTCGCCGAGAACACCGGCCCCACGGTGCGCCGCCGGTAGATGAGGATCGCCATGCCGACCACGGTGCAGAACCCCGCGATGCTGCCGATGCTCACCGCCATGAAGTGGTAGAGCCCCTCCGAGATGCCCACCGCCTCGGTCCACGACTTCGGGATGCCGAGGCCCATCACGTGGCCGCCGATCACGAAGAGCAGGCCGAAGTGGAACAGCGGGCTGCCGAGCCGAAGCAGCCGCTTCTCGTACAGCTGCGACGAACGCGTCGTCCAGCCGAACTTGTCGTAGCGGTAGCGCCACACGTGGCCGAGGACGAAGACCGCCAGGCACACGTAGGGGAACACGACCCACAGCAGGGTGTCGACGGTGCTCACGCTCGGCCTCCGACGGTCGGCATGGGAAGGGGAACGGGCTGCCCGGGCACCGCACCCGCTGCGGGCGAGCCGACCAGCTCGGGCATGGAGAACGGCGCGAGGCCGACCTCCTCGTCAGGGGGCCCCTCGGCGGCGAGCTTCAGGACGGCGTCGCGCTCGCTACCGCGCAACGGCGGCAGTGTCGCGCAGACCGACTCCACGACGGGAGCCCACGGCGAACCGCCGTCGCGCAACGAGATCCTTAGCAGCTCGAGGCCCGCACGGTGGTCGAGCAGCAGCTGCCAGGCGGTCTCCTGATCGCCCGTGGCCCCGAACTCCAGGACGACGGCGAGGTGGTCGGGCAGCTCGTCGTCCGACAGCTCGAGGCCGTGCTGCTGGTAGGCCTGCTTGAACGTCAGCAGCGCCACGCCGCGCTTGCGGGTGTCACCCGTGGAGAAGTAGGTGAGGAACAGGCAGGCCCGGCGCCGGTGGTCGAACGTCGCGACGTAGTCGGCCGCGAGCTCGGTGAGCGGTGTGGCGTCGACGTGCTCCATGAAGCGCAGCAGCGGGCCGCCGACCGCCGCGGGCAGCCGGGACGCCGCGTCGCGCAGCAGCGGCAGCCGGGCGACGAGCTCCTCGTCGGGGTAGCCGATGAGCAGCGAGGCGCTCTGCCAGGCGAGCGTCAGGTCACCGGGCGACAGCGCCGGCGCCGGGTGGGTACGCGCCGAGCTCATGCGTGGTCCGCCCCGCCCGTGAGGCCTGCGGTGCCGCCCGGGCCAGTGGCGCCGTCCGCCCCGGGCCGAGTGCCCTCGTCAGGGTCGTCCGGCCCGGACGAGCGCGGCGGGAACAGACCCACGGGCGCGCCCTTGCCGTCCCAGTTGAGCAGGTTGACCCGGCTGCGCTTGTCGGCGGGATCGGTGAGGAAGGCGCTCTCCTGCCGGTTGCGCAGCATCTGGAAGTTCTCGACCGCGATGGGCGTCGGCACACCGGAACCCTCGCCGAACGGGCCGGACCCACCCATGCCGGGGCCGCCGTCGTAGTCGAGCGCGCACTCGGTGGCGAGCTCCTCGAGCGAGTGCGCCTGCTCTGCGTGCGCGGCCGGGATCACGTAGCGCTCGTCGTACTTGGCGATGGCCAGCAGGCGGTACATGTCGCGTACCTCCTGGCCGGTCATGCCGACGGCGGTCGCGATGGACTCGTCCGCCGGGCGACCCAGGTTGATGTCCCGCATGTACGACCGCATGGCACCGAGCCGCTGGAGCACGCCGGTGACCCGTGCGGTGTCACCGGCCGTGAAGAGCTCCGCGAGG
>JBQCES010000302.1:0-16838 GCA_051960055.1 Angustibacter sp. | reverse complement strand
CCCGGCCCTTCCACGCCGAGCTGCACAGCCTGCCGGCCAACAACCACCTCCAGCGGGTCGTGGGTGCGCGGCCCGCGCGCAGCCGGCTCTACGGCCTGGAGCAGCTGGCCAGCCGGGGCGACCTGGCCGCCTTCGCGCGCGAGCACGAGGAGCTGATCGACCTCGTGCTGGCCCGCGACGCCCGTGGAGCCACCAAGGTCATGAAGCACCACATCCGGCACGTGCGCGGCTCGTGGGCCGGGCTTCCCGAGGACTGATGCTCGACGTCCGACTCGACGTCCGACTCGACGTCCGACTCGGCCGCGTCCGGCGATTGACGTCGTCGAAGCGCAACCCCTAGTTTCAGCGCCACCGTTTCAGCGCGAACACCGCAAGCAAGCCCCACAACTGCATACGCCGTTCGAACCGCAGCGGGAGAGCGCACGCGCGACGTGCCGCCGAAGGAGCAACTTCTCCCCAGAATCTCTCAGGCACCCCTGACCGCTGCGACGAGGCGAACTCTGGAAAGCAGGACGTCGTCCTGCACCCACGGTGCAAGCCGCGCCCGCGCGGTGAAGCTCTCAGGTCCCATGACAGAGCGGGGAGGCCACCCATCCTGCCGCGCGTCGTCGCGGCTGAGCCCAGGGAGCCTCCGCCATGAACGCACCGACCGGATCGACCCGACCCACCAGCCCGAGCCGCCAGACCGCCCTGCACAGCAGGCACGTCGCGCTCGGTGCGTCGCTCACCGACTTCGCCGGCTGGCAGATGCCGCTGCGCTACGGCAGCGAGCTCGAGGAGCACCACGCGGTGCGCACGGCCGCCGGGCTCTTCGACCTCTCGCACATGGGCGAGATCGAGGTGACCGGGCCCGAGGCCGGTGAGCTGCTCGACTACGCGCTGGTCAGCCGGATCAGCCCGCTGGCCGTCGGCAAGGCGAAGTACACGCTGCTGTGCCGCGCCGACGGCGGCATCCTCGACGACCTCATCGTCTACCGGCTCGCGGAGAGCCAGTACCTCGTGGTGGCCAACGCCGCCAACACCGACGTCGTGCTCGACGCGCTGCGCGAGCGGGCCGACCGGTTCACCGCCGACGTCATCGACCAGCGCGAGAGCTGGGCGCTGGTGGCAGTGCAGGGCCCGCACGCGAACGCGATCCTGGCGAGCCTCACCGATGCCGACCTCACCGAGCTGAAGTACTACGCGATCCTGCGCACGGACGTTGCCGGGCGACCCTCGCTGGTCGCCCGCACCGGCTACACCGGAGAGGACGGGTTCGAGGTCTTCACCGCCCCCGCCGACGCGCCGGCCATCTGGGACGCGCTCGTCGAGGCGGGCGCACCGCACGGGCTGGTGCCCGCTGGGCTGGCCTGCCGCGACTCCCTGCGCCTCGAGGCGGCGATGCCGTTGTACGGCAACGAGCTCGACACCTCGACCACGCCGTACGCCGCCGGCCTGGGCCGGGTGGTCAACCTCGAGCGCGCGGACGACTTCGTCGGGCGCGACGCCCTCGCGGCGGTCGCGGACGAGCCGGTGGGCCGGGTGCGGGTCGGGCTGCACGCCCAGGGGCGACGCGCTCCGCGGGCGGGCTACAGCGTGCTCGAGCCCAACGCCGCGCGCGAGGTCGGCCGGGTCACCAGCGGCGCGTTGTCGCCGACGCTCGGCCACCCCATCGCCATGGCCTACGTCGACCGCGACCGGGCCGAGCCGGGCACGCGGCTGGACGTCGACGTCCGTGGCACCCGCGTCAGCGCCGAGGTCGTCGCCCTGCCGTTCTACCGCCGCGCCCGCTGACGCGCGCACCACCTGTCGTCCCACCACTTCCCGGAGGAGAGCCATGCCCATCCCCACCGACCGCCAGTACACGGCCGAGCACGAGTGGGTGCTCGTCGACGGCGACATCGCCACCGTCGGCATCACCCAGTTCGCGGCGGACGCCCTCGGCGACGTCGTCTACGTGAGCCTGCCCGAGCCCGGAAGCACGCTCAGCGCCGGCGCCGTGTGCGGCGAGGTCGAGTCGACCAAGTCGGTGAGCGACCTGTTCGCCCCGTTCGCCGGCGAGGTCGTCGAGACCAACCCTGACGTCGAGGCCGACCCCGGACTGGTCAACGCCAGCCCGTTCGAGCGGGGCTGGCTGTTCCGCGCGCGGGTCGAGGCCGCCGACGGGCTCCTCGACGCGCAGGCCTACGCCGCCATCACCGACAACGCCTGAGGGGCCGAGATGAGCCAGCCGAACCTGCTGAACCAGCCCCTGCGCAGCGTCGACCCCGAGGTGGCCGCCGCCCTGGACGCCGAGCTGCGGCGTCAGGAGTCGACGCTGGAGATGATCGCGTCGGAGAACTTCGCCCCGCTGGCCGTCATGCAGGCCCAGGGGTCGGTGGCGACCAACAAGTACGCCGAGGGGTACCCGGGGCGGCGCTACTACGGGGGCTGCGAGCACGTCGACGTCATCGAGCAGCTGGCCATCGACCGGGCCAAGCAGCTGTTCGGCGCCGAGTTCGCCAACGTCCAGCCCCACTCCGGTGCTCAGGCCAACACCGCCGTCTACTTCGCGCTGCTCCAGCCCGGCGACACGATCCTCGGACTCGACCTCGCCCACGGCGGCCACCTCACCCACGGCATGCGACTCAATTACTCCGGCAAGCACTTCGACGTCGTGGCGTACCACACGGGGAGCGACGGCCGGGTCGACCTGGACGAGGTGCGGGCGCTGGCTCGCGAGCACCGGCCGCGGATGATCGTCGCGGGTTGGTCGGCGTACCCGAGGGTCCTGGACTTCGCCGAGTTCCGCTCGATCGCCGACGAGGTGGGCGCGCTGCTCATGGTCGACATGGCGCACTTCGCCGGCCTGGTGGCCGCGGGTCTGCACCCGAGCCCGGTGCCCCACGCGCACGTGACGACGTCGACCACGCACAAGACCCTCGGCGGCCCCCGTGGCGGCATCATCCTCACCGACGACGCCGACCTCGCCAAGCGGATCAACTCCGCTGTCTTCCCCGGCATGCAGGGCGGCCCGCTCGAGCACGTCATCGCGGGCAAGGCGGTGTGCTTCGCGATGGCCATGACGCCCGCGTTCCGCGACCGCCAGCAGCGCACCCTCGACGGTGCGCGCGTGATCGCGCAGCGGCTGGCCCAGCCGGACGTGCGCTCGGCGGGAGTCGAGATCGTCAGCGGCGGCACCGACGTCCACCTCGTGCTGCTCAACCTCGTGGCGTCCGAGCTCGACGGCCGGCAGGCCGAGGACCGGCTGCACGCGCTGGGGATCACGGTGAACCGCAACGCCGTGCCGCACGACCCGCGCCCGCCGATGGTGACGTCGGGCCTGCGCCTCGGCACCCCGGCCTTGGCCGCGCGCGGCTTCGGCGCCGCGGAGTTCGCGGAGGTGGCCGACATCATCGCGGCCGCGCTGAGCAGCGGTGCCGCCGAGCCCGACGTCGCCGACCTGCGGGCCCGGGTCGAGGCCCTGGCTGCGGCGCACCCGCTCTACCCTGCGGTGGCTCCGCTGGCGTGACACCGCGACGCAGTCCGGACTCGTCGTCGGCGGCGGGGTTAGGGTGCGCACGTCATGACTCCTGCCGACGCCGCCGGACCTCGCACCCGCCCGCCGCGTGAGCGCCTCGTGCGCAGTGCCCTGGTGCTCGTCGGCCGCCAGGGCCCGAGCGGCACCGGCCTGCGAGCCGTGGTCGAGCACGCGGACGCGCCGCGGGGATCGCTGCAGCACTACTTCCCGGGCGGCAAGCGCCAGCTGGTGTCGGAGGCGCTGGAGCTGGCGGGGCGCACCGGTGCTCGCTCGGCCCATCCGGCGCTGCCGGCCGACCGGCCGTCGGCGGTGCTGCAGGCGCTCGGGCAGACCTGGCGCCGCTGGCTGACCGAGTCGCAGTTCGCGACGGGCTGCCCGGTCGTGGCGACCGTGGTCGACGCCTCCGACGCCGACGCCGGGCTGCGGGAGGCCGCGGACGCCGCCTTCACGCACTGGCAGTCCGCGGTGGCGGACGAGCTGGTCGCGGCCGGGGTTCCCGTCGGACGCGCCGCCTCCCTGGCCGGCGTCGTGCTCGCGGCGCTGGAGGGCTCGATCCTGGTGTGCCGGCTGCAGCGCAGCGTCCAGCCGCTCGACGACCTGATGGCCGAGCTGGGCCCGCTCTTGGACGCCGCCGCGGGCTGACCGTTCCTATGACGTCTGTCATAGTGACGGTCGGAGGTGAGGCGCATGAGCAGCGCGCACGAACGCGTCGGCTTCGTCGGGCTGGGTCTCATGGGGCTGCCCATGGCGAGCAACCTGGCGCGGGCCGGGGTCCCCCTGGTGGTCTGGAACCGCACGCCGGAACGCACCGCTCCGGTGAGGGCCCTGGGCGCGACGTCCGTGGCGGGCGTCGACGAGGTGTTCGCGGAGGCCGGCGTCGTCATCGCCATGCTCGCGGGCGCGCAGGCCCTGGACGACGTCCTGGGCCGGGGACGCCGCGCCTCGCCGCACTGGTGGCCGGCCGCACGCTGGTGGCCATGGGGACGACGGCTCCGGCCTACTCCCGAGCGCTCGCCGCCGACGTCCGGGCTGCCGGGGGCGAGTACGTCGAGGCGCCCGTGTCGGGCTCGCGCGTCCCGGCCGAGGCGGGCACCCTCGTGGCGATGCTCGCGGGCCGTGAGCACGCCGTCGCCGCCGTCGAACCGCTGCTGCGGCCGATGTGCCGCGACGTGGTGCGGTGCGGGGACGTCCCTGAGGCGCTGCTCATGAAGCTCGCCGTCAACGTCTTCCTCATCGCGACCGTGACCGGGCTGGTCGAGGCCTACCACTTCGCCGACCGGCACGGCCTCGACCTCGCGACGTTCCGCCGCGTGGTCGACAGCGGCCAGATGGCCAGCGACATCTCGCGCGTCAAGACCGCCAAGCTGCTCGCCGGTGACCTCGCGCCGCAAGCCGCTCTGGCCGACGTCCTCATGAACAACCGCCTGATCACGGCGGCCGCACGGGAGACCGGCATCAGCTCACCGTTGCTCGACGTCTGCGACGTCCTGCTGAGCGAGGCGGTCGAGCTCGGTCAGGGAGCGTTCGACATGGTGGCCGTGCAGGCCGCGCTCGAGGCGCGTACCGGTCGCTCGGCTCTCACCGATCTCTGAGGTAGCGCGCCTACGGTCGGCTGGCCGCCGCGTCACCGCGACGCCCGTCGCCCTCCGAGAGGCCCCCATGCCCGTCACCACGTCGCTGCACCACCTCGACGACCGGCTCATGTTCGCCGTGAACCGCCTCACCCGTGCCACGCCTGCGCTGCACGGTGCGGTCCTCGACAACGCGAAGTACGGGATCGTCGTGTTCCTCGTGCTGCTGCTGGCCGCGCTCGTCGTGGCCCGCCGGCGCTCGTCGCGTGACCTGGCTGCCACAGGCTGGACGGCGCTCGCGGCCCTGCTCGCACTGGCCCTCAACCAGCCGCTCGGGCACCTCGTGCGCGAGCCACGCCCGTACGCCGTCCACCCGCAGCTGCTGCGCCTGGCCGACGTCACGAGCGACTTCTCGTTCCCCTCCGATCACGCGGTGATGGCCGGTGCGGTCGCGGCCGGCCTGCTCATCGCCCATCGGCGCCTCGGCCCGGTCGCCGTCGTCCTCGCCCTGCTGATGGCGTTCAGCCGCGTCTACATCGCCGCGCACTACCCGTGGGACGTCCTCGCCGGCCTGCTGTTCGGTGCGCTCGTGGCCGGGGCCGGCTGGGCGCTGCTGCGACGTCCGCTCGTGGCAGCCACCGCCTGGCTGCGCGCTTCACCCGGCCTGCGGGTGGTCTTCGGGGAGCCGTCGGCCGCGGTGGGCTGAGGAGACGGCGGGCCACCGGGCCGTGACCAGCTGCTGGTGAGAGCATCGCGGTCATGACGCTCTGGCACGTGGTGGCCGCGGTCGCCGGCGGCGTCCTGCTGCTGTGGGTGGGCCTGATCGCCGCGCTGTGGTTCGCCCGACCGGACGACCTCGGCGTCCGCGACGCTCTGCGGCTGCTGCCGGACGTCGTCCGGCTGATCGGGCGCCTCGCGCGCGACCGGTCGTTGCCTACCAGCGTGCGTGTCCGACTGTGGCTGCTCCTGGCCTACCTCGCGTTGCCCTTCGACGTAGTGCCCGACTTCGTGCCCGTCATCGGTTACGCCGATGACGCCGTGGTCGTGGCGCTGGTCCTGCGCTCGGTGACCCGGCGGGCCGGCGCCGACACCGTCGAGCGGCACTGGCCCGGCACGCCGGACGGCCTGGCCGCCGTCCGTCGCCTCGCGGGAGTTAGATCGGGTTGACGTGGTCGCGGTGCGCCCGCGGCTCGCACTGGATCGTGGCGTGCGTGACGCCGTAGCGCTCGGCGAGCAGGGCGCAGACGCGGTCGAGCACGGCGTGCAGGTCGGCGTCGTCGTCCAGCACGACGTGGCCGGTGGCGGTCTCGAGGCCGGACGTCACGGTCCAGATGTGCAGGTCGTGCACCTCGGCCACCCCCTCGAGCGCGACCATCGCGCGCTCGACCTCCGCGACGTCGACACCGGGCGGCGCGACCTCCATCAGGATGCGCAGTGCCTGGCCCATCAGTCGCCAGGTGCGCGGCAGGATGAAGACGCCGATCGCGACGGCGACGAGCGGGTCGGCGTAGCGCCAGCCGGTGGTCCAGATGACGATCGCGGCCACGATGACGCCGACCGAGCCGAGCATGTCGGAGAGCACCTCGAGGTGCGCGCCGCGGACGTTGATCGACTCCTTCGCCCCGGCCGACAGCAGCCGGAAGCTGATGACGTTGATGACCAGGCCGACCACCGCGACGACCAGCATGGGGACGCCCGGCACCTGCGGCGGGTGCGTCCAGCGTCGCCACGCCTCGAACAGCACGTAGCCCGCGACCGCGAACAGCAGCAGGCCGTTGGCGAGCGCCGCGAGCACCTCCAGCCGGTAGGCGCCGTAGGTGCGCTGGGAGTGCGTGGCGCGCTGGGCGAGGGTGATCGCGGCCAGCGCCATGCCGAGTCCGAGGACGTCGGTGCCCATGTGGGCGGCGTCCGACACCAGGGCCAGCGAGCCGGTGGCCACACCGACCACCACCTCGACCACCGCGTACGTGGCGGTCAGCCCGAAGGCGATGAACAGCGGACGGCGGTGCCGGGCTCCGGCCGACACCGCGCTGGTGTGGCTGTGGTCGTGACCCATCAGGAGCGCCCGGACGCCGGCGCGTGGTCGAGGTGCTCGCGCGTGACGTCGAGCAGCAGGCGGACGTGGCTGTCAGCCAGGCGGTAGCGCACCATGCGCCCGTCGCGGCGGTTGGTCACGACCCCGGCAGTGCGCAGCAGCCGCAACGCGTGCGACAGCGCCGACTGCGACATGTGCACCATCTCCGCCAGGTCGCAGACGCACGCCTCACCCACCTCGAGCAGGGCGAACAGCACGCGCACCCGGCTGGGGTCGGACAGCAGGTCGAAGACCCCGGCGATCTGCACCGACTCCGCCTGCCCCAGCAGCAGCGGCTCGGCCGCCGCGACCTTGCCGCGGTCGACCCGCGACGTCGAGCACGCGTCGAGACCCACCACCTGCGCGCGACCCATCAGCACTCCCGAACATGTGAACCAGCAGTCATACGACTCTACCCGCGGCTCTACGATGGCCGCATGGTCGACCACCCCGCCCAGGAGGCGTCGTGACGCACGAGCTGGCCAAGGCTCAGGGGTCGCACGACGACCACGACGACCACCTGCACGACCACGACCACGACCACGACCACCATGACCACCCGACGACGTGGTGGGGCCGGATCGCGCACGGAGCCCTGGAGCTGTTCGGCGCCGGCCACTCCCACGACGCCGCCGACCAGGTCGACGAGGCGCTCGAGGCCGACTCGCGGGGCCGGCGCGCGCTGTGGCTGAGTCTCGCGGCGCTCGCGGTCACCGCCCTGCTGCAGGCGGTCGTCGTCGTCCTCACCGGCTCGGTCGCGCTGCTCGGCGACACGCTGCACAACGTCGCCGACGCCGTCACGGCCCTGCCCTTGCTCGTGGCGTTCTGGTTGGCGCGCAAGCCGTCGAACGACCGGTACACCTACGGCTACGGGCGCGCCGAGGACCTCGCGGGCCTGTTCGTCGTCGCGATGATCGCGCTGTCGAGCGCACTGGCGGGCTACGAGGCGATCCGTCGCCTGCTCGACCCCCAGCGCGTCGACCACCTGTGGGCCGTCGCGGCGGCGGGCGTCATCGGCTTCGCGGGCAACGAGCTCGTGGCGCGCTACCGCATCCGCGTCGGGCGGCAGATCGGCTCGGCCGCGCTCGTCGCCGACGGCCTCCACGCCCGCACCGACGGCTTCACCTCGCTGGCCGTCGTGATCGGCGCGGCCGGCGTCGCCGTCGGGCTGCCGTGGGCCGACCCGGTGGTCGGCCTGCTCATCGCCATCGCCATCCTCGGGGTGCTGCGCTCAGCCATCGCGCAGGTGGGCGCGCGGCTGATGGACGCCGTCAGCCCCGACCTCGTACCCGCTGCGCGAGAAGCGATCGGCACGGTCGAGGGCATCGTGTCGGTCGAGAGCGTGCGGCTGCGCTGGATCGGGCACTCGCTGCACGCCGACGCGGAGGTCGTCGTCCCGGCCGGCATCTCGGTGGCCGAGGGGCACGACATCGCGCACCACGCCGAGGCGCACCTGCTCGAGCGGCTGCCCCGGCTGCACTCCGCCGTCATCCACGTTGGGCCTGCCGCCTCGCCGTCCGACTGAGGTCAGGCGTCGAGGTGCCGCAGGCGCGGCCAGGCCTGCGGCCACGACCCGGCCGGCCCGTCGCACAGCCACACGCCGTTGCCGTCCTCCTCGTTGTCGACGCCGGTGTCGAGCGTCGCCGCGCGTCGGCATCCTGTGAGCGCGTCGGCGGACGGCGCCCGCTCGCCGACGTACACCACCGGGCCAGACGACGAGGGCGGCCCCCAGTCACCGAAGCCGTTGTGGCCGCTGAACACGGTCACGGGCGCGCCGTACCACTCGAGCGCGCCCGCCTCGCCGTAGTTCGAGGTGACCACCACCGCGTCCGCGCGCTGCTCGGCCGGCAGCTCCGCGACGACGTGCCGCACCGTCGCGACGACAGCCGGCCAGCCGATGGTCTCCATGCCGTCCTCGTTGAGCGCCGGGTAGAACGACGCGTCGAGCACGTGGGCCGGCAGCACCGGCAGCAGCGCCGGTAGCGGCACCAGCGCCGTCAGGCCGATCAGGACGGCGAAGCGACGCACGTCGCGGACGCGCCGCCGTCCGGCGTCGATCACCGCACCCACTGCGGCCAGCGGTGGGAGCAGCCCGAGCAGGTAGTAGTGCTTGCCCCCCAGCAGCACGAACGCCGGCACCAGGACGACGTAGGCGATCGCCACCGGGCGCACCGCCACCCACTGGGGCCGCAGCAGGGCACCCCGCAGACCGCCCACCACGAGGACGAACGCCACGGGGCCCAGCAGGATCGCCTGGAAGCCCACGAGCGTGAGCGCTCCCCCGAGCGTGCCGTACTCCGCCCGGACGTCGGCGCCGAGCTCGAGCTGCGGCCAGCCGTGAGCCTGCTGCCACCACAGGTTCGGTGCCCACAGGGCCAGGGCCACCAGCGCGCCGGCCCAGGCCCAGGGCGAGCGCAGGTGGTGGCGCAGCGCCGGAGTCGCCGCGATGCCGATCACGAGCCCGACGGCGAGGAAGGCCACGAGGTGCTTGTTCTCCAGACCCACCCCGAGCACTGCGCCCACCGCAACCCAGAGCCGAGAGTCGTTGCGCTGCAACGCTGTCACACTGAGCCGGATGACCGCAGTCCAGATGAGCAGGTCGATCGTCGACGTGCTGAGCAGGTGGCCCACCGCCAGCACGCCCGCGCCGGTGCCGGTGGCCAGGGCCGCCAGCAGCTGGGCTCCGGCGCCGCCGCCGAGCTGGCGGGCCAGGCCCCCCACGAGCACGACGACCGCGCCGATCACCAGCGCGGGCACCAACCGCAGGGCGAGCAGCGAGCCGGGCGCGACGGCGTCGGCCACCCTCGCGACGAGCGGGGTGAGTGGCGGCTGATCGGGGTAGCCCCACTGCAGGTGGTGGCCGGCGGCCACGAAGTAGAGCTCGTCGCGGTGCGGTCCGTAGCGGCCGGCCATCATGAGCAGCAACGTGGTTGTCGCGGCCGCCACGACGTACGCCGGCCAGGCGAGCCGGGCGCTCGGTCTCGGGGGTGACGGGGGTGCAGCGGTCGCGGCGGCGGTCACCCGGCCGATCCTGGCACGCTCCAACCCCGCGCCGCGGTGCCTTCCCTCTCGCCAGCGTGCACGATTCTGCAACAACTCCACCGGCGGCCCGGTGGCTGAGCACGAGCCGACAGCCCGACGTCGGAGTTCTTGTCGATCTGGGTACGCCCGGGCTCGGTCAGTGCCCGGAGCCGAGGTGGCCGGCGAGCCGGGCGTGACGCTCGGTGCTGGAGGCGTTCAGGCCCGTGATGGTCACGGTCTTCCCGTAGCGCGCGTACTTGGTCTCGATGGCGTCGAGCGTCGCGACCGTCGAGGCGTCCCAGATGTGCGACTGGCTCAGGTCGATCACGACGTTGCGCGGGTTGTTCACGTAGTCGAACTGGTAGACGAGGTCGTTGCTGGAGGCGAAGAACAGCTCACCGGTGACCGCGTACACCCGGGTGTCGTCGTCCGGGTGGGCGACGTCGACGACCTCGGTGAAGTGGGCGACCCGACGGGCGAACATCACCATCGCCACGAGCACTCCGACCACCACGCCGATCGCGAGGTTGTGGGTGGCGACGACCACCGCGACGGTCGACACCATCACGAGGGTCTCGCTGCGGGGCATGCGGCGCAGGGTCGCCGGCTGGATGCTGTGCCAGTCGAAGGTGCCCACCGACACCATGACCATCACCGCGACCAGGGCGGCCATCGGGATCACGCCGACGACGCCACCGAGCCCCACCACCAGCACCAGCAGGAACGAGCCGGCCAGGAACGTCGACAGGCGGGTACGCGCACCGGACGCCTTCACGTTGATCATCGTCTGACCGATCATCGCGCAGCCGCCCATGCCACCGAAGAAGCCGGTGATGACGTTCGCGGCGCCCTGGCCCCAGGCCTCGCGGGTCTTCGAGGAGTGGGTGTCGGTGATGTCGTCGACGAGCTTGGCCGTCATCAGCGACTCGAGCAGGCCGACCAGGGCCATCGCCAGCGCGTACGGGCCGATGATGCGCAGCGTCTCGAGGGTGAAGGGCACGTGCGGGACGAAGAGGCTGGGCAGGTTGCGCGGTAGCTCGCCCTCGTCGCCCACCGTCGGCACGGCCACGGCCGCGAAGACGGTGAACAGCGTGAGGACGACGATCGCCACCAGCGGCGCGGGCACCGCCTTGGTGGCGCGGGGCAGCAGCACCATGACCGCGATGCCGACCGCGACGAGCGGATAGACGGCCCACGGCACGTGCACGAGGTGCGGCACCTGGGCCAGGAAGATCAGGATGGCCAGGGCGTTGACGAACCCGACCATGACCGAGCGTGGGATGAAGCGCATGAGCCGGGCCACGCCGCTCACGCCCAGGGCCACCTGGAGGATGCCGGCCAGGATCACCGTGGCGATGAGGTAATCGAAGCCGTGCTGCCGCACCACGGGCGCGATGACGAGGGCTACGGCGCCTGTGGCTGCGGAGATCATCGCCGGACGTCCACCGAGGAACGCGATCGAGACCGCCATGGTGAAGGACGCGAACAGCCCGACGCGGGGGTCGACGCCGGCGATGATCGAGAAGCTGATCGCCTCGGGGATCAGCGCCAGCGCCACGACCAGACCGGCGAGCACCTCGACGCGCAGCAACCGCGGCGAGCGCAGGACGGCGGCGAGCGTGGCTCGCTGGTCGGCCACCGGGCTGACGGCAGCAGCAGGCGAGGACGGGGCGGCAGCAGGCACGAAGAACTCCGAACAGCGGTGCGGGTGCCCGCTCGCGCAGTGCGACAGGCAGGACGCGTCGTCGCGTCGAGGACAGGAGGCGCGCTGCGGCGATGGCGCGCGCGGCGTCCCCAATTTACCGCACACGCTCTCGGGCCCCGGCGCCGGAGGTCACGTCCCGGACGTACGCTCCGATCATGAGCACCAGGGCCGAGCCGCCGCCCGTCGCCGCTGAGGAGCCGGCTGAGCGCGCCGAGGCCCGGGTGGTGCGCTGGGTCGCGCCGGTGTTCGCCGTCTGCTCGCTCGCGCTGGTTCCGTGGGTCGTGGTGCTCGCGGTGACCCTGCCGCACCGCGCGGTGTCGCACCACTACGCCCTCGCCTGGGCGGGGTACGACGTCGGGCTGGCGGCGGCGCTCGCGACCACGGCCGTCACCGCGGTGCGTCGCTCGCGGCTGCTGCCCGTGGCGGCGTCGGCGGCCGGGGCGCTGCTGCTCGCGGACGCGTGGTTCGACGTCGTGACGGCGGCGCCCGGCCGGGCCGTCGTCGAGTCGGTGGCCATGGCGGTGCTGGTGGAGCTGCCGCTGGCTGCGCTCTGCGGGTGGCTCGCGGTGCACAGCCAGGACGTCACCGAGCAGCGGCTGGTGCTCCTGCGCCGGAGGGCCGGCCGCCAGCGCAGGAGCGAGCCTTAGTCGGCGGCGCTCACCAGCTGACGGGCAGTGGCGAAGACCCAGGTGAACAGGCCGAGCACGAAGAGGTAGAACCCCGAGTCACCGGGGAGCAGCCCCCCGATGACGGTGAAGCAGAGCAGCTGCCACAGCGGCAGCCACGCCGTCAGCGTCCCCCAGCGCCGCCACCCGGTCGCCCGCCGAAGCGCCAGGCCCGTGAAGAGCATCCCCAGCAGCGAGGTGAGCAGCACCGCGAAGAACGAGACGGCGTGGATGACACCGTGCCACGACGCGTGGGTCACGGGGACGCGGTCGGTGGGGAAGGTGCTCGTCATGATGGCCACGCCGGTGAGGGTGAGCAGGGCCCGGCCGATGGCGCCGAGCCTGCCGTGCAGGTGGCGCCCGAGAGCCTGGACGAAGGCGACCACGCACGCGCCGGTCAGGAAGAAGCTGACCATCTGCAGGACGCCGAAGCGGCCGAGCGCCGTGTAGCTGGGGTACGGCACGACGTTGTCAGCGAACGGGCGCCAGCCCGCGGCGTGCAGGAAGTCCCACTCGAGCCAGGTCAGCAGCAGGGCCACTGACACGAAGAGGGGGCCGGCCACCAGGCCGGCCCGTGCGGCGAGGTCCGCACGGGTGGCCGGGCCGGTCGTGGTGGTGAGGGTCGTCGCCATGTCGTCTCCTTGGGTCGGCGGCACCCGGTCGGGTGCGCCGCCGACGCTAGGAAGGCGACGTGACCGACCACAGCCTCCCGGCGGCCCGTCATCGCCGTCCTGAGCACGACCTGGTGTCATCCTCGAGAAGGACGCGGGGGGACGCGGCTCCTCACTAGCGTGGGGACGTGCGTCATCTGCGGCCGAGCGGCGTCCTGCTGCGTGACGTCGCACTGGTGGCGCTGTGCCTCGTGGTGGGCTGGGCCGGCACCAGAACGGCGACCACGACACCGGGTCCGGCCCTGCTCGCGTTCGCCGCCATCGCCCCGGGCGTCCTGGCCCTGCCCTTTCGGCGGCGGCACCCGGTGGGTGCCTGGGGGGTGTGGATCGCGCCGAATCTGCTCTACTGGCTGGCCTTCGGGGCCCCGGAGAACGGTGGCCTGCTGCTGTCGGGAACCGTGCTGCTCTACGCCGTCGGCCGATGGGCTCCCGACCGCCGTCGGGCGCTGGTGGTCCTCGTCGCGACCGTGCCGGGCCTCGTGCTGCACGAGCTGCGCGATCCGACCAACACCGACCTGGTCACGGTGCTGCGCGCGCTGCCGTACGACGCCGTCGCTCCCGTCGCCTGGCTGCTCGGCGCGTTCGTACGGGTCAGGGCCGAGCAGCGCGCGACGCTGACCCAGCGCGTCGCCGCGCAGGAACGGCAGCGCATCGCCAGCGAGCTGCACGACGTCGTGGCGCACGGCGTGAGCGTGATGGTGCTGCAGGCCGAGGGTGCCGCGGAGGTCGTAGCTCAGGACCCCGTGCGGGCCCGGCAGGCGATGGAGCAGGTGGCGCAGACTGGCCGCGCCGCCCTCGTCGAGCTGCGCCGCGCGCTGGGTGTGCTGCGCGACCCCGATGACCCGGGGCTGCGGGAGCCGGTGCCTGGGCTCGCCGAGCTCGACCTCCTGTTGGACCGGGTCCGAGCCGGGGGCCTGACGGTGGAGCTTGTCCGCGAGGGGACGCCGGAACCGCTGAGCGCCGGGGCGGACCTCGCGCTGTACCGCACGGTCCAGGAGGCGCTGACCAACACGATGCGGCACAGCCACGCCACGGCGGCGCGCGTCTGCATTCGTCACAGCCCGGGCGCCGTCGAGGTGGAGGTCCTCGACCACGGCGAGCGTCGCACGGGCGGCAGGGGGTCCGGGCACGGACTGGTAGGGCTGCGGGAGCGCATTCGTCCGCTCGGGGGGCGGATCGAGGCAGGCCCGCTGCGCGACAACGGGTTTCGGGTGGCGGTGACGGTGCCGACGACATCCGCGCGGGCCGAGGGGGCAGCGTCGTGAGTGCACCGCCGTCCCCCATCTCGGTCGTCCTCGTCGACGACCAGTCGCTGGTGCGGGAGGGACTGGCCATGATCGTCGACAGCCAGGCCGACATGACGGTGGTGGGAACCGCCGAGGACGGTGCATCCGCGGTCGACGTCGTGCGCCGGCTGCGCCCGGACGTGGTGCTCATGGACGTGCGCATGCCTGGGCTCGACGGCCTCGCTGCAGCCAGGACGCTTCTGGCCACCGACTGCCGCAGCAAGGTGATCATGCTGACGACGTTCGACCTCGACGAGTACGTCGCGGAGGCGCTCACCCTCGGGGCGAGTGGCTTCCTGCTGAAGGACTCCCCACGCCACGTCCTGCCGAGCGCGGTGCGCCGGGCGGCATCCGACGAGCTGGTCCTCGCGCCGGAGGTGCTCGACCGGATGGTGACGTCGTTCGTCCGCCACGGCGCCCGGCGTCCCGACCCGCGCCTGGACGCGTTGACCAGCCGGGAGCGGGAGGTGCTGGCCCTCGTGGCGTCCGGCCTCAGCAACGCCGAGATCGCCGACCGCCTGTTCCTGGGGCTGACCACGGTGAAGACCCACGTGGGCCGGCTGTTGGAGAAGACCGGGTTACGTGACCGGGTGCAGCTGGTCGTGCTGGCGCACGACTGCGGTCTGGCCGAGCGCCCGCTCGAGTAGGTCCACTCCGCCGGGGCGGACTTGTCGAGGGTTGTGTTCGCTTCTCGAGGGTTGCACCCCTCGGCAAGCGGAGTGTCACCCACTGAACGTGATCAACGGGGCGGGGGCGGGACGTTCGGCTCTGACCGCATGCGCCGAGGCCCAGAAGAGTCGGGGGCGAAGCCGATCACCGACCTCGGAGGTACCGCCATGAAGGCGCTCGTCTACCACGGCCCGGGCCAGAAGGCCTGGGAGGACGTCCCGGACCCGAAGATCCTGCAGCCGACGGACGTCATCGTCCGCATCGACACCACCACCATCTGCGGTACCGACCTGCACATCCTCAAGGGGGACGTGCCGGCCGTGACGCCGGGCCGGATCCTCGGCCACGAGGGCGTCGGCACCGTCACCGAGATCGGGGACGCCGTGCAGACCATCGCGGTCGGCGACCGCGTCATCATCTCGTGCATCAGCGCGTGCGGCTCGTGCTCGTACTGCCACCAGGGCCTGTACGCGCACTGCCTCGCTGACGAGGGCGCGAGCGGCATCGGCTGGATCTTCGGCCACCTCATCGACGGCACCCAGGCCGAGCTCGTCCGCGTGCCGTTCGCCGACAACAGCCTCTACAAGATCCCGGCAGGCGTCACGGACGACGCCGCGGTGATGCTGTCGGACATCCTGCCCACCGGCTTCGAGATCGGTGTGCGGTACGGCAAGGTCGAGCCCGGTGACGTCGTCGCCGTCGTCGGCGCGGGCCCCGTCGGTCTGGCCGCCATGATGACGGCCGGCCTGTACGGCGCGGCCCGGGTCATCGCGATCGACCTCGATGACAACCGGCTGCAGCAGGCGAAGCAGTTCGGTGCCACCGACGGGGTCAACAGCGGCGCGGCCGACGTCGTCGAGCAGGTCAAGGCGATGACCGACGGCCTCGGCGTCGACGTCGCGATCGAGGCCGTGGGCATACCCGCGACGTTCGACCTGTGCACCAAGCTGGTGCGGCCCGGCGGTGCCGTGGCCAACGTCGGCGTGCACGGCGCGCCGGTCGAGCTCGCCCTGCAGGACCTGTGGATCTCCGACATCCAGATCACCATGGGCCTGGTGAGCACCTCGACGACGCCGATGCTGCTCAAGCTCGTCGCGCAGCACAAGCTCGCGGCCGAGCGGTTCGGCACGCACCACTTCACGTTCGACGAGGTGCTCGACGCCTACGACACCTTCGGCCGCGCCGCGGAGACGAAGGCGCTGAAGGTCGTCATCAAGCGCTGAGCGACCGCACGGTCGGCGGCGGCCGGGGGGCGACATAGGCTCGCGTCGTGACGAACACGAGCGAGACGGACATGACCTACCGCCCCCTCGGCCGCTCCGGCCTGATCGTGAGCACGGTCGGCGTGGGCTGCAACGCCTTCGGCGCGCGTATCGACGCCGAGGCCACGCAGGCCGTGGTCGACGCGGCGATCGACTGCGGCATCACGCTCTTCGACACCGCCGACATCTACGGCCAGGGGGCGAGTGAGGAGCTGCTGGGTCGCGCGCGCGGCCGCCGGCGCGCCGACGTCGTCATCGCGACGAAGTTCGGCATGGACATGCACGGCGCCAACGGTCCTGACTTCGGCGCCCGCGCGTCGCGCCGGTACGTGCGCACGGCCGTCGAGGCGAGCCTGCGCCGTCTCGGCACCGACTGGATCGACCTCTACCAGCTGCACGAGCCGGACGGCGTCAC
>JBQCES010000301.1:0-4715 GCA_051960055.1 Angustibacter sp. | reverse complement strand
CGCTGCCACCGGCGCGGCGTGGCGCGCCGGTGAGGCGCGCAGCAGTCGTCTGCACCGCCGCGCCGACCGGCGCGCCACACTGGCCCGGCTGGACGCCGACGGCGACCGGCGCCGAGCCGCCATCGAACGCCTCGACACCGCACGTCGGGCCCAGCGCCTGGCCGTGATCCTCCCCCGCCTCGCGGACGCGACCGCCTCGGAGGCGGCCGCCACCGCTCGGGTGCGCCGGCAGCTGGCGGCGCTGCCCGACGCGCTGACCGGTGTCGTTCGCGACATCGCCGCCCCCGAGGCACAGCGTGCGCGCCTCGAGCCGCTCGAGGCCGTGCTCGACGAGCGGCGCCGCCAGCTCACCCGGCTCGACGACGCGCGCGACCAGGACGACGAGGGGCACCGCCTCGACGACGAGTGCACCGCCCTGCTCGAGCAGGTCGACGAGCTCGAGCGCACCGTGAACGACCTGTCCGAGCGCCTACCGGTGCGCGTGGCGGCGCTCACCGAGCTCCGCGAGCGGCAGGACGCGCTCGTCGCCCGCGCGGCCACCCTCGACGCCGCGCAGCAGGCGCTCGCCGCCGCCCGCGAAGTGGCCCGGGCGGCCGACGCGCTCGCCGAGTGCGGCCGTGAGCTGGCCGAGCTCGACGAGCGGCGGCGGTCGGCACACGACGACGACCTGCAGGCGCACGCGCGGCTGCTCGACGTCCGCGAGCGCAGGCTGCGCGGAATGGCCGCCGCCCTCGCGGCCGGCCTGGTCACGGGTGAGTCCTGCCCGGTGTGCGGAAGTAGCGCGCACCCCGACCCCGCACCGACCGCGCCGGGACACGTCGACGAGGCGCAGGAGCGGCTCGCACAGGAGCAGGCCGATACCGCCCGGGCGACCCGTGAGGACGCCGAGCGCGCGCACGCGGTGGTGGCCCGACGTCACGCGGCGCTCAGCGCGGCGGCGGGCGGTCGCTCCGTGGACGCCGCTCGGGCGGCGGTCGCCGACAGCGAGCACGAGCTCGCGGAGGCCGAGGGGGCCGCGCACGCGCTGGAGCAGTGCCGCGACGAGCTCCGGAGCGAGCAGGCAAGTCACGACAGCGACGTCGAGGCCCGGCAGACCGCCGAGCGCCGTCGCGACGAGACGCGGGCCCGCCTCGAGGTGCTGGGCGCCCGCCGGGCCGAGGTCGCCGCAACGCTCGCGCGGCTGCTGGGCGGGGCGGACGACCTCGCGGCCCGTCGTGACCAGGTCGCCGCGCAAGCCGCGGCCATCGCTGCTCTGCTCGAGGCCGAGCGCGACCTCGCCGTCGCCCGCACCCACGCCGTCGACCTGCACGCCGCCGCCACCGTCGCCGCGGCTGAGCTCGGGTTCGCCGACGTCCCGGCCGCCCAACAGGCCTGGCTCGACGACGAGCACCTCGCAGCCCTGGAGCAGTCCGTGCACGAGCACGAGCGGTTGCGCGCCGACACCGAAGCAGTGCTGGCCACGCCCGAGCTGCGTGACCTCGGTGACGCGACACCCCCCGATCTCGACGCGCTGCGGTCAGCCGCCGAGCAGTCCGAGCACCGCTCGGGGCAGGCGCTGCGCGCCGTGACGATCGCCCAGCAGGCGCACGGCGCCCTGCTCGACCTGGCGGAGGCGCTGCGCGAGCACGACGACGTCCACCGCGAGCTGCGGGCGCGGCACCGGCACGTCGACGAGCTGTCGCGCTGCGTCGACGGCACCGGCGGCGGCAACGTGCGACGCATGCGACTGTCTGCCTTCGTGCTGGCGGCGCGGCTGGAGGAGGTGGCCGTGGCGGCCAGCGAGCGGCTGGTCGCCATGTCCGACGGCCGCTACACCCTCGCCCACAGCGACGACCTCGCGAAGGGCGGCGCGCGCAGCGGCCTCGGTCTGGAGGTCGTCGACAGCTGGACCGGCGTGGCGCGCGAGCCGTCGACGCTCTCGGGCGGTGAGTCGTTCATCGCCTCCCTCGCGCTGGCGCTGGGGCTTGCGGACGTCGTCCAGGCCGAGGCCGGGGGTACCGACATCGAGACCCTGTTCGTCGACGAGGGATTCGGCTCCCTCGATGACGACGCGCTCGAGGAGGTCATGACCGTGCTCGACGAGCTGCGCAGCGGGGGCCGCACCGTCGGCATCGTCAGTCACGTCGCCGACCTGCGCTCGCGCATCCACCAGCAGCTGGAGGTCGTGAAGACGCGCACCGGCTCGACCGTGCGCCAGCGCTGTCGCGACGTGACCACGGGGGTGGCGTCGTGACGCTGGCCGTCTTCGACGTCGACGGCGTGCTCGCCGACGTCGCGCACCGCAGGCACCACCTCACCGGACCGCGACGCAGCTGGGACGCGTTCTTCGCCGCCGCGGGCGAAGATCCACCGCTCGGGGTCGGGGTCGCGCTGGCGCTACGGGCGCACAGCGCCGGGCACGACGTCGTCTACCTCAGCGGGCGCCCCGAGCGGTTGCGCCGCGACACCGAGCGCTGGCTGAGCCGCCACGGGCTGCCGTACGGCGACGTCCTGCTGCGCCCCGACGCCGACTACTCCCCCGCCGCGCGACTGAAGCTGGCCGGGCTGCGCCGGCTCACCCGACGCGATGACATCGGCCTCTTCGTGGACGACGACGCCTGGGTGGTCGACGCCGTGCGGTCGGCCCAGCCACCGCTGGTCGCCGGACGCGTGGTGCTGGCCGACTGGCAGCCCGGAGGTCCCCGCGTGCGCCGCAGCCTGCACCAGGCGCAGGAGCGCTTCGGCCGCACTTGAGCGCTGGTCGCGGGCCACCTCAGTTGACGGACATTTGACAGCGGTTTGACCCGATGTGGGAGCAAATGCCCGTAGGAAGGAGGCGGTGGACATCCCACCGACGTCTACGGAGGTTTCGCATGACATCACGCACCAGGTCAGTACGCGCCCGCCTGCTGGCGGCCGCCGCCGGACTCGCGGCCAGCGCCGTCGTCGCCTCGGGGGCAACGACGACCACCGCCGCCACCGCCGCCACCGCCGCGCCGGCCACGCCGCAGGCCCAGTCGTCCCGCCACGCCTACACCCCGGGCAGCCAGGACGACGCGCAGAACGCGCGGCTGCGCCGTCAGCTCGCCCAGGCCCTCAAGGCCCAAGCGAACCAGCCGAGCGCGACGCCGCGCAGCGGGCGGCAGACCGCGGCCGCCGCCGTCGTGTACTACGACGCCTCCAACGCGCCGTCGTTCGCCTACGAGATCTCGCGCAGCGCCTCCATCTGGAACTCCAGCGTGAGCAACGTGCGCCTGGTGGAGGGCTACCCCGCCGACCTCACCTACTACGAGGGCAGTGACTCACGGGGCTCGTACGCCAGCACCGACGGCCACGGCAACGGCTACATCCTCATCGACTACAGCCAGGCCCAGCAGTACGCGCCACTGCGCATCGTGGCTCACGAGACCGGCCACGTGCTCGGGCTCCCCGACCACTACAGCGGCCCGTGCAGCGAGCTCATGTCCGGCGGTGGCCCCGGCCCGTCGTGCACCAACCCGTACCCGAACAGCACCGAGCGCCGCAACGTGAACTCCTTGTGGGCGTATGGGTTCGCGGCCCGCTTCCCGACCCAGCGCTCCGCCGAGAAGAGCGCAGCGCTCCGCCACTGAGCCGCACCCGCCCGAGACGGGGGCGGTGGGGGGCGCGCTCACCTCCGGCGGTGCGCGCGCCGCCGCACCGGCTCAGTCCTCGAACGCCTCGGGCGGCGGGCAGGAGCACACGAGGTGGCGGTCGCCGTACGCGCCGTCGATGCGGCGCACGGGCGCCCAGTACTTGCCGCGCGGGTCCACGCCGCGCGGGTAGGCCGCGTCCTCGCGCGTGTACGCGTGCTCCCACTTGCCCGCGATCGACAGCGCCGTGTGGGGCGCACCTCGCAGCGGGTTGTCGTCGGCCGGCCACGTGCCGGCAGCCACGGCGTCGATCTCGCCCTTGATGGCGATCATCGCCTCGCAGAAGCGGTCGAGCTCGGCGAGGTCCTCGCTCTCGGTGGGCTCGACCATCAGCGTGCCCGCCACGGGGAACGACATCGTCGGAGCGTGGAAGCCGTAGTCGATCAGCCGCTTGGCCACGTCGTCGACGGTGATGCCTGTGCGCTTGGTGATCTCGCGCAGGTCGAGGATGCACTCGTGCGCCACCAGGCCGTCGTGGCCGCTGTAGAGCACCGGGTAGTGCTCCCGCAGGCGCGACGCCACGTAGTTCGCCGACAGCACAGCCACCTGGGTCGCCCGGCGCAGGCCGGGGCCGCCCATGAGACGCACGTACGCCCAGCTGATCGGCAGGATCGACGCCGAACCGAACGGCGCCGCCGACACCGGCCCGACCGTCGAGCCCGGGGACGCGTCCTGCACCACCGGGTGCCCCGGCAGGTACGGCGCCAGGTGCGAGCGCACCGCCACCGGCCCCACGCCGGGGCCGCCACCGCCGTGCGGGATGCAGAACGTCTTGTGCAGGTTCAGGTGCGAGACGTCGGCGCCGAACCGGCCCGGTCGGGCCAGCCCCACCAGCGCGTTGAGGTTCGCGCCGTCGACGTACACCTGACCGCCCGCGTCGTGCACCAGCGCGCACAGCTCGGTGATGGTGTCCTCGAAGACGCCGTGGGTCGAGGGGTAGGTGACCATGATCCCCGCGAGGTCCTCGCGGTGCGCCTCGACCTGGGCGCGAAGGTCGTCCATGTCGATGTCGCCGCCGGACGCCGTCTTCACCACGACGACCTTCAGCCCGGCCATCACCGCGCT
>JBQCES010000300.1:0-4229 GCA_051960055.1 Angustibacter sp. | reverse complement strand
GACGACCCACGCGAAGCCGTCGCACCCCAAGAAGTCCCACGCCAAGAAGTCCCACGCCAAGAAGTCCCACGCCAAGAAGTCCCACGCCAGCAAGGCCAAGGGCGGCTCGCACGGCAAGGGCCACGGCAAGCACTGACCCGTCCCGGGCAGATACCCGCCGTTGTCCGGCTCGGCCGACCCCCGGAGGGGCTCAGCCACCGGAGAACGGCGGGTATCTGCGCGTCAGGGGGTGGCGTCGCGCTCGGCCTGTCGCTGACGCGACGTCCATTCGCGCATGCGCGCGGGGTAGCCGGTCTGCTGGACGTCGTACACCGGCACCCCGAGTGAGCGCGCCAGGTCGCCGGCCGCCTGCGGGCTGCCGATGCGCCGGCGCGTCCACTCCCCCGTCGTGGCGATGAGCACCAGCGTCGTGGGCGTCATCGCCGTGCGCGGCTCGACGTACATCTCGACGCCCGGACGCGATGCCACGAAGTCACGCAGGTGAGCCGTCGCTGCCTCGACGTCGGCCTTCGACGGCCCGGAGGTCGCCGTCGAACCAGCGCGCTCGCGCCGTCGTCTGAACCACCTCACGCCGTGACCTCCCCGTCGTCCACTCGCGTCCACTCGCGTCCACCCGCGTCCACTCGGTGCCGGCGGCTGCTGACCCACCCCCAGTGTGCCTGCCAGCGCGCCGCCGGATGACCACGTTGCGTGCTCGCGCCGGGTTGGTGACAGGATGGGCACCGCCAACGACCAACCAGCGCGCGCGACCCGCAGCGCAGAACACGCAAGGAGCAGGCGACGTGGCCGACAGCACCGGCGAGGTCTTCGATGTCGTGATCCTCGGAGGTGGCAGCGGCGGCTACGCGTGCGCCTTCCGCGCCGCTGAGCTGGGGCTGAGCGTCGCGTTGGTGGAGAAGGACAAGGTGGGCGGCACCTGCCTGCACTACGGCTGCATCCCCACCAAGGCCCTGCTGCACGCGGCGGAGCTCGCCGACGGCGCCCGCGAGAGCGAGCGGTTCGGCGTCAAGGCGACGTTCGAGGGCATCGACATGGCCCAGGTCAACACCTACAAGGACGGGATCGTCTCCCGCCTGTACAAGGGCCTGCAGGGTCTGGTGAAGGCCCACAAGGTCACCCTCGTCGAGGGCGAGGGCCGGTTCGTGGCCAAGGACACCGTGCAGGTCGGCGACCAGCAGCTCAAGGGCCGCAACGTCGTCCTGGCCACCGGCTCCTACTCCCGCTCGCTGCCCGGTCTGGAGATCGGCGGCCGCGTCATCACCAGCGACCAGGCGCTCACCCTCGACCACGTGCCCAGCAGCGTCGTGGTGCTCGGTGGCGGTGTCATCGGCGTGGAGTTCGCCAGTGTCTGGAAGTCCTTCGGGGCCGACGTCACGATCATCGAGGCGCTGCCCCGCCTGGTGCCGGCCGAGGACGAGTCGGCGTCCAAGGTGCTCGAGCGCGCGTTCCGCAAGCGCAAGATCAACTTCAAGACCGGCGTCCGCTTCAGCGGCGTCACGCAGGACGACAGCGGCGTCACCGTGTCGCTCGAGAGCGGCGAGAGCATCCAGGCCGACCTCATGCTCGTCGCCGTCGGCCGCGGGCCGCGCTCGCAGGGCCTGGGCTACGAGGAGGTCGGCGTCACGGTCGACCGCGGTTTCGTGCCCACCGACGAGCGCCTGCGCACCAACGTCGACGGCGTCTTCGCCGTCGGCGACCTCGTGCCCGGCCTGCAGCTGGCCCACCGCGGCTTCGCGCACGGCATCTTCGTGGCCGAGGAGATCGCCGGCCTGAAGCCCGTGCCGGTGGTCGACTCCGGCATCCCGCGGGTCACCTACTGCGACCCCGAGATCGCGTCCGTCGGGCTCACCGAGGCGCAGGCCAAGGAGCAGTACGGCGACGACCAGGTCGAGAGCTACGAGTACAACCTCGGCGGCAACGGCAAGAGCCAGATCCTCGGCACGACCGGTTTCGTGAAGCTCATCCGCCGCAAGGACGGGCCGGTCGTCGGCTTCGTCGCCGTCGGCGCGCGCATGGGCGAGCAGGTGGGCGAGGCCTCGCTGATCGTCAACTGGGAGGCCTTCCCCGAGGAGGTCGCTCAGCTCATTCACGCCCACCCGACGCAGAACGAGTCGCTGGGCGAGGCCCACCTGGCCCTGGCCGGCAAGCCGCTGCACGTCCACGCCTGACGGCGTCCCGCACCCACCACGCCCACCACACCGACCGCACGACCTGCACACCGACGAAGGAGAGCGCTGCCCATGTCAGAACGGGTGAAGATGCCGGCCCTCGGGGAGTCCGTCACCGAAGGCACCGTGACGCGCTGGCTCAAGCAGGTCGGCGAGCAGGTGGAGGTCGACGAGCCGCTGCTCGAGGTCTCGACCGACAAGGTCGACACCGAGATCCCCTCACCCGTGGCGGGCACGCTGCAGGAGGTGCTGGTCGGTGAGGACGAGACCGTCCCGGTGGGCGCCGACCTCGCGGTGATCGGTGACGGTGCGGCGGCGGACGGCGGCGCCGACGGCGGCGAGCAGGCCCCGCAGGAGCAGCCGCAGCAGGCGGCCGAGCAGGCCACCGAGCAGCCGAGCGAGCAGGTGGCCGAGCCGTCGGCCGCGCAGGAACCGGACGCGACGACGTCCGAGCCCGAGGCCCAGTCCCAGCAGTCGCAGGAGCAGGCGCAGGATCAGGCGCAGGATCAGCCGCAGGAGCAGCCGCAGGGCGGTTCGGGCGACGCGGGCGGCACCGGTGGGGGCACGACCGTGACGATGCCGGCGCTGGGCGAGTCGGTCACCGAGGGCACGGTCACCCGCTGGCTCAAGGCCGAGGGTGACACCGTCGAGGTCGACGAGCCGCTGCTCGAGGTCTCGACCGACAAGGTCGACACCGAGATCCCCAGCCCGGCTGCCGGCACCATCACCAAGCTGCTCGTCGCCGAGGACGAGACGGTGCCCGTCGGCGCCGACCTGGCCGTGATCGGCGGCGGTGCGCCGTCGGCGGCGGCCGAGTCGCCGGCCCAGCCGCAGCAGCAGGAGCAGACGCCGGCCGCCCAGGAGGCCGAGCACGACCAGCAGCAGGCGGCCCAGGCCTCCAGCGAGCCGGAGGCGGCCCCCGAGGAGTCCAACTCGACGGCGGCCGAGACGCAGACGCCGCAGCCGACCGCCGCACCGACTCCGCCGGCAGCAGCAGCTCAGCCGGCTCCTGCGGCACCGGCCGCGCAGCCGGCGCAGGCTTCGGCACCGTCCTCGGACGCCTCGACGTACGTCACGCCGCTGGTGCGCAAGCTCGCCGCCGAGCACGGGGTCGACCTGTCGTCCATCTCGGGCACCGGTGTCGGCGGCCGCGTGCGCAAGCAGGACGTGCTCGACGCCGCCGAGGCGGCGAAGCAGGCGGCGGCCACACCCGAGCCGGCTCCCGCAGCCGCCCCGGCCGCTGCCCCGGCGCGCCCCTCGGCGCCGGTGCCGGCGTCGGTGTCGGCCAAGCGAGGCACCACCGAGAAGATGACGCGGCTGCGTCGCCTCATCGCCCAGCGCATGGTCGAGTCGCTGCAGACGTCGGCCCAGCTGACCACCGTGATCGAGGTCGACGTCACCAAGATCGCGCGGCTGCGCGACCGGGCCAAGAACGACTTCGCCGCCCGCGAGGGCGTCAAGCTGTCGTTCCTGCCCTTCTTCGCCCAGGCCGCGGTCGAGGCGCTCAAGGCGCACCCGACCGTCAACGCCAGCATCGAGGGCGACGAGGTCGTCTACCACGCGCAGGAGAACCTCGGCATCGCCGTCGACACCGACAAGGGGCTGATCGTCCCGGTGATCCGCGACGCCGGCGACCTCAACATCGCCGGGATCGCCCGCAAGATCTCCGACCTGGCCGAGCGCACGCGCGCCAACAAGATCGCTCCGGACGAGCTCGGTGGCGGCACGTTCACGCTCACCAACACCGGCAGCCGCGGCGCGCTGTTCGACACCCCGATCATCAACCAGCCGCAGGTGGCGATCCTCGGCACGGGCACCGTGGTCAAGCGGGCCGTGGTGATCGACGACGCGAACCTCGGCGAGACGATCGCGGTGCGCCGGATGGTGTACCTCGCGCTGACCTACGACCACCGGATCGTGGACGGCGCCGACGCGGCCCGCTTCCTCGTCGCGGTCAAGAACCGTCTCGAGGGCGGCAACTTCGAGAGCAACCTCGGGATCTGATCGCCTCACGGGAACACCGCCCGTAACCGCCAGCCGGCCTCGCTCCTCACCAGCAGG
>JBQCES010000299.1:0-5427 GCA_051960055.1 Angustibacter sp. | reverse complement strand
AGCCGATCGCCACCCGCTGCTGCTGACCGCCGGAGAGGTCGGCCACCGGGCGGGACCGCACCTCGGCGAGACCGAGCAGGTCGAGCGTCTCCTCGACGCGCTTGCGCATGACGTCGCCCGGCAGCCCCAACGACTCCATGCCGTAGGCGAGCTCTTCCTCGACGGTGTCGGTGACGAACGCGGCGGTGGGGTCCTGGCCGACGAAGCCCACGAACTCGGCGAGGTCGCGCGGGCGGTGAGTGCGGGTGTCGCGGCCGTCGACCACCACTCGGCCGGCGAGCGTCCCGCCGCTGAAGTGGGGCACGAGCCCGTTGACGCAGCGCAGCAGCGTGGTCTTGCCGCTGCCGGTCTCGCCCACGACCAGCGCGAGCTCGCCCTCGGCGACGTCGAGCGTGACGTCGCTGAGCACCGGGTGCTCGCGGTCGGCGAACCGGACGCCGACCCTGTCGAAGGTGATCACGCTGCGCTCCTGAGGTCCTCGCCGACCGTATCGGGTGCCGTGCGGGTGAGCTGCAGCCGTGCCCGGGCGGGGGGTAGGGGAGCGGCCCAGGCCGCGACCAGGCCGACGGCCGCGCCGACCGTCGCGAGCCACGGCAGCACGGGGAACACCGCGGGTACGGTCTGCGGCACCAGCCCCGGCTCGTGGCGCTGGGCCGCGGCGATCACGACGGCCGCGGCGAGTGCGCCGCTACCCGCGACGAGCCACTCCGGCAGCGCCCACGGGTCGGGCCGGTAGCGCGAGCGCGGGTCACGGCGGGCGCCGACGACGAGAGACGCTGCGGCCACGAGGGCCCCCACGACCAGCAGCGGGAGGCCGAGCAGCGGTGCGGAGCCGGCGTCCAGGACGCCGTAGGTGCCCGCCACGACGCCGGTGAGCCCGACGAGCGTCAGCGCGGTGGCCAGCCGGCGCGAGCGCGGGTCGCGGTGCACCGACCGCCCGTAGCCGCGCGACTCCATGGACGCCGCGAGGTCGAGCGCGCGCTCGAGGGCACCGTCGAGCACCGGCACGGCGAGGCGCATCAGCTCGCGGGGGCTGCGGCCGTCGTGACCGCGCAGCCGGCGGGCCGCGCGTACCCGGCGGGCGTCGTCCACCATCTGCGGCGCGTAGGTGAGGCCCACGACGACCGCGGTGCCCACCTCGTACAGCGTGGCGGGCACATAGCGCAGCAGCCGCCGCGGGCTGGCCAGCGCGTTGGCCGCGCCGATGCAGGCCAGCACGGCCGCGAGCCGGGCGCCCTCGTAGGCGGCGGCGAGCACCTGCTCGAGCGAGACCGGGCCGCCGAGCCGCAGGTTCGTCGACCCGGTCGGCAGCGGCAGCTGGGGTAGGCGGAAGAGCACAGTCGTGCCGGGCACACCACCGCCGAGCAGCGCCGAGAGCACGACGCGCGCGGCGATGACCACGAGGCCGAGCCGAAGGAAAGCGCCGTACGGCGACGCCGCCCCGACCTCGCGGCGGGCCGACACGACGTACCCCGCGACCGCGACGACGACGGCCAGCAGGAACGGGTTGGACGTGCGGCTCGCGGCGGTGGCCAGGCCGATCGCCCACAGCCACCAGGCCACCGGGTGCAGCAGACGCGGTGACAGGTGGCTGCGGGCGATCGAGGACATCAGTCGTCCAGCCCCGCGCTGCGCCTGCGTGCCAGCAGACCAAGACCGGCCGCGGCGACCACCACGACGACGATCCCGACCCAGGCGGCCGTCGGCAGGCCGCCGTCGCCGGAGTCCTTGTCGGTGGCGGTCTGGGCCGCGGACGTCTTGGCCGGCAGGGTGATCGAGGTGTCCGGGCTCTGAGCTGCGGCAGGCACCTCGGCCACGGGGTCGCCGCAGCCGGACGCCGGCCAGTTCTGGATCCCGCACGTCAGCCCCTTCTCGACGCGCAGCGTCAGGCCGGCGGCGGCGAGCACGGCCGAGCCGGTGGCGTCCTCCGGCACGCTCACGCACTCACCCCGCGGGGCGGGCGGCGTGGCGCCGTCGCTGCTGTCGGCCGGCCGACCGAAGTCGACGACCAGCCCGACCAGCTTCTGGCCGGTCGCCTTGGTCTTGCCCGAGCACAGCTCGTCGAACGTGGGCGTCGCGCGCGGCATGCGGGTCGACGACTGGTCGGCGACGGCGAACCGCCATCCCTCCACCGAGCCGTCCTTCGGCACCGTCTGGTCGGGGCCCTTCTGCGCGAACGCCCAGGTGCCGTTCGTGAGCTCGAAGTAGCCCCAGTAGCGGTAGGCGGCCGCCTGCGCCTGGGGTGCAGCCACCAGCGCGGCGAGCGCGACGACCAGCAGCGCGACGGCGGTGCGCGCGCTCACGCGGGCGCGACGGGACGACGTGGATCTCGATCTCATGTGCTGACCTCCTCGCGGTGTAGGTGCGGGAGATCGGCACGCACGAAGACGGGCCGACGTCCGGCTCCGTACCGCAGTCCTCGGCGGAAATATCGGAGCCTGGCCCACGATCCGGTACTCCGGCTCACCTCAGCACCCGCCGGGACGACGGGGCTGCGGCCTACGGTTGCGGGTCAGCGCCGGACTTCGACCGGCTTCCCCCGACCGTGGGTGTCAGGTGGCGCAACCGTCCCACGCCCCGCGAAGGGGTGTCAAAGCACGGTGGTGAGACGCTCGGCACACACCGTGCTGGGGCCTGGGCCGGCCCCAGCCGCCGTCGCGCGCGATGTCACGGTTCGGCATCACCGGCGGCCCTCCGGCGTCGCGTCCACGCTGCGTCGGCCAGGCTCTGGGACGTGGCACGGGCAGGGACGCGTCAGCGGGCTGTCGGCACGGTTCGACGTCGTCGGTGGTGGCTGCTGCTTCCCGGCGTCGCACTGCTCGCCAGCTGCACCGCGCCCGTCGACGGGTACACCGGGGTGACGGTGGACCCCGACGGCGCACTCCACGCGGTGGTCCAGACCTGCCGCCACCCCCTCGACGGCGCGACGCTGTACTGGGGCGACGACCCGAAGGGCTCTGACAGCGACCACGCGCTCATGGGTCGCTGGGAGTTCTCGGGCTCCACGGTGGGGCGGCCGGTGTCGTGGTCGGTGAACGACGAGGAGGGGTCCGGTGTGCGCGCGACAGCGCCGCGCAGGCCCCTGGCGCCGGGCCGGACCTACTCGCTGTACGGCTGGACCCACGACGGCTCCTGGTCGACCCTGAGCGTCGGCTTCACGCTCAAGGACCTGGCGTCGCTGCAGCCCGGGCGCGTGCTCGGCCTGGATGCCGGAGACGACCCCCGCGAGGTCAGCCTGCAGCAGTTCTCTCAGCTGGCCTGCGATGACCTGAGGTGAGCTCGGGGCGGTCGTGTTCGCAGTGTGGGCAGCCCCTGGCGAGCGTCCGCGTGGCGGGCACGATGTCCAGATGACGAGCACCACGACGACCGACCCGCTGCTGCTGGGCCTGCTGGTCGCCGACCGCTGCGTGCTCGTGGTGGGTGGCGGCCCGGTGGCGCTGCGGCGGGTGGCCCGGCTGCTGGAGGCCGGGGCCGACGTCCGGGTCGTCGCACCGGACGTCGTTCCAGCCCTGCGCGACCTCGCCGACCGGCGCCGGCTCACCTGGCACGAGCGGGGCTACCGGCCGGACGACCTCGACGAGGTGTGGCTGGCCTTCGTCTGCACGAACGACACTGGGGTGAACGCCGAGGTGCTGCAGGACGCCACCGCGCGACGCGTGTGGTGCTCGCGCGCCGACGACGCCAGCACGGCCACGGCCTGGACGCCGGCCGTCGGGCGCAGCGGTCCGGCCAGCGTGGCCGTGCTCTCGGGACGCGATCCGGTGCGCTCGGCCCGGCTGCGCGACGCGGCGGTCGCTGCCATCGAGGGGGAGCTGCGGGCCGGTCGCGCGGAGTCCGGACGCGCGCACCGCGAGCCACGCCAGGGGCGCGTGGTGCTGGTGGGCGGCGGCCCGGGCGACCCGGGCCTGCTCACGCGGCGCGGCTACGAGCGGCTGGCCGAGGCCGACGTCGTGCTCGTCGACCGCCTCGCCCCGCTGGCGGTGCTCGACGGCCTGCACCCCGACGTCGAGGTGGTCGACGTGGCCAAGCTCCCGCGTGGTGAGCTCACGACGCAGGAGGCGATCAACGCGCTGCTCGTGCGGCACGCCCGGGCCGGACGCGTGGTGGTGCGACTCAAGGGCGGCGACCCGTTCGTCTTCGGCCGGGGCTTCGAGGAGCTCACGGCCTGCGCCGACGCCGGGATCGACGTCGAGGTGGTGCCGGGCGTGACGAGCGCGGTCAGCGTGCCTGGCCTGGCCGGTGTGCCCGTCACCCATCGCGGTGTGTCGCAGGGGTTCTCGGTGGTCTCCGGCCATCTTCCGCCAGGGCACCCGGGGAGTACGGTCGACTGGCGCGCGCTGGCGGCGAGCGGCACCACGCTCGTCTGCCTGATGGCGGTCGACACGCTGCCCCAGATCGCCGCCGAGCTGGGCCGGCACGGTCGCCCGGACAGCACGCCGGTCGCGATCGTCCAGGACGGCGGCCTGCCCACGCAGCGCGTGCACCGCTCGTCGTTGTCACAGGCCGCCGCCATGATGAGCCGGGAACAGGTCACCGCCCCGGCCGTCGTCGTCATCGGCGAGGTCGCGGCGCTCGGGCAGGCGGTCGCGCCGGCCGCGAACGGGAGGGCGAATGGCGACGTGGGTCGCGTTGCTGCGAGGCATCAACCTCGGGCCACGCCACAAGGTGCCCATGGCCGACCTGCGGGCGCTCTGCGCTGAGCTCGGGCTCACCGACGTCCGCACCTACATCGCCAGCGGCAACGTCGTCTGCTCGTCGTCGCAGCGCACCGCGGCGGCGGTGCAGTCCACGATGGAACGCGGCCTGCGCTCGCGGTTCGGGTTCGACGTGCCGGTGATCGTGCGGACGCCCCGGCAGCTGCAGGGGGTCGTCGACGAGCTGCCCTTCGCCGACAGCGAGCAGGTGCACGTGTCGTTCCTGCCGGCTCCGTTGCCCGCAGCCGTCGTGGCCGAGGTCCGCGCGGGCCTCCTCAACGGCGCCGAGCTGGTCGCATCGGGTGCGCACGCCTACCTGCGCACCCCCGCGGGGCTCGGCCAGCCCTGGCTGCGCGCACCGCAGGCGAAGGCGCTGAGCGACGGCACGGTGCGCACCTGGCGCACCGTCACCGCGCTGCTCGACCTCGCGACGCCGTAGGGTCGAGCCATGAGCGAGACCTGGACCTGGCGCTACGTCGACGCCGACGGCAAGGACGTCGCACCCGACGGCGCGATCAGCACGAGCTTTCCCACCCAGTCTGACGCCGAGAGCTGGCTGGGGGAGGAGTGGCGCTCGCTCGTCGAGGCGGGCGTCGACGCCGTGTACCTGCGCGAGGGTGAGACGGAGATCTACGGCCCGATGAGCCTGCGCCCCGCGCCGTATCGCGACAGCGCGCACGCTCCCCCTCGGGCCCCCAGCCCCCGCCGCACCTCCTCGCGCCGGGCGCCGACC
>JBQCES010000298.1:0-28557 GCA_051960055.1 Angustibacter sp. | reverse complement strand
CACCACCACCTGCCGCTACCGGGCTTCGTGCGCGGACGGGTGATCCGATCCCTGGTGGCGAGCACCTTGAACGGGCTCGCGCACCGCATGGCCGAAGGCGAGGTGCCTCGATGACGACCACCACCGCTCCTCAGCAGAGCTCCACTGCAGCACGCCGCTTCGGCTACCTGGTGGCCGTCGCGGTGAACGCCGTGCTGCTCTACCTGATCAACGTGGCGCCGGGCTGGCGGGACCTGACCTTCCTGACCTCGGCCACCGTCAGCGTCCTCACCTTGGTGAACACGTCGCTGGTCGCCGGGATCGTGGCCAACGTCGTGTACGTGCTCGACGACGCTCCGGGGGTTCGGGCCTTCGGTGACCTGGTGACCACGGGCATCGCCCTGGCGACCATCGTGCGGGTCTGGCAGGTGTTCCCGTTCGCCTTCGACCAGCGCGGACTCCCCTGGGAGACGGTGATCCGGGTGCTGCTGGTCGTGGCCGGCGTCGGCAGCGCCATCGCGATCGTCGTCCAGCTGGTGATGCTCGCACGGCTCGCGGTGAAGGGTGCGAGGTCATGACCACGACCGTGGAGATCGAGGTCGACGCCCGAGGCCGCGTCGACGAGGTCGTCGCGACGGCTGCCGCTGCGGCACAGGCGTTCCGGCAACTCGACCAGGCGCAGGTGGATGCCATCGTCGAGGCGATGGTGCGGGCCGGCGTCCGTGAGGCGATCGCCCTGGCTCAGCTCGCGGTGGAGGAGACGGGCTTCGGCGTCTTCGAGGACAAGGTGGTGAAGAACTTCGTCGCCACCGAGTTCCTGCACGACTACCTGCGCGGCAAGCGGTCGGTGGGGGTGATCGATGACGACGTCGAGCGCAACGTGCAGCGCGTGGCCGAGCCCATCGGCGTCGTGCTGGCCGTGACGCCGGTGACCAACCCGACGTCCACGGTGCTGTACAAGGCGATCGTGGCGGCCAAGACGCGCAACGCCCTCATCTTCCGGCCGTCGCCGTTCGCGACGCGGTGCGCCCAGCGCGTGGTGGAGGTGCTGTCTGCGGCCGGGGAGGCGGCCGGCCTGCCCGTCGGTGCGCTGCAGGTGGTGCCCGACGTCGAGCGCGAGGTGACCCACTACCTGTTCGCCCACCCCGGCGTGGACTTCATCTGGGTCACGGGCGGTCCCAAGATCGTGGCGCTGGCCAACGCGGCGGGGAAGCCCACGCTCAGCGTCGGCCCCGGCAACGCGCCGATCTACCTGCACCACACCGCCGACATCAAGCAGGCGGTGGTCGACGTCCTGATCTCCAAGACGTTCGACGCGTCCGTGATCTGCCCGGCCGAGCAGACCTGCGTGGTCGACGACGAGATCTACGACGAGGTCGTGTCCGAGTTCGAGCGGATGGGCGCCCGGGTGATCACGCCGGAGCAGTCCGCGCGGCTCGCCGAGTTCGCCTTCGGGTGCGGCGACAAGGTGAACCTGGCGGCGTTGGGTCAGCAGGCGCCCGAGCTGGCGCGGCGTGCGGGCTTCGAGGTGCCCACCGACACCAAGGTGATGCTCGCTCGTCTGCCCGACGAGCTCGACGAGCTCGCGGCGCACCCGCTGCTGCAGGAGAAGCTCATGCCGGTGCTCGGGCTGGTGCGTGCGCGCGACGTCCAGCACGCCATCGACGTCGCGGTGCTGGTGACCGAGCACGGCGGACTCGGGCACACCTCGGCCGTCTACGCGCGCGACGACGCGGTCGTCGACGCCTACAGCCGCGCCGTGCGCACCGGGCGGATCCTCGTCAACGCGCCGACCGCCGTCGGCGCGCTGGGCGGGGTCTACAACAACCTCACGCCGACGTTCTCGCTCGGCTGTGGCACGTGGGGCGGTTCGAGCACGACCGAGAACGTGAACTACCTGCAGCTGCTCAACGTCAAGACCGTGTCGCGTCGACGCACGCCGCCGCAGTGGTTCCGCGTGCCACCGCACACCTACTTCAACGCTGGCGCGCTCGACAACCTGCGCGACATCCCTTGCGACAGTGCGGTGATCATCACCGATCCCGACTGCGAGCGGCGGGGTGTGGCGGCGCTCGTGACCTCGCGGCTGCCCGCGCGACGGGTTGCGGTGTTCAGCCAGGTGCTTCCCGAGCCAGGAGAGGACGTCGTGCGCGCCGGTGTCGAGGCGCTGCGGCGCGCGCGTCCCGACCTGGTCGTCGCCGTGGGCGGTGGCTCGGTGCTCGACGCGGCGAAGGCGATCCGGCTGTTCTACGAGCACCCCGAGCTGACGATGGACGAGCTGACGCTGCCGTTCCTCGACCCGCGCAAGCGCGTGGTCACCTACCCCACCGAGCCGCACTCGGTGCGGCTGGTCGCGGTGCCCACGACGTCGGGTACGGGGTCGGAGGTCTCACCCGCCGCCGTCATCACGGTGGGCGACCGCAAGCAGACGCTGGTCGACTACGGGCTCGTGGCCGACATCGCCATCGTCGACCCGCAGCTGACGCTGAGCATGCCCGATGCCGTCACCGTCGACAGCGGGGTCGACGCCCTCACCCACGCGCTCGAGGCGGTGGTGTCGATCTTCGCCTCGCCCTACACCGACGCGTACTGCGTTCAGGCGGCGCGGCTGATCTTCGACGCGCTGCCACGCGTGCACGCCGATCCCTCCGACCTGGCCGCCCGCACCGACATGTCGAACGCCGCGACCCTGGCCGGACTGGCGTTCTCGAACGCCTTCGTGGGCACCAACCACGCGCTGGCGCACGCGGTGGGGGCGCACTTCGGCCTCGCGCACGGCCGGGCCAACGCCATCTTCCTGCCGCACGTGCTCGCGTACAACGCGTCACTGCCGACCAAGTTCATGCCCGCGCCCGGGTACTCCGCGTACGTGGCGCCGGACAAGTACGCCCAGCTCGGGCGCGTGGTGTTCGGGGGGCGGGAGCCGCAGGAGAGTCGGCGCCGGCTGTTCGCGGGAGTCGAGACCCTCCTCGACGGGCTCGGTCTGCCGCGCACGCTGCGGGACGCCGGCGTCGACGAGCGCGACTTCCTCGAGGCCCTCCCGGCCCTGGCGCTCAGGGCGTTCGAGGACCTCAGCAACCGCACGAACCCGCGTATGCCGCTGCTCGCCGAGCTCACCGAGCTCTTGCGGCTCGGCTACTACGGGGCCGGCGAGGTGAGCCGTGAGTGACGACGCACCGCGGCCGTCCGGCCTGGCGCTGATGAAGTCGTGGTACGACCGCGCTCGACTGTGGATCGTCTACGGCTCGGTGCTGCTCGTGATCGCGATCCTGTACCTCGGCTCGTTCCTCGGGCCGGTGCGCGACTTCATGCTGCCGGCGGCGCTCGGCGTCCTCACGGCCTTCGCGGTGCAGTCGCTGCAGACCATCGAGCGGCAGACCGGGCCGCACACCAGCGAGACGGAGTTCGCGCTCGAGGTGGCTGCGGTGCCCGCCCTGCAGAAGATCGTGGCGTCCGACCGCGAGTTCACCGACGTCAAGATCATCGCTGCGACGGGCTGGACGACGGTGCGCCAGGTGCTGCCTCCGCTGTGCCAGAGCTCGACGGCGTCGACGGTACGGATCTCGATGCTCCTGGTGGACGCCGCGGGGCCGCTGGCCGACGTCTTCCCCACGCACTGGGCGGCGGAGGTGCAGCGCGTGCTCGACGTCGTGCGCCGCGATCTCGTCGACCCGCGACTGCAGGTTTCGGTGAGCCAGTACCGCTACCCGCCGCCCCTGCACGGCCTGCTGCTGAACGACGAGTACCTGCTCGTCGGCTTCTTCGGCTGGGCCAGTACCGGAGGGACGCCGGAGCTGGCCGGGGCCGAGCGGCCGCACCGCCTCTACCGGCGGGGGGAGCCGGCGTCCGCGCAGCTGTTCGAGATCTTCGACGAGTGGTTCGTGCACGTGCCGCGCACCGAGGTGGTGCACGTGGCGGCGGGGCGCCCGGCCTGATCAGCCGGGCGGGGGAGCGTCCATGCCCTCCGAGCCGCTGTCGAAGGCGGGCTCGTCGCGCTCGTCGGTGGTCGGCGCGCCGTCGCTGGCTGCCTTCTCGATCTCGCGGCGCAGGTCCTCGCTGACGTCGGAGTCGTCGGGGGCGGGGTCCGGGCGCGGTGCGTCGTCGTTCGTCATGCCGTACGGCTACCCCTGCAGCCTCGCTCCATGCGCGCCCGGCCGCCGCAGCGGAGCTAGCGGGGGAGGCGGTAGACCGACACGTGCGAGCGCGAGTCCGCGGTGAACTCGCCGCCCGACCAGTCGGCGTGCCGCGACTCGAGCTCGAAGCCGGCGAGCCGCGCCATCAGGTCGAGCTCGCTGGGCCAGATGTAGCGGTGCGGTGAGCGTGTGAGCCGGGCGACCTTGCTGTCGTCGAACCGGAAGTGGTGCGACACCACGCGCTGCTGCAGGACGTCGTACGTGTCGAGCGCGATGTAGCCGCTGGTGTCGGTGTGCCACACGGTCGCGTCCGTGCCGACAGGCAGCTTGCGCAGCTCAGGCACCCCCAGCTCGATGACGAAGCAGCCACCCGGCGCGAGGTGGCGGGCGGCGTTGCGGAAGCACTCGACCTGCTCGTCCTGGGTCAGGAGGTTGGAGATCGTGTTGTAGACCAGGTACACCACGGTGAACTCGCCCTCGGCGCGGGCCGTCGCCATGTCGCCCAGCACCACGGGGATCTGGGCGGTGGAAGCCTTCTCGCGCAGGCGGTCGACCATCGGCTGGGAGAGCTCGATGCCCACCACCGGCACGCCGCGCTCGGCCAGGGGGATGGCGACGCGCCCGGTGCCGATCGCCAGCTCGAGGGCGCGGCCGCCGTCCGCCAGCTGCGCGAGGCGGTCGACGGTGGGGCCGAGCACCTCCGGCGCGAACATCCCGCTGCCCGGGGTGTCGTAGCGGGCCGCGGCGTCGACGTCCCAGATGTCCTCTTGGCGCATGGTTTCGATCGTGTCGGGACGCCGGTGCCGCCGTCCACGGGTTATCGAGCGTCGGGGGCCTTGACTTGTCGAGGGTTGGCGCCGCTTGTCGAGGGTTGCACCCCTCGACAAGCGGCGTGTCGCCCACTCAACGTGATCAACGGGCGATCGGCCGTCAGTGGGGTGGGCGCGTTCAGAGGTCCTTGCGGAAGTGGACGTCGGCCTGGCCCTCCACCGGAACGCCCTCCCACCGGAAGATCTCGCGGTGGCCGTGGCGCTCGTAGAAGCCGGGTGCCTGGAACGTGAACGACGTGACGAAGACGTGCGTGCAGCCGCGGCTGCGTGCCTCGGCCTCGAACTGCTCGAGCAGCCGGCTGCCGAGGCGGGCGCCGCGGACGTCGCCGCGCACCCACGTCATGCCGATTCCGGCGGCGACGCCCCACGTCCAGCCGCTCAGGCCGGCCGCCAGCTCGCCGTCCGCGTCGTGGATCTGCACGGTGAGCTCGCGCGCGGGGGCGGTGCCCGGCGTCGCGGCGGCGTTGTGCCGATCGAGCTCGTCGGAAAGGCGCTGGTCGAGCTCGGGGACGCCGTCAGCGACGGTCGTGCGGAACGAGTCGGTCACGAGGTCGCATCGTGCCACGGGCGCGCCCGGAGTTCTCGAGGGTTGCGCCCGGTTGTCGAGGGGTGCACCCCTCGACAAGCGGTGTGTCGCCCACTGAACGTGATCAACGGGAGGCTGGCCAGGGACGGGGGAGAGGGAGGTCGGGTGGCACCCGTCGCCACCGCGACCCCGAGGGCTAGGGTCTTGCCGCATGGGTGACGCCTCGACCTGGCGCACGACGACCCACGAGTGGGCCGCGACGGTCGACCCCGCTCACCTGGCGCGCATCCGCGACCAGCCCGCTGAGTACGCACCCGGCGGCGTGCTGCATCTCGTCCTGGAGGTCATCGCCTACCCGGCCGACGAGGCGGTGCACACTGGCGCGGGCCGCTGCGTCGTGACGCTGCACGACGACGGCTCGGTGTCGGTCGCGGACGACGGTCGCGGCACCGACACCCGCTATGACGAGCACCGCAGGCCGATCAAGAAGCCGGTCATGGCCACGCGCGACGTCCGCTTCTTCGACGCAACCGACGCGCCGGCGCTCGCGGACGGCCACCCCCGCCGCGGCATGTCGGTCGTGGCTGCGCTGAGTCCCTGGCTCGTGCACAGCAACCACCGGAGCAACGGCTCGTGGACGCAGCGGTACGAGCACGGCGTCCCCGTGACCGGCCTTCAGCCGATCGCGGCCACCGGCTCCACCGGCACCACGGTGCACTTCCTGCCCGACCCGGCGCTGGGGCAGGTCTCGGCGTCGGACGTCGCGCTCCTGCAGGACCTGGAACTGCCCCGCTTGGATCTGGAGGTCCGCGTGCGTACCCTTGAAGGTACGTAACCAGTCGGGTACTTTCGCCGTATGGACGCCGTTCTGCACGCCCTCGCCGACGAGAGCCGGCGCACCGTGCTCGAGATCCTGCGCGACCACCCGGCCAGTGCCGGTGAGCTGGCCGAGGCGCTACCGATCGCTCGCCCTGGCGTCTCACGGCACCTGCGGGTGCTGCGCGAAGCCGGGCTGGTCGACGTCCGTCAGGACGCGCAGCGTCGGATCTACACGCTCCGCCCCGAGGCCCTCGTCGAGGTCGACGAGTGGCTGGGCGCCTACCGCCGGCTCTGGCAGAACCGGCTCGGCGCCCTCCATACCGAGATCGCCCGAGGAAAGAAGGACCGACGATGACCACGACCGCCACCATGCGAGCCCTCGACGAGACCCACGGAGCGGTGCGGGTCGAGGACCTCTACGCCACGGGGATCGACGACCTGTGGCAGGCCTGCACCTCCCCTGAGCGGCTGGCCCGCTGGATCGCCCGGGTCGACGGCGACCTGCGGGTCGGGGGGACGGTCGAGCTGGTCTTCACGAGCACGTGGACCGGCCCGGCGCGCATCGACGTGTGCGACGCGCCCCACCACCTGCTGTTGAGGACGGAGCCGGGCACGCCGGACGAAGGCCAGATGGAGGCCTGGCTGACCGAGGAGGGCGACAAGACCCGTCTGGTGGTCGAGGAGCGGGGCCTGCCGATCACCCACCTGCCGTTCTACGCCTCCGGCTGGCGAGCCCACCTGGAGGACCTCGGCCGGTCGCTCGAGACCGACGGCTCGGTGCACCCGGGCGGCTGGAGCTCCGAGGCCGGCGCGGCCGGATGGAAGGCCCGATGGGAGGAGCTCACGCCCGCCTACCAGCAGGTGCCGATCGGCTGACGAGGATCTAGGCCCGCCGACTGCGGTGACGAGACCGTCGCGCCACGAGTGCTACGGCGAGGGCCAGAAGGGCGGCGGCGGCGAGCACCCACGGCCACGCTGACAGTCCGGGCAGCAGCACCGGCTCGACTGCGTGGTACGGCGCAGGGGCGTCGCTCGTCTCGATCACGTCGGCTGCGGTCACCTGCTGATGACCCTGCCCGTAGAGAACGCTCTGCCAGCCGCCGTCGGCGACACGATCTACGCCGGTCACCAGTGGCGCGACATTGTCCGCACTCGCGGCGCGCACGGCCGTGTCGGCGGTCACGGCCACGACCTGGGGCCCGTCAGCGCCGAGGACCCCGCCGGGCAGGGGGATGATGACGCTCGAGGGCGCCCCACCTGCGTCGGGCGGCGTGAGCGTCGCGTCGACGTCACCACGGACGGTCAGCCTCAGCGTCCCGACCCACCCGGGCCGCAGCTGGCCGCCACCCGTCGCCTGCAGGAGCGCGACGGCGTAGCGCGCCCCTGGCTGGGCGTGGGAGATCACCGACTGCGCCGCCTCGCGGGCCGCCGAGGCCGCCATGTCCGGCTGGGTGCGCGCGAGCGCCGCGGCCAGGTCAGCTCGTCGGACGACGGACGACGCGCTCACGTCGACCTGCTGGGTCGCGGCCTGCAGTGCGTCGCGGGCAGCGATCGCACCGTGTCCGCCGTCCCCTGCCAGGACCCACGGTCGGATCAGGAACGACCGGCGCCGTGGGGCGGTCGTCGCAGCAGCACCCCGCGCCGTCTCGGCCGACGCTCGCTGGAGCCCCACCGCCGTCGGAACGGGGACGACGACCGTGAGCGCCGTCGCGGGTTCGGCCAGCTTCCAGCGCAGGTCCAGCTGCCGCACCGGCCCGGCGCTCACGATGACGGTGGACCCGACGACCCGGACCGGGCCGGCAGGCCCGAACACAGCGCCCGCGGCGCCAGCGGGGGCGGCGCTGAGCGCCACCGATGCGAGCACCAAGAGGCAACCCGACGCCGCACGCACACCATGGCGAAGCCACGTACCCATCACGCTGCCCCCGAGACATCGGCGTCCGCCGTCGGCGTGATCATGCACGACACGACCGGCCCGAGAGGGCAGAACGGCTGCAGCCGATGAGGGTGGCGTGGACCGATGGATGGATGGAGCGGGTGACGGGAATCGAACCCGCACTGTCAGCTTGGGAAGCTGATGTTCTGCCATTGAACTACACCCGCGCGGCCCGTCGTCCGGGCGCGAGCACGAGCATATCCGATGCGCGTGGCGGTTCCCGAGCCCTCCGACCGGCTCGGGTCGCGAGAAGCCGTGTCCACTCCTCGGGCGTGCCGGATACCCTTCGTGCGTGCTGCTCAGTGACCGCGACATCACCGCCGAGATCGACGCCGGCCGCGTCGTCCTCGACCCCTACGACCCGGCGATGCTGCAGCCGTCGAGCGTCGACATCCGGCTCGACCGGTTCTTCCGGCTGTTCGACAACCACAAGTACGCCGTGATCGACCCGGCCGAGGACCAGCCCGACCTCACCCGCCTGGTCGAGGTCGACCCCGACGAGCCGTTCGTGCTGCACCCGGGCGAGTTCGTGCTCGGGTCGGTCTACGAGGTGGTCACCCTGCCGGACGACGTCGCCGCACGCGTCGAGGGCAAGTCGAGCCTCGGCCGGCTGGGCCTGCTGACCCACGCGACGGCCGGCTTCATCGACCCCGGCTTCAGCGGGCACGTGACGCTCGAGCTGAGCAACGTCGCGACGCTGCCGATCAAGCTGTGGCCCGGCATGAAGATCGGGCAGCTGTGCTTCTTCCGGCTCTCCAGCGCCGCCGAGCACCCGTACGGCAGCGAGAAGTACGGCTCGCGCTACCAGGGCCAGCGCGGCCCGACGGCGAGCCGCTCCTTCCAGAGCTTCCACCGCACGCGGGTCTGACGGGACGGGACGCAGCATGGGGCTGTTCGGACGGCGCAAGAGCTCTGACGAGCCGACGCTCGAACAGCTGCGCCGCTGGCACCTGCTCCTGCTGCCCCATCACGTCAACCACGGCCACGTCGACCGTCTGGTGCGCAACCGCTACCCCGACGCCCGCCTGGCCGAGAACCGCCGGGCGCGCCTGGGTCGGCAGTCGTCGATCAGCGGCCCCCACCTGCTGGAGCCGGACGAGCTCGAGTACGTCAAGGTGCCCCCACCGTGGTCGGTCGCCTACGCGCTCGAGGTCGAGCCCGAGCCCGACCCCCAGGCGTTCGACGACATCGCCGACCCCGTGCTGCGCGCCTGGTGGATGCGCGCGTTCCCCCGCGGTAAGCCGTTCCGCGAGGAAGGCGACGCCGTCGATCTCGGGCTGGCCTTGGCCCGCCGGTTGGGCGGGGTGCTGCGCGCGGCGGGCAGCAACGTCGTCCTCGAGCCCGACCACGAGCGGATCACCGACCTCACCGTGTGGTCGGGGTACTGGCTCGACCCCGACCGGCTGCTCGCCCTGCTCGCACCGCTCCTGCCCGGGGCCGACGTCGATCTCAGCGTGCGTGGGCGGCACGAGGCACCACGACGCGGGACGGCGCAGCCGTGGTCGGTCGACCCGCTCGACCCCCTCGGCGCCGATCTCGCCCACGCGCTCGGCGACGCCGACCACGAGGCGATCGACGCCGTGAGCGCCGAGCACGACGCCACCGCGCTCGAGCAGGGCGTGGTGCTCGACGGCTACGCGCTCACCGCGGCCGGCAACGTCGTCGTCGAGGTGATCCAGGAGGACGCCGTGCCCAGCTGGGTGCGCGAGCGCGTCGTCCACCAGCTGCTCGACGAGAGCAACCCCGTGGTGACGTACGCGGTGCGCTGGCTACCCGACGACCTGACCATGCTCGAGTCGGAGGACCCGCCGTACGCGTTCCGGATGGAGCGCGAGCGCTACCGGCCGCGGCTGCGGGCCGCCGCCCTGGCGCTCGCGGAGGCCACGGCGGGTGTCGTCAGCGACGGCTACGGCTTCGAGGTCGACCGCTACTCCCTCTAGCCGCCCCCTCCTCGCCGTGATCATGCACGCCAGACCCGCCTTCTGGGGCGGATCACTCCAACGCCTCGTTGGCGCAGGGGCACCCCACTCCAATAGGGCTGGAGCAGGGTGCCACCGCGCCAAACCCCGGGAGAGGTGGCTAGAGGAGGTGGACCCGGCGCCAGAGCCGCTCGGTGGGACCGCCGATGAGCCCCAGGTCACCGAGGAAGCCCACGAGGCCACGGGCGCTCGAGCGCAGCTGCTCGGCGTATTGCTCGTTCGACGTCGCGGCCGCGCGTGCGGCGTGTGGATCGAGGCCCACCGCCGCGTAGACGGCGGGGTGCACCAGGTTGCTCACGATCACCTCGGCGACGATCGCGATCACCGCGCGGTGCCGCCGTCGCTCGGACGCCGAGAGCTGGGGCGCCCGGCGCGCGAGCTCCTCGCGGGCGAAGCGCATGTGCCGCGCCTCCTCGATGACGTGGATGCGGCTCACCTCGCGCGACAGCGGCTGCACCGTCTCGTCGCGCACGAGATCGCGCTGCAGGATGTCGAGCACCTCCTCGGCCACGAGGATCGCGGCGTAGGCCGCCGGACCGTGGCCGATCGTCTTGAACAGCCGACCCAGCCGACGTCCGCGCGGTGACGGCCCGTACGCCGGGCAGCCGTAGGCCGCGGCCATGCGGGCGAACATCACCGAGTGCCGGCACTCGTCGCCGATCTCGGTGAGGGCGAACTGCACGTGGGGCTGCGACGGGTCGTCGTCGTAGACGTCGCGCAGCACCAGCTGCATGAGGATCATCTCGAACCAGATGCCGACGCCGCTGATCGACGCGAACTCGTGGCGGGTGAGCAGCGCCTGGCGCTCGGGGCCGAGGTCGTCCCACAGGTCGGTGCCGTAGAGCGTCGACCACTGCGGGCTCATGCCGTGCAGCGCGGGGTCGATCGGCGCGGCGTAGTCGAGCGCGACGTTGGGGTCGAACGACGCCTTGGCCGACGACCTCAGCAGCCGGGTGGGGACGACCTCGCGGTCGACGGTGGCGGGACGAGCGGGGGGCATGGTGCCTCCTCGGTCGGAAGTAACTGTAAATCATGTTTACTGCTAATCTGGTTCGCATGCAAGAGGTGGATGGTCGCCGCCAGCGCTGGGCCGGTCACCGGCAAGCCCGGCGGGCCGAGTTCGTCGGTGCGGCGCTGGAGGCGGTGCGAGCCCACGGGCCTGAGACCGGGCTGGACGAGATCGCCACGCGGGCCGGGGTGTCGAAGCCCGTGCTCTACCGCCACTTCGCCGACCGCGCGGACCTGTTCGCCGCGGTGCTCGACGCCATCGCCGACGAGGTGCTGCTGCCCCGCATCGCCACCGAGCTCGCGGCGCTGCCGACGTCCCCCGACGGCACGGTGACCGACGCCGAGACCATCGGACGCGTCGTCCGCGCCTTCGTCTCGGTGGTGGACGACGAGCCGCAGCTCTACCGGTTCGCGCTGGCCCACGCGTCGTCCGGGCGCGACGGCGACTTCGTGGCGACGACGGAGCACCGCGTGGCGCAGCTGCTGTCGACGCTGCTCGGCGACCGGCTGCGCGAGCTCGGTGCGGACTCCGGAGGCGCCGAGGTCTGGGCGTTCGGGATCGTCGGCATGGTGCAGCTGGCCACCCGGCGGTGGTTCGACCAGCGCACGATGTCGGCCGACGCGCTGGTCGGCTACCTGACGGCCCTGGTCACCGGTGGCCTGTCGGGCGTCCTGGCGTCGCCGTCCGCCGCCGCCCCCCGCTGAGTCTCCCCGCTGAGTCTCCCCGCTGAGTCTCCCCGCGGAGTCTCCCCGTGGTTTGGCGGGGGGGCCCCCTGCCCCAGTCCTATGGGCGGGGGGGGCCCCCGCGCCAATCACCGGATGGAGTGATCCGCCCCAGGAGTGGGCCGGCGTGCATGATCACGGGCGTGTGGGGTCAGGCGGGGGTGGGCGCAGCCTCGGGCTCGGCCTGACCCTTGCCGCGGTTGACGGCGGCGAGCAGCATCTGCGCGACGTCGACCACCTCGACCTCCTCGCGGGCCGACCCGTCGGCCTGCTGCGCGGCGAGCCCGTCGCTCAGCATCACCCGGCAGAACGGGCAGCCGATCGCGATCTTGTCGGCCCCGGTGGCCACCGCCTCGGCGGTGCGGTTGCCGTTGATCCGCGTGCCGAGCTTCTCCTCCATCCACATCCGCGCACCGCCGGCGCCGCAGCAGAACGAGCGCTCCTTGCTGCGCTCCATCTCGCGGTACTCGACCCCGGGGATGGCCTCGATGAGCTCGCGCGGAGGCTCGTAGACGCCGTTGTGGCGGCCCAGGTAGCACGGGTCGTGGTAGGTGATCGACGTGCCCGCGGCCGTGACGCCGTCCTTGGCCGGCGCGCTGCCGGCCACGGGCGCGACGGGCACGAGCCGCTTCTCGCGCACCAGCCGGTTGAGCAGCTGGGTGTGGTGCACGACCTCGTACTTCCCGCCGAGCTGGGGGTACTCGTTCGAGAGCGTGTTGAAGCAGTGCGCGCAGGTGACGACGATCTTCTTCGCACCCACCTCGTTGAGCGTCTCGACGTTGCCCTGCGCGAGCATCTGGAACAGGAACTCGTTGCCGGCGCGGCGAGCCGGGTCACCGGTGCACGCCTCGCCGTCACCCAGGACGGCGAAGTCGACCCCGGCGGTGTTCAGCAGCTCGGCGACGGCGCGCGTCGTCTTCTTGGCGCGGTCCTCGAACGCGCCCGCGCAGCCGACCCAGAACAGGTACTCGACGTCGTCCAGCGACTCGACGTCCTGGCCGACCTGCTTGACCTCGAACGGCAGGTCCTTGGCCCAGTCCAGGCGCATGCGGGCGTTCATGCCCCACGGGTTCTGTGCGTTCTCGAGGTTCTTGAACAGGCCACCCAGCTCGCTCGGGAACGCCGACTCGATGAGCACCTGGTAGCGGCGCATGTCGACGATGTGGTCGACGTGCTCGATGTCGACGGGGCACTGCTCGACGCAGGCGCCGCAGGTCGTGCAGCTCCACAGGACGTCGGGGTCGATGACGCCCAGCTCGGCCGACGCGGAGCCGTCGGGGTTGTAGGCGCGCAGGAAGTCGATGTCCTCGTGACTCGCGTACCCGGTGTCGCCGACGAGGGGACGCTCCATGGCCGCACGGGTGCGCGGGGCCAGCTGGTCGACGTCCGGCTCGGCCGCCTGCAGCGGCTTGCCGTTCTGTGCCGCGAGGTACGTCGGGTTCGCGAGCGCCTCGAGGTAGGGCGCCTTGGCGCGGGTGTGGTCGCGCAGGCCCATGATGAGCAGCTTGGGCGACAGCGGCTTGTCGGTGTTCCACGCCGGGCACTGGCTCTGGCAGCGGCCGCACTCGGTGCAGGTGTTGAAGTCGAGCAGGCCCTTCCAGGTGAAGTCCTCGACCTTGCCGACGCCGAGCGCGGCGTCCTCGTCGAGCTCGTCGATGTTCTCGAAGTCGACCGGCTCACCGCCCACGGCGATCGGCTGCAGTGCGCCGAGCGAGGTCCGGCCGCTCGCGTGGCGCTTGAACCAGATGTTGAAGAAGGCCAGGAAGCGGTGCCAGGCGATGCCCATCGCCGGCTGCAGCGCGACCGTGATGAACCACGCCATCGAGATGAGGATCTTGATGGTGGCGACGACGATGATGGCGTTCTCGAGCGCACCACGCGTCAGGCCGCCGAAGCCGTTGCCGAACCAGAAGGTCAGCGGGAAGTGCAGGGCGCTGGCCCAGTCGTCGCCGACCTGCTTGCCGAGCGCGTACTCCAGGCCGCGCAGCAGGATGACGCAGATGACCACGCCGAGGATCGTGAGCTCGACGTAGTAGGCCTGCCAGAACGTCGAACCGAAGAAGCGGGAACGCCGGCCGTCCTTCGGCGCGCTGCGGGGGTGCTGCTTCTGCCGGATCGCGATGAGCGTGAGGATGCCGAAGAACGACAGCCACGCGATCGCCTCGGTGAGCCACTCGAACGGTGCGAAGTGCCCGATGAGGGGGATCGCGAAGTGCGGGTCGAACAGCTGCCCGTAGGCCGTGACGAGCGAGAAGAACAGCAGCCCGAACGACACCATGACGAACCAGTGCGCCACGGCCACGACCGGCAGCCGCGCCATGCGCGTGTGGCCGAGGAACTCGCGCACGAGCGTGACGGTGCGCGTCATGGGTGCGTTGGTGCGGCGTCCGTCGGGCTGCCCGAGCCGCACGGTGCCGACGATGGTGCCGACGGTGCGGGCGAACAACGCGACCCCCACCGCGGTGGCGGCCAGGGCCAGGACGATGGCGACGACCTGCATCGGTGCTCCTGTTCGGGAGGTGAACCAGCCCGGTCACTCTACGGGGCGGTAACTTGCGGAGCCACGCCGTGTGACGAGCGTCGCGTTGGCGTCAGCCTGGCAGGGTTCGTCCCCCGATGCGTCGCGACATGTCGCGGGCGGTGCGTGCGGTGGCCGCGGCGAGCTGCGCGGGGTCGACGTCATCATCGGCTGCGTAGGTGATCGCCAGGCCCGCCGCCGGGTGCCCGGCGTGGTCGAGGACGGCGGTCGCGACGCTCGCGAATCCGGTCGTGATCTCGCCGTCCTCGGTGGCGTAGCCGCGCGCCCGGACGTCGACGAGGAGCCGGCGCAGCGCGGACGGCGAGTCCGGGCCGACCGCATGGCGCAGCACGAACGCCTCGCGGTCGGGGAAGAGCGCGCGCACCTGAGCGGCGGGCAGGGCGGCCAGCATGGCGCGGCCGGACGCCGTCAGCTGGGCGGGCAGGCGCACGCCCACGTCGGTGACGAGCGACGGGCGTCCCTTGGCGCGCTCCTCGACGACGTAGAGCACCTCGCGCCCGTGCAGCACCGCCAGGTGGGCGCTCTGGCCGATGGAGTCGACGAGCCGGGCGAGCAGGGGACGGGCGAGGCGGGCGAGGGCGTCCTGGTGCGTGTACGCCGACCCCACCTCGAACGCGGTGACACCGAGGCCGTAGCGGCGCTCCTCGGGCAGGTGGACGGCGAAACCGGCGTCCACCAGCACGGTGAGCAGGTGGTAGGTGGTCGAGCGAGGGAGCCCGAGGTCGGCCGCGATGCGCGCCGCCGGGAGCGGGCCGGCGTGACGCGCCAGGTGGGTGAGGATGCGCAGGGTCTGCTCGGCGGCGGGCACCCGAGGGCGGGCGGAGGACATGTGTCTGGGATACCAGACACAACGTCGCCGGCGCGACTGCCGCGGCCGGCCGCGCGGCGCTGCAATGGACGGCATGACCGAGTTGCTTCATCGCCCGGGCTCCACGACGCACGTCACCGTCGGGCGCGGCCCGGTGTCGCCGTCCGAGCTGGTGGCCGTCGCGCGGCACGGGGCCGGCGTGCGCCTGGCCGACGACGCACTCGCCGAGATCGCGCGCACCCGCGCCGTCGTCGAGGCGCTCGCTGACGACGTCGAGCCGCACTACGGCATCTCGACCGGGTTCGGGGCGCTCGCGACGCAGCACATCCCGGTGGAGCGCCGCGCCCAGCTGCAGCGCAGCCTCGTGCGCTCGCACGCCGCCGGGTCGGGGCCGGAGGTGGAGCGCGAGGTCGTGCGTGCGCTGATGCTGCTGCGCCTGTCGACGCTCGCCACCGGGCGCACCGGTGTGCGTCCGGTCGTGGCGCAGACGTACGCCGCGATCCTCGACGCCGGCATCACGCCGGTGGTGCACGAGTACGGCTCGCTCGGCTGCTCCGGCGACCTCGCGCCGCTCGCTCACTGCGCGCTGGTGCTGATGGGCGAGGGCGAGGTGCGGGACGCCGAGGGTCACCGCCGACCGACCGCAGAAGTGCTGCGAGAGAACGGCATCGAGCCGATCGAGCTCGCCGAGAAGGAGGGCCTGGCCCTCATCAACGGCACCGACGGCATGCTCGGCATGCTGCTGCTCGGCCTGCACGACCTGCGCGAGATGATGGTGGCGGCCGACATCGCCGCGGCGATGAGCGTGGAGTCGCTGCTCGGGACGGACGCCGTCTTCGCCGACGACCTGCAGGCGCTGCGCCCGCACCCCGGCCAGGCGGCAAGTGCGATGAACCTGCGAGACCTGTTGTCGGGCAGCGGGATCATGGCCAGTCACCGGACGCCGGACTGCACCCGGGTGCAGGACGCCTACTCGCTGCGCTGCGCCCCTCAGGTGCACGGCGCCGCCCGCGACACGGCCGACCACGGGGCGCTCGTGGCGTCCCGCGAGCTGGCTGCCGCCGTCGACAACCCGGTGATCACGCTCGACGACCGGGTCGAGAGCAACGGCAACTTCCACGGTGCGCCGGTGGCCTACGTGCTCGACTTCCTCGCGATCGCGGTGGCCGACGTCGCGTCGATGAGCGAGCGGCGCACCGACCGGTTCCTCGACGTCGCGCGCAACCACGGCCTGCCGCCGTTCCTCGCCGACGACCCCGGCGTCGACAGCGGGCACATGATCGCGCAGTACACCGCCGCCGGGATCGTCAGCGAGCTCAAGCGGCTGGCGGCTCCGGCGAGCGTCGACTCGATCCCGAGCAGCGCGATGCAGGAGGACCACGTCTCGATGGGTTGGGCGGCTGCGCGCAAGCTGCGCCGGGCACTCGACGGGCTCACCCGCGTCGTGGCGGTCGAGCTGCTCACCGCCGCCCGGGCCATGGACCTGCGCGCGCCGCTCGAGCCCGCCCCCGGCACCGGTGCGGTGCGGGACGTGCTGCGCGCGGCCGGCGCGGCCGGCCCGGGTCCCGACCGCTTCCTGGCCCCCGAGATCGAGTCGGCAGTGGAAGCGGTGCGCAGTGGCGCCGTCCGCCGCGCTGCCGAGACCGCGCTCGACCACCCCCTCAGATAGCCCCCCTTCTCGCACCTCTTCGAAGAAGCGGGGTCAAGGACCCCTCGCAGACCCCGGGTCTTCCAAGAGGTGCGGCCACGACGACGAAGGAGAACGACCATGGACGGAGCCCGACCGGTGCGCGCCGCGCGCGGTACCACCCTCACCGCGCGCAGCTGGCAGACCGAGGCACCGCTGCGGATGCTGCAGAACAACCTCGACCCCGAGGTGGCCGAGCGCCCCGACGACCTGGTCGTCTACGGCGGCACCGGGCGCGCCGCCCGTGACTGGCGCAGCTACGACGCCATCGTGCGCACGCTCACCACGCTGGCGGACGACGAGACGCTGCTCGTGCAGTCGGGGCGCCCGGTGGGCGTGATGCGCACGCACGAGTGGGCGCCGCGCGTGCTCATCGCCAACTCCAACCTGGTGGGCGACTGGGCCACCTGGCCGCAGTTCCGGCGGCTGGAGCAGCTCGGGCTCACGATGTACGGCCAGATGACCGCCGGCTCGTGGATCTACATCGGCACCCAGGGCATCCTGCAGGGCACCTACGAGACGTTCGCGGCGGTGGCGGCCAAGCGGTTCAACGGCACGCTGGCCGGCACCCTCACGGTCACCGGTGGCTGCGGCGGCATGGGCGGCGCGCAGCCACTCGCGGTCACCCTCAACGGCGGCGTCTGCCTGGTGGTCGACGTCGACGAGGCGCGGCTGCGGCGTCGGGTCGAGCACCGTTACCTCGACGAGGTGGCCACCGACCTCGACGACGCGATCGCCCGCTGCGAGGTCGCCAAGCGCGACCGGCGCGCCCTCAGCGTCGGCCTGGTCGGCAACTGCGCCACGGTGCTGCCCGAGCTGCTGCGCCGGGGCGTCGACGTCGACGTCGTCACCGACCAGACCAGCGCGCACGACCCGCTGAGCTACCTGCCCGAAGGCGTCGACCTCGCCGACTGGCACGACTACGCGGCGGCCAAGCCCGAGGAGTTCACCGACCGTGCGCGGGCCTCGATGGCCAAGCACGTCGAGGCGATGGTGGGTTTCATGGACGCAGGCGCCGAGGTGTTCGACTACGGGAACTCGATCCGCGACGAGGCTCGGCTCGGCGGCTATGACCGTGCCTTCGCCTTCCCCGGCTTCGTGCCGGCGTACATCCGGCCGCTGTTCTGCGAGGGCAAGGGCCCGTTCCGCTGGGCGGCCCTGAGCGGCGACCCGAAGGACATCGCCGCCACCGACAAGGCCGTGCTCGACCTGTTTCCCGACAACGACCACCTCCACCGGTGGATCCGCGCGGCGCAGGATCGCGTGGCGTTCCAAGGGCTTCCGGCTCGGATCTGCTGGCTGGGCTACGGCGAGCGCGACAAGGCCGGCCTGAGGTTCAACGAGCTCGTGGCGTCCGGTGAGGTGAGCGCGCCGATCGTCATCGGCCGCGACCACCTCGACTGCGGCAGCGTCGCCTCGCCGTACCGCGAGACCGAGGGGATGGCCGACGGCTCGGACGCCATTGCCGACTGGCCGCTGCTCAACGCGCTGGTCAACACGTCGTCCGGTGCGTCGTGGGTGTCGATCCACCACGGCGGCGGCGTCGGCATCGGGCGCTCGATCCACGCCGGGCAGGTGTCGGTTGCCGACGGCACGGAGCTCGCTGCGGCGAAGCTCGAGCGCGTGCTCACCAACGACCCGGGCATGGGCGTGATCCGCCACGTGGACGCCGGCTACGACCTCGCCGAGCACGTGGCCGCCGAGCGTGGCGTGCGCGTGCCGATGCGCGAGGGCTAGGCGCTGATGTCGGCCAGCTGCGCGTCGAGGGCGCGGGCGACGTCGTCCGCCTGGGCGACGACGCCCACGCCGTGCGCCCCGGCACCGAGCGAGATCTCCTGCCCCGTAACGGATTCGTCCATGACGACCGGCCACGGCCGCAGCGAGCCAAAGGGTGTGATGGTGCCGCGGACGTACCCGGTGACCGCGAGGGCGGTGTCGGCGTCCGGCATGGAGATGCGGTTGACGCCGAGGAGCGCGCGCAGCTTGGGCCACGAGATCTCGCGGTCGCCGGGCACGAGGACGAACAGGAAGTCGTCGTCGGCACGCCGCACCACGATGCTCTTGAGCAGCGCCCGTGGTTCGACGCCACGCGCCTCGGCCGCCTCGGCCAACGAGCGCACCGGTCCGTGGCGCACCACGCGGTACGCGATGCCGGATGCGTCGAGGGCCGCGACCGCCCGTTCCTCGCTCATGCCTATGCACCCTACGGGGGTGCGCTGGCGTGCATGATCACGGGAGGGTGGGAGCGTGAGCAGCTTCGAGCGGTGGTGGGAAGAGCTGGCGCCCGTGGGGCGGACGGCGTCCGGCGGCTACCGGCGCTTCGCCTGGACGCGTGAGGACGCCGCGCTGCGCGAGTGGTTCGCCGGGACGGCGCAGGGGCTGGGTCTCGACGTCGTCACCGACCGCGTCGGCAACCTCTGGGCCTGGTGGGGCGATCCCGACCGCGACGGACCCGGCGTGGTGGTGGGCAGCCACCTCGACTCGGTGCCCGAGGGGGGCGCCTTCGACGGTCCCCTCGGCGTCGTGTCTTCGTTCGCCGCTGTCGAAGCGCTGCAGCACAACGACTTCACGCCGCGCCGACCGGTCGGTGTCGCCTGCTTCGGTGACGAGGAGGGCGCGCGGTTCGGTATCGCCTGCGCCGGCTCCCGCCTGCTCACCGGTGCCCTCGACGCCGACCGCGCCCGCGGCCTCACCGACGCCGACGGCGTCACCATGGCCGACGCGATGCGGGCCGCCGGCCGCGACGCCGAGCAGCTCGGAGCGGACGCGCAGACCCTCGCGCGCGTCGGCCAGTTCGTCGAGCTGCACGTCGAGCAGGGCCGGGCGCTCGTCGACACGGGTGACGCCGTGGGCGTCGGCAGCGCGATCTGGCCGCACGGCCGCTGGCGCTTCGACCTCGCCGGCCGCGCCGACCACGCGGGCACGACCCGCCTCGAAGACCGCCACGACCCGATGCTCGCCCTGGCCGCGCTGGTCACCGCAGCGCGCTCCGCGGCCGAGCGACACGACGCCCTCGCCACCATCGGCAAGGTGCTCGTGAACCCCAACGGTGTCAACGCGATCCCGTCGCTCGTACGCGCTTGGCTCGACGCGCGCGGGCCCGAGGAGGACGCGGTGCGGTCGCTGGTCGCTGACCTGGCCGCCGCTCACGGTGAGCCGGAGCGAGAGTCCTGGACGCCGCGCACGCCCTTCGACGTCGACCTGACCGGGCGGCTGTCCCGCACGCTCGGGGACGCCCCCGTCATCGAGACGGGCGCCGGGCACGACGCCGGTGTGCTCGCGGAGGCCGGCGTGCCGACGTCCATGCTGTTCGTCCGCAACCCCACTGGCGTCTCGCACTCACCGCACGAGCACGCAGAGCTCGACGACTGCCTGGCCGGCGTGCGCGCGCTCACCCGGGTGCTGGAGGATCTCGCCTCATGACGTCGTGGTGGTGCGAGCACGCCTGGCTCGACGACGCGCCTGTGGCCGGCGTGCGCGTCATCGCGGACGGTGGCGTCATCTCCGCCGTCGAGCCGGGTGTGACGCCTCAGCCGGGCGACGTCCGGCTGGCCGGGCTCGTCCTCGCCGGCTTCGCCAACGCCCACTCGCACGCGTTCCACCGTGCGCTGCGCGGTCGCACGCACGACATGGGCGGCACGTTCTGGACGTGGCGCGAGCGCATGTACCGGGTGGTCGACCGGCTCGACCCCGACTCCTACCTCGCGCTCGCTCGTGCCGTCTACGCCGAGATGGCACTGGCCGGCGTCACCTGCGTGGGTGAGTTCCACTACCTGCACCACGCGCCGGGCGGCACGCCGTACGACGACCCGAACGCCATGGCCGAGGCGTTGCGCCAGGCGGCGCGCGACGCCGGGTTGCGGATCACGCTGCTCGACACCTGCTACCTCGCGGGTGGGTTGACCGCCGAGGGACACACTCGCCCAGACCCTGTGCAGCAACGGTTCTCGGACGGTTCGAGCGCGCGTTGGGTCGAGCGCGTGTCGCGCCTTCAGCCGGACGACGACTTCCACGTCGGCTCGGCGATCCACTCGGTGCGGGCCGTGCCGCGGCTCGAGCTCGCCGACGTCGCGGCGGCCTTCCCCGACCGCCCGCTGCACGCGCACCTGTCGGAGCAGTTCGCCGAGAACGAAGCGGCGCTGGCGTTCTACGGGCGCTCGCCCACCGAGCTGCTCGCGGGTGCAGACGCGCTCGGCCCGCGCACCACCGTCGTGCACGCCACCGTGGCACCGCACATGGAGCTGCTCGGCAGCACCGGAACGTCGGTGTGCCTGTGCCCCACCACCGAGCGCGACCTCGCCGACGGCATCGGCCCGGCGAAGCTCATGGCCGGCCACGGCAGCCCGCTGTGCCTGGGCAGCGACCAGAACGCTGTGGTCGACCTGCTCGAGGAGGCGCGCGCGCTCGAGATGCACGAGCGGCTGTTCTCGTTGGAGCGTGGGGTGTTCACGCCTGCGCAGCTGGTGGAGGCACTCACGGTGAACGGTCACGCCTCGTTGGGCTGGCCCGAGGCCGGCCGCCTCGCGGTTGGCGCTCCGGCCGACCTCGTCGCCCTCCGTCTCGACACCGTGCGAACGGCCGGAACCGCTGTGCCGCAGGCGATCTACGGTGCTACGGCATCCGACGTCCACACGGTGGTGAACGCCGGACGCACCGTCGTCACCGAGGGACGCCATGTGCTCGGTGACGTCGGCCGCCTGCTCTCCGACGCCATCGCACCGCTGTGGGAGGACTGAGATGTCGAGCGTGCTGCTCACCGGCATCAGCGAGCTGGTGACGAACGATCCCGCGCTGGGTGACGGGTCGCTCCTGGGAGTGATCGAGCAGGCCGCCGTGGTGCTGGAGGGCAACTCCGTGGCCTGGGTGGGGCCGCAGCGCCAGGCTCCGGACGCCGACCAGCAGCTCGACCTCGCCGGGCGCGCCGTGGTGCCCGGCTTCGTCGACTCCCACAGCCACCTGGTCTTCGCGGGAGACCGCGCGCGCGAGTTCGAGGCGCGCATGACCGGAACGCCGTACGACGGCGGCGGCATCGCGACCACCGTGGCCGCCACGCGCGCGGCCCCGGACGAGCTGCTGCTCGCGCGCGCTCGCGCCCTGCAGGCCGAGATGCGGGCCCAAGGCACGACGACCATCGAGGTCAAGAGCGGCTACGGGCTCACGGTGGCCGACGAGGCGCGCAGCCTGCGCGTCGCCCGCGAGCTCACCGACGAGACGACGTTCCTCGGCGCGCACGTCGTGCCGGCCGGCGTCGACCGGCGCGAGTACGTCGACCTCGTCACGGGCCCGATGCTCGACGCCTGCGCGCCGCTGGCCCGCTGGGTCGACGTCTTCTGCGAGCCGGCCAGCCCGCACGCCTTCGACGGCGACGAGGCCCGCGAGGTGCTCACCGCCGGGATCGCGGCCGGCCTGCTGCCGCGGGTGCACGGCAACCAGCTGTCGGCGGGGCCCGGCGTCCGGCTCGCGGCCGAGCTCGGCGCCGCGAGCGTCGACCACTGCACGCACCTCAGCGCGGCGGACGTCGAAGCGCTAGCCTGTGCTGCCCCGAACCCCGGTCGCGAGGGGACGGTGGCGACGCTGCTGCCCGGCGTCGAGTTCTCGACCCGCTCGCCCTACCCCGACGCGCGGGCGCTCGTCGACGCCGGCGTGACCGTCGCGCTCGCCACCGACTGCAACCCGGGCAGCTGCTACACCTCGTCGATGCCGTTCGTCATCGCCCTCGCCGTGCGCGAGATGAGCCTGTCACCCGCCGAGGCGCTGTGGGCGGCCACGGCCGGGGGTGCGCTCGCGTTGCGGCGTCCGGACGTCGGCCACCTGGGCGTGGGTGCGCGCGCCGACCTCGCGGTGCTCGAGGCGCCGTCGTACCGGCACCTGGCCTACCGGCCCGGCGTCCCGCTGGCGCGCGCACTCGACGTCTAGGGCGATGCTTCTCGAGGGTTGCGCTCACTTGTCGAGGGGCGCACCCCTCGACAAGCGGAGTGTCGCCCACTGAACGTGATCAACGGGCGAGGGCGGCCGGGCGGCCGGGCGGCCGGGCGGGAGGGTCAGGAGACCTCGCCCATGTCGGGCGGCAGGTGGCCGGTGGAGTGGCGGTAGTACTCGGCCGCCTTGCGCGTGGCCAGCATGCGGGCCACGCCGATCACGGCGCCGCTGAGCACGGCCCACAGCACGGCCTCGTGCCACTCGACGTCGGGGTGCTCGGGGTTGGTGGGGGGCGCCGCGCCCGTGGCGGCCTTCCAGCCCGCGGTGAGCAGGTTGCGCGCCGCGATGCCGGCGACGACCGCGCCACCCGTGCCGAGGATCTTCCACGTCGTTGCACCCATGGCGCCAGCCTGCCGCACCGCACGCCACCCAGCCACCCGTCGGCGCCGGTCGACCGGGTGCGGCCCGCGGTGTAGCGTGGGACCACACGACAGGGGAGCGCCACCAGGCGCTGAGAGTGCGGGCAACCGCAGACCCTCGAACCTGATCCGGTTAGCACCGGTGGAGGGAGTCGGGAATCTCGACCGCCGTGTCGGTGCGTCGAGCACGTGCCGCCACGGCGGTACCCCTCCTGCTGCAACGTAGGAGGTTCCACACCATGACGGCACCTGCTGTCACCTCGCGCCCGTCGCTGGGCGAGCTCGCTCGCTGGCGCACCGTCGACCTCGTCACCGCCGCGATGCTGGGCGTCGCGTTCGGCGTCGCCTACTGGGGTTGGTCGGCGGCGTACAACGTCCTCAGCCCGGCGTTCACCGCCGTGCCGTCCCTCGGCGGCCTGCTCGGCGGCCCCTGGCTGCTCGCCGGCGTGGTCGGCGCACTGGTCGTCCGGCGTCCCGGCGCCGCGCTGCTCGCCGAGCTCGTAGCCGCCAACGTCGAGTACCTGCTGGGCAACCAGTGGGGCGTGGCGACGCTCGTGTCCGGTCTGCTGCAGGGTCTGGGGGTCGAGCTCGCGCTCGCGATCTTCCTGTTCCGTCGGTTCGGGCCGTGGGTTGCGGCGCTCGGAGGCGCGCTCGCCGCTGTGCTCGAGACCGGCTACGAGTACGTCACGTACGACTACGGCACGACCTTCGGCGCCGGCGGAACGGTGCTCTACCTGGCGACGTTCGTGCTCTCGGGTGTGGTGCTGGCCGGCCTGCTGGGCTGGGCCATCGTGCGGGCGCTCACGCGATCGGGCGCGCTGGCTGCCTTCCCAGCCGGGCGCGAGCAGGCCCGCGCACGGGACGCGCAGCTGCATCGGGACGCGACCCCCGCGCGGTGAGCGGCGCCCGCGTCGACGTCCGCGGCCTCACATGGCGGCCGTGGGGACGTCGCGACCGCGTGCTCGACCAGGTCGACCTGCGACTCGAGCCCGGCGAGCGCATCGTGCTCGCCGGGCCGAGCGGGGCGGGCAAGTCCACGCTGCTGCGCGCCCTCGCCGGCCGGCTGTCGGCGGACGACGGCGAGCTGGCCGGCGAGGTGCATGTCGACGGCGTCACCGGGCTGCTGCTGCAGGATCCCAGCGCCGCCGTCGTCGCCGACCGCGTCGGCCGCGACACGGCGTTCGGCCCAGAGAACCTCGCCCTACCGCGGGACGACATCTGGGCGCGGGTCGAGGACTCGTTGCGGCGCAGCGCCTTTCCGTACGCGGCCGACCGCCGCACTGCAGCGCTGTCGGGCGGCGAGGGCCAGCGGCTGGCGCTCGCTGGTGCCCTGGCGCTGCGCCCGGGCTTGCTGCTGCTCGACGAGCCGGCCGCGATGCTGGACGCCTCCAACGCCGCCCGCGTGCGCGAGGCGGTGCTGGCCGTGGCCGAGCGCAGCGGCTGCACGCTCGTGGTGGTCGAGCACCGCATGGGGCCCTGGCTCGACCACGTCGATCGCCTCGTGGTGCTGGGCTGCGACGGCGGCGTCGTGGCCGACGGCCGGCCCGACCGGGTGCTGGCCGAACGCGCCGACCAGCTGGAGACCGCGGGCCTGTGGGTCGACGACGCACCGCCGTTGGTCCCACACGTCGTCGCCACCGGCCACCCCGGCGGCCCCCTGCTCGTCGGCCGCGAGGTCACCGCGCGTCCGGGCACCGGGCGTGGGCGCGGCCCGACCGCAGTGGTGGGCCCGTTCGACGTGGACGTCAGCCGCGGTGTGGTCACGACGGTCACCGGACGCAGTGGCGCCGGCAAGTCGACGGCTCTCGGGGTGCTCGCCGGGCTCGCCGCAACGACGTCGGGTGAGCTGCTCGCGGACGCCGACTGGGCTCCGCGCCGGGAGCGGCGGCCGCACCGCTGGCGCTCGCGCGAGCTGGCGCAGCGGGTGGCCTGGCTGCCGCAGGCACCCGAGCACGCGCTCGTCGCCCGCACCGTGCACGACGAGGTGCTTGCGACGTCCCGCGCGCTGGGGCGCCCGGCCGCGGCGACCGAGCGGCGCGCCCAGGCCCTGCTCGAGACGCTCGGCCTGGCGCAGCTCGTCGACACCGACCCCCACCACCTGTCGGGTGGTGAGCAGCGGCGGCTGGGACTCGCCGCGGCGCTCGTGCACGGCCCCGACGTCCTGCTGCTCGATGAGCCCACGGTCGGCCAGGACCGCCGCACGTGGAGCGCCGTGCTCAAGACGGTGCTGCACTCCGTGGACGACGGCGCGGCCGTGGCGCTGGCCACGCACGACGCCGACCTGCTGGCCGCCGTCCACGCCGCGGCGCCCACCAGTGCCGTGCACCTCGGCGCCCACCTGGCCGACGTCGCGGCGGTGCCTTCATGAGGTGGCCACCGAGCGCCGGCTGCTCGCCGCTCGCGCTGCTGTCAGCCGCGGCTCTTGCCGTCGTGGGCTCGACGCAGGTGCACGACCTGCGCGACGGGCTGGTGATGGTGGCTGCCGAGCTGCTGCTGGCGCCGCTCGCGGTCGCGCGCCCCGCGCAGGCCCTGCGCCGCCTCGCGCCCGGCCTGCTGGCTGCGGTGTCGCTCGGTGCCTCGAGCTGGTGGTTCGCCGGCAACGACCCGGCCACGGCGCTCGGTGCGGGGCTGCGGATCCTCGCCTTGGTGCTGCCGGCGTCGCTCGTCGCGGTGTGGGTCGATCCGAGTCGGCTCGGTGACGAGCTGGCGCAGTGGCTGCGGCTGCCGGCGCGCGCAGTCGTCGCGTCCGTGGCGGCGCTGCAGCAGCTCGAGGAGCTCGCTTCGACCTGGACGACGCTCGACCGCGTGCGCCACGTGCGCGGGCTGGGGCCGACGCGCTCGCCGTGGTCGCGGGCGAAGCACGTAGGGTCGCTCACCTTCGCCCTGCTCGTGCACACCCTGCGGCGCTCGGGTCAGCTGGCGCTCGCGATGGACGCGCGCGGCTTCGCCACGGCGCAGCGACGCACCTGGGCGCGCGCTCCCCACTGGGGTGGTCGCGACACCGTGCTCCTCGCCCTCGCGGCCCTGGTGGCGCTCACCCCGCTCGTGACGCGCTGACGCCCCGGCGCCCCGGCGAAGTCGCGCAGAGACCCAGCGGATTTCCGGCGAACGGCGGAGACTTCGGCGAATCTGCTCCCCACCCGCTCGAGATTGAGCACACTACGAGCCAGCCGTCGGCGGAGCGGCCGGCCCAGGGGAGCGTCGTCGTGCCCGAGCAGATCAGAGCGCAGGGGCCTCGATGGTCAGCGTGATCGTCCGCTTGCCCCGCGGTGGGGCCCGGCTCCTCGCACTCGGCTTCGCGCTCGTGACCCTGCTGTGGCTCGGCGCTCCGGCCGCCCACGCGCACACCTTCCTCGTCGGCAGCAACCCGGCGGACGGCCAGGTGCTCGACGCCGCCCCATCGGTGCTGCGCCTGGACTTCAGCGAGTCGGTGGTGCTGGGGGCCACCCGGGTGAGCCTCACCGACGGCCACGGAGCGACCGTGATGCCGACGTCCATCACCCTGGCGTCCGGTGGCGACGGTGGCGACGGTGGCGGCACCGAGCACCCGGTGCAGGTGGCGGTCGCGCTGCCGCAGCTACCTCGTGGCACCTACCGCGTCGCGTGGAAGACGCTGTCCGCCGACGACATGCACCAGGCGAGGGGCGTCCTGGCGTTCGGCGTCGGCGAGAAGGTCGGCGCCTCAGGAGCGGTCGACGAGGCGCCCGGGCTCGGCGAGGCCGCGACGCGGTGGGTGATGTGGTCGTGCTTGGCCGGCCTGCTCGGGCCACTGGTCGTGGCCGCCCTGGCTGGTGGCACGTTGCGCGGCCCGCGGCTGGCGCGGCTGGTTCGCCTGTCGCGCCTGGCGGGTGCCCTGCTGGTGGCCACGGCCGTGGTGCTCCCGGCCGCCCAGCTGCGTTCGGTGGGCGAGGCCTGGCAGGCGGCTCACGACGTCGGCATCGGAGGGGCGTGGTTGCTGCGTGTCGCCGGGGCCGTGCTGGCGCTGACGCTCGGGGCTCGCGGTGTCCGGCAGCTCGCGCAGCAGGGCCTGCGCCCGACACTTCGCCGGTACCCGGTCGAGGCGTCGCTGCTGACCGCGGGCCTGCTCGTCGTACCCGTGGTCACTGGCGTCCGCGGGCACATCTGGTCGTCGTCGCACGTGCTGGTCGTCGCCGACGTCGTGCACATGGTGACGGGCGCGACGTGGGTCGGTGCCGTCGTCGCGCTCGCGGTGGTGCACGCGGGTGGGGGAGCCCTGCGTCCGGTGGTGCCGGCGCGTGCGTTCGCGCTGCTGTCGGTGACCTGCGTGGCCGGCGCCGTCGCGACCGGCTTCCTGCTCGCCGGGCACGGCGTGGCCACCACGACGGCGTTGCTGCATGCGCGTTACGGCGTCACGGTGCTGGTCAAGGGCGCGCTCATCGGCGCCGTGCTGCTGCTGGCCCTGCGCAACCACCGCCAGGGCCGCGGTGACGGCGTCGTCGGGGCGTCCGGACGGCGCTGGGTCGCTGCCGAGGCCACGCTGCTGGTCGGCGTCCTGGCTGCAGCAGGTGTCTTGGCGGCGACGTCGCCCGCCAACTCGCCGCAGTGGACGCCGGGGCCGTCGGTGTCGCGCTCGGCGGCCATGCACGCCGACGACCTGCTCGTGCAGGTGTCGATCGGGCCGAACACCGTGGGGCCGGCGTACGCCAACGTCAGTGTGCTGCAGACGCGACGGCCGGCCCCGGCAGCAGTGCACAACGTGCGACTCACCCTGCGCCGCAACGGGTCGCCGCCGGTCACGGGCGTCGCCGAGCCGCAGTCGGACGGCACGTGGGCGCTGCCGGTGAAGGTGCCCGAGGCCGGCACGTGGGGCCTCACGGTCGAGGTGCAGCGGACTGGCCTGCCCGTCGCCATGGCACACGGCACCTGGGTGGTGGCGGGCGGTGTCCACGGGCCCGCCGGGTCCGGCCTGTCGTCGCTGACCACGCCCGCCGCCGCGCTGGTGGTGCTGGTGTGGCTCGGCCTGCTGCTCTCCCTGCGGCGAGCGCCGGTGGCTCCTCGGGGCGTCGGCGCACCGCGCGCTTCGTTCGCGAGTCCGGACCCGGACCCGGTGAACTCGACCACCTGACCACGGGGCCCGGTTCAGCGGGGGGCGTCGACCAGGCGCAGGGCGAGCGTCGGGCAGGCGGTGACGGCCTGGCGGGCCAGCTCGACGAGCCCGTCGGGCACGTCACCGGTCACGACCGGGTAACCCCACTCGTCCAGGCCGATCACCTCCGGCAGCAGCTCGTGGC
>JBQCES010000297.1:0-2720 GCA_051960055.1 Angustibacter sp. | reverse complement strand
CCCTAGCCGCCGGTAGGCGTGGACTTCGGATCCGAAGTGCACGGTGAGGGCGGGTCTGGTCAGGCGACCAGGCCCAGGCGGCGCAGCTCGACGGTGAGGTCGTGCGGGTTGCTGGAGGCGCTCATGGCGTCCTCGAGCGTCACGACGCCGTCGCGGATCAGCGTGGTGAGGTGCTGGTCGAACGTCTGCATGCCGTAGAAGCCACCCTCGGTGATCAGGTCGGTGAGCATGCTCGTCTTGTCGGGGTCGACGATGGCGTCGGCGACGCGCCCGGTGTTGACCGCGATCTCCATCGCCACGCAGCGGCCCTGGCCGTCGGCGCGCGGCACGAGGCGCTGGCAGATGATGCCGCGCAGCGCACCGGCGAGCGCGAGACGCACCTGCTTCTGCTCGTGCGGCGGGAAGAAGTCGATGATGCGAGCCACCGTCTCCTGCGCGTTCGTGGTGTGCAGGGTCGACATGACGAAGTGGCCGGTCTCGGACGCCGACAGCGCCGCCTTCACCGTCTCGACGTCGCGCATCTCGCCGACGAGGATGACGTCGGGGTCCTGGCGCATCGCGGCCCGCAGGGCGACCGAGAAGTCCTCGGTGTCGAGGCGCACCTCGCGCTGGTTGATCATCGAGAGCTGGTCGCGGTGCAGCACCTCGATGGGGTCCTCGATGGTGACGATGTGGCACTCGCGGTGCGTGTTGATGTGGTCGACCATGCCGGCGAGGGTGGTGGTCTTGCCCGACCCTGTCGGGCCGGTGACGAGCACCAGACCGCGCGGCTCCAGGGCCAGCTGGCTGATCACCGGTGGCACGCCCAGGTCGTCGAGCGGGATCGCGCCCACGGAGACGCGCCGGAACACCAGGCCGATCGAGCCGCGCGTGCGGAAGGCGTTGACGCGGAACCGGCCGACGCCAGGCAGCGAGTAGGCGAAGTCGGCCTCGTTCGTGCGCTGGAACGACTCCCGCAGGTCGTCGCGCATCACCTCGTCGGCGATCGCGGCGGTCTGCTCAGGGGTCAGCGAAGGCCCCTGCAGCTTGCGGAGCCGACCGTCGATGCGCACACGTGCCGGGGAGCCGACCTTGATGTGCAGGTCGGAGCCCCGTAGCTCCGCGAGGGCGCGAAGGTACGGCGAGACGGAGATCAGGCCGGAGTCGTCCACGAGAAGCAGATCGGCGCGGTCGCGGGGCGACTTGAGCCACCTGGGTGAACTCGTCCGGCGCAGCCGTCGCGGCCCTCAGTCCGTGCGCGTGACGGCGCGCGTGAGGGCTGACACGACCCGGGGGTCGTACTCGTAGGCCAGGCCCAGGTGGATCCGCTCGAGCGCCTCGCGCCGGCGGGTCTCGCTGGTGCCGTCGCCGACGAGGTCGTCGTACGCGTTCGCGGCCTTGATGATGCGGCTGGACAGCGGCACGGCGACGTCGTCGGTCTGGTGCCGCCGGCGGTAGGGCTCGCTCTGCCGCTCGATGATCTGGGCGACGTCGTCGAGCACTCCCGTACGCCGCACGACGGCCGCGCCGAGGTCGGCGATCCGCTTCTGCTCCAGCGGTGCGGCCATCACGGTGGCGCCGCCCGGGATCGGCTCGGTGAGCGAGAGCTGGCCGATGTCGTGCAGCAGCGCGGCGTACTCGAGGTCGCGCAGCGAGCGCTCGGTGAGGCCGAGGTCGCGGCCCATGGCGAGGGCCAGGGACGCCACCCGCCGCGAGTGACCCGCCTCGGTGTACCCGCCGAGCTCGGTGACCCGCGACAGCGAGCGGATCGTCTGGTTGTAGGTGGCCTGCACCATCGAGTAGCGCCGGAAGGCGAACTGCGTGAGCAGCAGCGGCGCGAGGAACACCGGCACGGCCAGCAGGCCCATCGGCTCAGCGGCGAGCGCGATGAGGATGCCGCTGGTGCCGATCGCGCTCCCGAGGCCACCGGCCACCCGCAGCTCGTCGCGCAGCACCGAGCGCAGCCGGGCGTTCTCGTCGGCCGCCCGCATCACCGCGGCCAGCACGGCGTCGACCGTGATCGTGACACCGACCGCCACGAGCATGAGCAGGGCGAGCAGCCAGCGGTAGCCGTGCCAGCCGCCGCCGGCCTCGGCCAGCGACCCGTCGGGCGTCAGGGGGACGACGCGCCACAGCACCACGAGCAGCGAGACGGCGAGGAAGCGGTGCACCAGGCCGGCGAGGTCAGGCGCCCTGGAGGCGAGCAGGTGCGGCAGGATCCCGAGCAGCGTGGCGAAGGCGATCACCGCGATGACTGTGGCCGCGCGCATCGGGGTGCCGGTGGAGCCCACCCGGGTGACGAGCGCGAACGCCACGGCGGCCGCCGTCCCGATAGGCGCGGCCTCGCGCTCGCCCGGGAGCCACACGCGCAGCGACTCGCCCAGGGCGATGGCGGCGCCGAAGGCCAGCACCACGGGAAGTCCCGCCAGCCCGTGCTCGGTGACGCCCGCCGCCACCGAGCCCACCGCACCGGCGGTGATCACGGCGGCGATGGCGGTGAACGCGCCCGTGGTCGACAACCGAGGCCTGGCCGACACCGGAGCCCTCACGACTCGCTCCGCCCCGTGCCGTCGTCCACCTGCTCCACCGGTAGCTCCACCGGCAGCTCCAGCGGCACCCGGCGCTCCTCGGCGAAGGCCGGGTCGTCATGGTCGCGCGAGTCGATGGGGTCGCTGATCTCCTCGGCCCGCGCTGCGCGCGCCACGCCGCCGGACACGACGTCGACCTCGACGCCGAGCTCG
>JBQCES010000296.1:0-10460 GCA_051960055.1 Angustibacter sp. | reverse complement strand
GGAGAACGGCGGGTATCTGCGTGTCGGGGGTGAGGCCTACGGTGGCGCCATGAGCGCTCCCACCCCCGACCGCAGCTCCTGGCTGACGCACGAGGCCTACCTCGAGGCGTTCGCCGTCGACGCCGACCGGCTCTCCCAGCTCGCCCGCTCCGCCGATCCCGAAACCGCGGTGCCCACCTGCCCGGGCTGGACGCTGCTCGACCTGGTGCGCCACGTCGGCGACGTCTACGCGCACAAGGTGGCGCTGCTGCGCCTGGGCCGGCGTCCGGAGCAAGGCGAGTGGCCGCTGGGCGACGACCTGCCGTTCGCCGCGGCGGTCGACCGGCACGACGCCGTGCAGCGTGAGCTCGCCGGGCTGCTGGCCGAGGTCGGCCCCGACACCGCGTGCTGGACGTGGATGGAGGGTGCCGGCGAGGGCACGTCGGCGGCCTGGGCGCGGCGGATGGCCCACGAGGCGCTGGTGCACCGGGTGGACGCCGAGGCCGCCGTCGGTGCACCGCTGCACCCCGCGGCGCCGGGGCTGGCGGCGGACGGTGTCGACGAGGTGCTCACCTGGATGGCCGGTGACCCGGACGTCGTCGCGGAGCCGCAGTCGGCGTCGGGCGCGCCGGGCACGGTGCTGCTCGACTGGGGCTCGGGCGGCCGGCTGGTCGACCTGCCGGACGGCGGCCACGCCGTCCGCGCGCTCTCGTCGGCCGACGTGGCCGACGTGGACGACCGGGCTGCCGACGCGACCCTGCGCGGCGACGCGCTGTCGCTCGACCTCTACCTGTGGGGCCGGCTCGAGGCGCTGCCCGCGGTGATGCGCGGCGACCTCGACGTCGTCGAGGTCTCGGGGAGCGCGCCGGTGCTCGAGCGGCTCTCGGCCCGGGTGGCCGCGGCGACGCAGTAGGCCCCGGCGAGGAATGCCTCAAGTCCGGTGGCCGTTGTGCCGATCGTTAGCATGGTTAATGAGCACAAGTAATGAGGTAGGCTAACGACCAATGGCAACCGAGAGCACGACATCCCGACGAACCGTCCCCGCCCTGGCGGTCGAGCTGCGCCACGCGATCATGCGAGCCTCGCGCCGCGTGCGGCAGGAGCGCAGCGTCGACGACGTCACGCCCGGCCAGTACTCCGTGCTGGCCGGACTCGACGTGCACGGCCCGCTGACCCCGCGCGAGATCGCGGCGCACGAGAAGGTGCAGCCGCCGTCGATGACCCGCACGATCACCGCGCTCGAGGAGCTCGGCCTGGTGAGCCGCACCGACCACCCCACAGACGGCCGCCAGGTGCTCGTGGCCCTGACGCCCGAGGGCTCGACGGTGGTGCGCGAGACGCGCAAGCGCCGCGACGCCTGGCTGGCCAAGCGCCTCGCCGAGCTGTCGCCGGACGAGCGGGACACGCTCGCCCGCGCCGCCGAGATCCTGCAGCGGATGGCCGCCTCATGAGCCCGACGTTCCGCGCGATGCGCGTGTTCAACTACCGCGTCTGGGCCATGGGGGCGATCGTCTCCAACATCGGCACCTGGATGCAGCGCGTCGCCCAGGACTGGCTCGTGCTGACCGTGCTCACCGACCACTCCGCGGTCGCCGTCGGCATCACGACCGGCCTGCAGTTCGCCCCGATGGTGCTGCTCGCGCCGCTGGCCGGCGTCCTGGCTGACCGCGTGCCCAAGCGGCGGCTGCTCATCGGCACGCAGTCGGCCATGGGCCTGGTGGGCCTGGTGCTGGGTGCCCTCGTCGTCACCAACAGCGTGCAGCTGTGGCACGCCTACGCGCTCGCGCTGGCCCTCGGTGTCGCGGCGGCCGTCGACTCACCGGCCCGCCAGGCGTTCGTCAGCGAGATGGTGCCGCGCGAGGACCTCTCGAACGCCGTGGGCCTCAACAGCGCGTCGTTCCACGCCGCGCGGATCTTCGGCCCCGGCCTCGCCGGCCTGCTCATCGCCTGGGTCGGCACCGGGCCGGTGTTCCTCATCAACGCCGTGACGTTCCTGGCCGTCATCGCCTCGCTGCTGCGCATGCGGGTCAGCGAGCTCACGCCGGCGCCCGCCGCACCGCGCGGGCGCGGTCAGCTGCGCGAGGGCCTGCGCTACGTCAAGGGCCGGCCCGACCTCATCCTGATCATGGTCGTGGTGTTCCTCGTGGGCACCTTCGGCCTGAACTTCCAGATGACGACGGCGATCATGGCCACCGCCCAGTTCCACAAGGGCTCGGGGGAGTACGGGCTGCTGGGCTCGATCATGGCGATCGGCTCGCTCGGCGGCGCGCTGCTCGCGGCCCGGCGCGAGCGGCCCCGGCTGCGGCTGGTGGTCGGCGCGACGCTGGCGTTCGGCGTCTTCGCCAGTGCCGCGTCGCTGATGCCGACCTACACGCTCTTCGCCGTCGCCCTGATCCCCGTGGGGCTGTCGTCGCTGACGCTGATGACCAGCGCCAACGCGACCGTGCAGCTGTCGGTGGAGCCGAGCATGCGCGGGCGGGTGATGGCGCTCTACATGGCCATCTTCATGGGCGGCACCCCGGTGGGTGCGCCGTTCATCGGCTGGCTCGGCAGCGCGTTCGGCCCGCGGTGGACGATCCTGTTCGGAGGCCTCGTGTCGCTGGTGACCGCGCTGGCGGCCACCGCCTACGTGCTGCGCCGCGACGAGCTGCGGCTCACCTACCGGTGGCGCCAGACGCCGCACCTGCAGGTGCACAGCGTCGCGCACGAGCGCGAGGTGGCGCGCGAGCGGCTCGCCAGCGCGCAGGCCAACGACTCGCGCTCGGCCGCCTGAGTGGCCGGGGCTAGGGTGACGGCGTGACCCCGCGCACCCGCCAGGCCGTGGTGAGCATCGCGCTCGCCGCGCTGGTGGTGGTCGCGATCGTGGGCGCCTTCGTGCGCTGAGTCGGGGCGTCGACCGCGCGGGCTACGGCGCCTTCGTGACGGTCTTGGTGACCGTCGACGTCGTCGGGGTGGCCGTGATGGTCGTGATCGTGCAGACCTTCACACCCAGTACGTCGACGACACAGGGGGTCGTCGTCGTGACGATCGGCGTCGGCAGCGGCACGAGCTTCGTCACCAGCGAGGTGACCACCGACGTCACCGGCGAGACCACCGACGACACGGCGGACGACGCCGCCGACGAGGCGCCGGCGACCACACCGCCCGCAGCCGGAACCGAGGCCGACGTCGGGCCGGGCGCGGGCTGGCCGACGTCGGAGCCCTGCGCTGCGTCCCCGGAGCCGCTGGAGCCGCTGGAGCCGCCCGAGCCACCCGAGCGGGCCGTCGACGTCCGCGAGGCGCCGGCGGCCTCCGTGCGCGCGCCCGATCCGTTGCCCTTGACGGTCGCCGCCGCGGCCTGCACCGGGTCCCAACCGCCGGACGACGACGCCGCGTGGGCCGCGGGCAGGCTGGACGCCGGCAGCGCGGTGACGCCGTGGCGGTAGGCGTCGGCGATGGCCACGACGGTGCGCACGTAGCTGTCGGAGTTGTTGTAGCGCCGGATCGCGTTGTAGAGGTCGGTGCCGCGTCGCAGGTCACCCGGGCCGCTGCATAGGTAGACCGCGGTGGCGGTGGCGGCGTCGTCGATGTTCTGCGGGTCGCGCGCGCCGTCGCCGTTGGCGTCCGAGCCGACCACGCGCCAGGTGCCCGGGATGAACTGCATGGGGCCGACCGCGCGGTCGTACACCGTGTCGCGGTCCCAGCGGCCGCGGTCGGTGTCGCCGATGCGCGCGGTGCCGCGGCGGCCGTCGAGGGGGATGCCGATGATGCCCGGACGCGCCACGCCGGCGGCGTCGAGCGCGTTGCTGCCGAAGCGGGCGTGGTCGCTCTCGACGCGACCGATCGCACCCACCAGCGCCCAGTCGATGCCGCAGGCCGGGTCGGCGTCCGAGACCAGGCGGGCGGCCAGGTGGTAGGCGCTCAGGGCTCGTGCCGGGATGCCGAGCTGGTCGAGCTGGACCGGCTGGCGGCTGAAGGGTGCGGTGCCGGCGGGCAGGGCCAAACCGGGCGCGAGCTCGGGGTCGGCCCCGGCGGGCCGGGTGCCGGCGGGTGCGAGGTCGGCGCCCGTGCGGCCGGGCTGGGTGAGCGCCTGCTGCGGCACCTGCGGCACGACGGCGCGGCTGGTGCGTGCGGGGACGCCGGTCTGCGCCACCGCGATGCCGGTGGCCGTCAGGACGGCGGCCGGCACCACCGCCGCCACGCTGCGCCAGCGCACGGTGATGGTGCGCGTCGCTGTGGTGTCTCTGTGTGCACCGCTCACGATGTCGTCCTTCCTCGTCCGGCGCACCCCACCCCCGGGGTCGCACGGTGCTCAACGAGGGAGTGGCCAGAAAGTCACGCACATCGTGGAGTGGTCAGGCGGTGATCGCATCTCGAGACGGCGCGGGGTCGGCGGGCTCGGCGGGCTCGGCCGTCACCGCCCGGTTCATCTGCTTCCACTCCGGGCGCAGCGCGGGCAGGGTCGTGGCGACGAAGTAGGCCGCCCCGCACACCAGCAGGGCCGTGCTGATGCCCACCTGCTCGGTGAGCACGCCGCCCACCAGGCCCCCGAAGGGGATGAGGGCCCAGGCCAGGCTCGTGATGAGCGACATCACGCGGGCGCGCAGGTGCTCGGGGATCCGCTCGAGCTCCACGGCGCCCAGGATCGGGTTGATGACGCCGGCGCCGATGCCGCCGACGAACAGCACGGTGATCACCGCCCAGAGCGGTGCGTCGAGCCCGAGCACGGCGAACCGCGGCAGGCCGATGCCGAAGAACCCGAGCGTGAACGCCGCCCGGCGCGGTAGGCGGTGGCCCACCGTGGCGGCGGTGAGCGCGCCGATGACGGCACCGGCCGACGACGCGGCGGCCGCCACGCCCATCAGCCCCGCGCCGCCCCCGCGGTGCTGCGCCCAGACGGCGATGAGCACGCCGGAGTAGGCGGCGTCGAGCAGGTTCGTGACCCCGATCATGCCGACGATCGAGCGCAGCAGCCCGTCGCGCCAGACGAAGCGGCCGCCCTGGCGCAGGCGCTGCAGGTAGGGGGCGGCGTCGTCCTCGTGCGGTTCGGCGGTGGAGCGCGCCTCGTGCGGGCGCAGGCCGAGCGTGACGACGAGCGCGGCCACCGCGAACGACGCGGCGTCCAGACCGATCGCGGTGGCCGGCCCGACGGCGGTGACCAGCGCCGCCGCGGCGAGCGGGCCGATCACCGAGGCGGCGCGGCTGATGCCGTCGGTGAGGCCGAGCACGCGCTCGACCGGCTGGGCCGAAGCGGCCGCCACGACCGGTGCCAGGACGTACTTGGCGCTGTCGCCTGGGCCGCGCACGGCGCCGGCCAGCGCCACGAGGGCGAGCAGCGTGCCGAAGTGCAGCGCTCCCACGGCGTGCAGCACCGGGATGAGCCCCACGAAGCCCACGCTCACGACGTCCGACAGGATGCTCATGCGGCGCGGTCCGACGCGGTCGGTGACCGGGCCGGCGAGCGCCTGGCAGATCACGTACGGGCCCATCTCGGCCATCGCGACCAGGCCGGTGCGCGTGGCGGAGCCGGTGGTCTCGAGCACGAAGAGCGGCACCGCGATCATCGACAGGCGGGTGCCGACGAGCGACGTGCCGTACGCCGTCAGCAGCGTGACGACAGGCCGCCGGCTCATCGCAGCGACCCCGGGCGCGGGAAGACCTGCAGCTGCACGGTGACGCGGGCGGTGCCTTCGGCAGCGGGCTCCGGGGCGTCGTCCGAGCGCTGGTAGCTCTCGACGATCTCCCACATCCGCTGGGTGAGCTCGTCGGCCTGCTCGGGCGTGAGCTGCAGGTCGATGTCGCTGAGCGTGCCGCGGCCCGCCCAGGGCTCCGGGCGGTGCGGCATCTCGTCGACGGCGGCGAGCAGCTGGGAGGCGTAGGCCTGCGCGACGCTGCGCAGGTAGATCTCGGACGCCGCGGCCGACTCGGGGTCGGTGGTGGCCTCGCGCAGGTCCATGGTGGTGGCGCGGTGGGCGGCCTTCCACCAGCGCTCGCGGGGCTGGCCGCGGCCGATGTCCTCGGTGATGAAGCCGTACTGCGCGAGCTGGCGCAGGTGGTAGCTCGTGGCGGCGCTGCTCAGCTCGAGGCGCTCGGCGAGCTGCGTCGCAGTCGCCGGCCCGTCGTGGCGCAGCAGCCCGAGCAGGCGCACCCGCACCGGGTGGGCGAGGCCGCGCAGGTTGGTGGCGTCGAGCCGGACGTCGTCGGGCCGGGGTGGGCGCTCGATGCTCATGGCAGCACCGTACTTCGCCAAGACTTCTTTGCCAAGACTTCTTTGCAAACATCTCTTGGGCATCGCCTGGCCGGCGCGGTTGGGGTGGGGGCGGGGAGCGGGGAGAATGGGGACGTGCCGATCGTGCTCGAGGACGCCCTCGCCCAGCTCCGCCCGCTGCTGCTCGACCCCGAGCGGCTGCTGCGTGCGGTGGCCGCCGGACGACGGCGGACCGGCACGCCCTCGGTGGCCCGCGCCGAGCTGCGGCCGGTCGACCTCAAGAAGGGCCGCCACCTGCAGGTCGTCACGCACGACGGGCGGCAGGCCACGACACGCAACACCCCCTACGGCGCCGCCGGAGCCGTCGTCGACGCGCTGCTCGCCGAGCCGTTCGGCAACTGGCACGTCGAGACGGTCGACGAGACCATGCAGCTGCGCGTCACCAAGAAGGGCGCGGCCCAGGTGCACCGCACAGCCACGAGCCGCCGCGACGTGGCCGTCCGGTCGCACGACCGCACCCGCCAGCACCTGCTCGCGCCCGACGACCCGCTGTTCGCGGCCCTCGGCGCCGACGCCGACAAGCGCCGGCAGGTCGACGCGTTCCTGCGCCTGCTCGAGCCCACCCTGGCGCGCCTGCCCGACGACGGCCCGCTGCGGGTCGTCGACCTCGGCTGTGGCAACGCCTACCTCACCTTCGCCGCGCATCGCCTGATCAGCGAGCGGCGCGGCGACGTGCGCACCGTCGGGGTCGACGTCCGGCCCGACATGGTGGCGCGCAACAGCGAGCTCGCGGCGTCGCTCGGGCTCGACGGGCTGTCGTTCGAGGCCGGCACCATCGCCGAGGCGACGCCCTTCGCCGACGACGAGCCGCCGCACCTCGTGCTGGCGCTGCACGCGTGCGACACGGCCACCGACGAGGCGCTCGCCCGCGCCGTGCGGTGGGGTACCCCGGTGGTGCTCGCTGCGCCCTGCTGCCACCACGACGTCCAGCGGCAGATCCAGGAGGGGCCCGGTGCGCCGCTGCCGTACACCGCGCTCACCCGGCACCCGATCCTGCGCGAGCGCTTCGCCGACGTCCTCACCGACGCGTTGCGGGCCCTCGTGCTGCGCATGCTCGGCTACAAGGTCGACGTCGTGGAGTTCGTCGACTCCCGGCACACGCCGCGCAACGCCATGGTGCGGGCGGTGTGGTCGGGTGGCGCGCCGCGGCCGGCGTCGGCTGCGGAGTACCGCGCGCTCACCTCGGACTGGAACGTCCACCCCGCGCTCGCGCGCATGCTCGACGACGAGGTCACCCGGGCGCTGGCGTGAGGCCGCGCGTGGCGGCGGCGCTCGCGGCCGCGCTCGTCGTCGCGCTGAGCGCCCTCGTGCCGGTGGGTTCCGCGCAGGCCGCCACGCCGGGCCCGCGACCCCTGCAGATGAGCACCGTGCGCGACCCGCGCATCACCGAGTCGAGCGGGCTGGCGCTCAGTGCAGACCCCGACGTGGTGTGGACCGTCAACGACTCCGGTTCGAAGGCGGTCGTCTTCGGCGTCTCGGTGCGCACCGGGCGCACGGTCGGCGTGCTCCGCTTCACCGGTGCGGCCGGCCGGCCGGCCGACGTCGTCGACACCGAGTCGCTGGCCTCGGCGGCGTCCGGTGGCCGGCGCTCGCTGCTCGTCGGTGACATCGGCGACAACCGCGCGACGCGCGACCACGTGACGATCTGGCGGGTTCCCGAGCCCGCCAGCGTGCGCGATGCGACGGTGCGCGCCGCCCGGCTCGATGTGCGCTACTCGGGCGGACCGTCGGACGCCGAGGCGCTCGTCGCGACGCCCGACGGCCGCCTCCTGGTCATCACCAAGGCCCTGCTGCGCGCCGACGTCTACGAGGTGCCGGCGTCAGCCGTGCGCCGGCTGCTCTCGGGGCGTGACTCCCCTCGCCCGGTGACCGCCCAGCTCGTGACCCGCATCGCCCAGACTCTCGTGACGGGAGCTGACGCGTTGCCGGACGGCCGCATCCTGGTGCGCGACTACGGGTCCGCGACCGTCTACCGGTGGCAGGACGGCGACCTGGTGGGCGACGTCGTGGTGGACCTCCCGAAGCAGAAGCAGGGTGAGGCCATCGTCGTCGAGCCGGGCGCGCGGACGGCGCTCGTGAGCTCGGAGGGCGCTGAGCAGCCGCTGTGGCGGGTGCGGCTGCACCTCGATCGCGTTGCGGCGCAGCCGAGTTCAGCTCCGACGCGACGACCGACAGCCACCGCCGATGCCGCGCCCCGCTCGTCCGCCGACGCCGTGCCCGTCGAGCTCTGGGCGCTCGCGATCGTCGCTGCGGCTGTCGTCGTCGCAGGCGGGGTGGTTGCCCTCAGAGCCGGTCGACGACGTGGTCGACGCACGCCGTGAGGGCCTCGACGTCGTCCGGCTCGATCGCCGGGAACATCGCGATGCGCAGCTGGTTGCGTCCTAGCTTGCGGTAGGGCTCGACGTCGACGATTCCGTTGGCCCGCAACGTCTTCGCGACCTCGGCTGCGTCGACGCCGTCGACGAAGTCGATGGTGCCGACCACCGGCGAGCGGTGGTCGGGGTCGTCGACGAAGGGCGTCGTGTACGCCGTGCGCTCGGCCCAGCCGTACAGCCGGGACGCGGAGTCGGCCGAGCGCGCGGTCGACCACGCGAGGCCGCCCTGGGCCAGCATCCAGTCGACCTGCTCGGCCATCATGATCAGCGTCGCGATCGCAGGCGTGTTGTAGGTCTGGTCGAGCCGGCTGTTGGTCACCGCCGTCATGAGGTCGAGCGAGGCGGGCACCCAGCGGCCGGTGGCCGCGACCTGCTCGGCCCGCTCGATCGCGGCCGGCGACATCAACGCCACCCAGATGCCGCCGTCGGACGCCAGGCCCTTCTGCGGCGCGAAGTAGTAGACGTCGGTGATGCCGACGTCGACGGGCAGCCCGGCGGCCGCCGAAGTGCCGTCGACGACCACGAGCGGGCCGCCGTCCGCCGCGCTCGCGGTGCCCGGCACCCGCTCGACCGGCACCCACACGCCCGTGGACGTCTCGTTGTGCGGCCACGCGTGGACGTCGACCCCGGCCTCGGCGCGCGGCGCCGGGCGCGAACCCGGCGGGCTCTCGATCACGGTCGGGTCGGCCAGGAAGGGGGCGGCGGCCGTGGCGGCCGCGAACTTCGCCGAGAACTCACCGAGCACGAGGTGCTGGGCCTTCTCGCGCACCAGGCACGACGTGGCGACGTCCCAGAACAGCGTGGAGCCGCCGTTGCCCAGCACGACCTCGTACCCGTCGGGCAGCGCGAAGAGGTCGGCGAGGCCGGCGCGCAGGTGGTGCACGAGGTCGCGCACCGGCTGCTGGCGGTGCGAGGTGCCGAGCAGGGTGCGTCCGGCGTCGGCCACGGCCTGGGCCTGCTCGGGGCGGACCTTGCTCGGCCCGGAGCCGAAGCGACCGTCGGACGGCAGGAGCTGCGCGGGGATCGTGATGCTCACCCGCGCAGTCTCCCGCACGTCAGTGCTGGGCCAGCGAGTCCGTCCACCCCGTGACGTCGCGCGCGGTGCGCGGGCCGTGGCCGATGTAGCGGGCCGAGGGGCGGATCAGGCGGCCGGTGCGCTTCTGCTCGAGCACGTGCGCCGACCAGCCGGCCGTGCGGGCGCAGGTGAACATCGGCGTGAACATGCTCGCGGGCACCTCGGCGAAGTCGAGGATGACGGCGGCCCAGAACTCGACGTTCGTGGCCAGCACGCGGTCGGGCCGACGCGAGTGCAGCTCCTCGAGCGCGGCCTTCTCGAGCGCCGCGGCGACCTCGAAGCGCGGTGCGCCCAGGCGCTCGGCCGTCGCGCGCAGCACGCGGGCGCGCGGGTCCTCGGCGCGGTAGACGCGGTGGCCGAACCCCATCAGCCGCTCGCCCCGGTCGAGCACTCCGCGCACGTAGGCGCCGGCGTCGCCGGTCTGCTCGACGCCCTCGATCATGTGCAGCACGCGTGACGGCGCGCCGCCGTGCAGCGGGCCGCTCATCGCGCCCACCGCGCCGCTGAGGCAGGCGGCGACGTCCGCGCCGGTCGACGCGATGACGCGCGCGGTGAAGGTGGAGGCGTTCATGCCGTGCTCGGCGGCCGACACCCAGTAGGCGTCGACGGCCTCCACGTGGCGCGGGTCGGGCTCGCCGCGCCAGCGGATCATGAACCGCTCGACGATGGTGTCGGCCTTGTCGACCTCGCTCTGCGGCACCATCGGCTTGCCCAGCCCACGGGCGGACTGCGCCACGTACGCCAGCGCCATCACGGACACCCGCGCCAGGTCCTCGCGGATCTG
>JBQCES010000295.1:0-3074 GCA_051960055.1 Angustibacter sp. | reverse complement strand
CGGGGGGGTGGGGGCGCTGCGGCGGCGGCGGGGCTGGGGGGGCGGGGGGGGGGGCTCCGGTCTTTTCGGTGTGGGGGGGGGGGGGGGGGCCACGGCCTCACGACCGCGTCAGTGGCCGCCGGGCGATGACGTCGAACACGTGCCAGTGCTTGGGTCCGCTGTACGCGGCGCCGTCCTCGTCCTCGACGGCGAAGTGCAGGACCTCGAGACCGTCGAGCAGCGCACGGCAGTCGGCTTCGGTCAGGAACGTCCCGACGCCCGCCGCGGCCCAGGAGTCGTGCTCGCCGAAGAGGTTGACGGCGAGGACGGCTCCGGGCGCGAGGGCGTCCCTCAGCGTCCGCCACGTGCGGTCGAAGCGTGCGGGGTCGGTGAACGGAAGCGCGTAGCCCGAGTAGGCGAGGTCGGCGGTGGGCAGCGGTGGCAGGTCGTTGAGGTCGGCGGCCACCGTGTGCAGACGGCGGCTCTCGCCATCGCGGACGGCGTCGCGCAGCTCAGCGAGCGAGCGTTCGTCGGCGTCGATGGCGTGCACCGTCCAGCCGTGCTCGAGCAGCCACCGGGACTCGATGCCCGCACCGCAGCCGATATCCACGGCGACGGGGTGCACGCGGTCGCCGACGTGGGTCAGGGCCTCGACGAGCAGGGTGCGCACGTCGCGTCCCGACTGCTGGGTGTTGTAGGCCCTCCAGTGCGACGGGTCGCGGTCTGTCACGGACCGAGTGTCCCATCACGGGGTCGTGCCCCATCAGGTCAGCGACGGCAGGGCCGCGACCACCGCAGCGACTTCGGCTCGAGCCAGCTTGCCGGTGGAGGTACGCGGCAGGTGCTCGGCGCGCAGCCAGCGCACCGGCCGGCTCCACGTGGGCAGGTGCCGCAGGCCGCGGGTCAGCTCGGCGCGGTGCACGCCGTCGTCGACCACCACGACGGCGGCCACGAGCTGACCGAGCCGCTCGTGCGCCAGACCGACGACGGCCACGTCCCGCACGCCCGCAAGCGCGCCGATCGCGGCCTCGAGATCCTCGGCGACGACGGTGTGGCCGCCAGTCGTGATGGCGGCGTCGCCGCGGCCCAGCACGCGCCACCCGTCACCGTCGAACCTCGCTCGGTCGCCCACGGTGCGCCACGCGCCGTCCGACCTCAACGGCGCGGTGGTGGCGGGGTCGAGGTAGCCCAGACACACGTACGGCGAGCGCACCCACACCTCCTCGTCGACGACGCGCACGGTGGCGCCCGCGAAGTCGCGCATCGGGCCGTCGCCGCGCCGCCAGCCGACGAACGACAGCTCGGCGGCGCCGTAGTACTCCAGGACGTCGAGATCGACCCGCTCGGCTCTTTGGCGCACGTGCGTGGGCAGCGCCGCGCCCGCCACGACGAGGGTGCGCAGCCGGCTGGTGCCTGCCTCGACCGCGTCGCAGATCTCGGGCAGCAGCGCCGGCACCACGTGCGCGAGCGTCGCCTGCGGTGGGACACCGGCCGACGGGCTGCCGGTGACGACGCGCGCACCGACCGCTCTCGCGTGCACGCCGCCGTACAGCGCGAGCCCCGAGGTCAGCGACAGCGGGAGCCACACGACGTCGCGGTCGGTCGCCCCGGTGAGCCGGGTGAGTGGGTCGAGGCTCGCGCGCCAGGACTCGACGGTGCGCACGACGCCCTTGGGCCGCCCGGACGAGCCCGACGTGAAGAGCACGAGCTGGTCGTCGCCGAGCCGTCCGTCGCGTACCGCGGCGCCCAGGTCGTGCTGCGCGCGCTCGCGCAGCGCGGAGGGCCAGGTCGGGTCGAGCACCGCGAGGGGTGCGTGCAGGCGAGCGTCGAGTCGCGTCCCGAGCCGCTCGAGCAGCCGGTCAGGCTCCGGTGTCTCGACCACTGGCGGAGGTCGATGTGGCAGAGCCGGCCAGCGGGCGCTCGCGCCGGGCCGGCGGCGGCACGGGGTGACCGCGGTGGACGCCGGCGGCCACGAGCGTCGCCACGATGGCCTTCGCGACGTCGCCCGGCAGGAACACCGTGGCGGCGACCGCCGTGGCCACGACCGACGACGTGCCCGTGACCGCTGCCTGCACCGGCACGCCCACGAGGTAGACGACACCGATACCGCCGACGACGTTCGCGATGAGTCCCCACCACACGGGGTAGGCCGGCAGCCGGCGCTCGGCCAGCCACCCCACGACGGCGGCGCCGAGCGGCCAGCCGATGAGGTAACCGACGCTGGGGCCCGCGAAGACGCCGAGACCGCCGCGGCCACCGGCCAGCAGCGGCAGCCCCGCGGCCACGAGGACGAGGAACGTCACGAGCGCGAGGAACGCGCGCCGCCAGCCCAGCACCGATCCGGCGACCATCACCCCGAGGGTCTGCAACGTGATCGGCACCGAGTTGCCGAACAGGCTCACCGAGCCGGGCAGGCCCAGCACAGCCACGAGGGCCGCGAACGAGGCGATGAGGGCGAGGTCTCTGGTGGCAGACGGCCGCGTCGACATGCGCGCAGGCTAGCGCGGATGTATCACGAGCCCGAAACGCGTCCTCTGTCTGGACATGGAGACTGTGCGCGCCGCCGACGTGGCCCTTGTCGGTGTGGTGCCGCGACAACCACAATGGCACCGGTCGCCTTCCAGGGGGTCTTGCATGAGCACGGGTGTCGCACCCGAGGGCCGCGTGTCCGACGAGGTCGCGGTAGCCACGTTGCTGGAGCGCGCCGCGGCCGGCTCGCAGGACGCGTGGAACGAGATCGTGCGCCGCTACGAGCGTCTGGTGTGGTCGGTGGCCCGCGCGCACCGGCTGGACGCCTCGGACGCGGCGGACGCGGTGCAGACGACCTGGTTGCGGCTGGTGGAGCACCTCGGCGCGATCCACGAGCCCGACCGGCTCGGGGCCTGGCTGGCCACGACCGCACGCCGAGAGTCGCTGCGGCTGGTGGGCCGACGCCGGCGCGAGCAGGGGCAGGGCGACGACGACGACCTGGCCGCGGTGGCCGACGACGGCGTCGATGTCGAGGCGGCGCTGCTCGCCCGCGAGCGGGACGCCACGCTCCTGCGCGCCCAGCGCCGCCTCGACGACCGGTGCCAGCGCCTGCTGCGCGTCCTGTC
>JBQCES010000294.1:0-5862 GCA_051960055.1 Angustibacter sp. | reverse complement strand
TGGGTCGAGCGGGTCAGCGTGCCCGCGTACCCCGCGCCGTCCCCGGCGGCGACCTGACCCGACAGCGTCGGGAACGCGGCGGTGGCCAGTGGCACCGCGAGCACGGCGTACGGCAGCAGGTACACCGCCTGGACGTACTGGTAGACGTTCAGCGCGCCCGCCCCGCCGGAGGCGTTCGACAGCCGCACCGTCACGAGCACGAGCAGCTGCTGGGCGAGCAGTCCAGCCAGCCCGGCGGCCGCGAGCCGCCGCGCCTGCGCCGCGACCCCGGGGTCGAAACGCCGCGTCGGCCGCAGCCGCACGCCGGCCCGGTGCGCCGGCACGAGCAGCGGCAGGCTGAGCACGACCACACCGGCCGTCGTCCCGAGCGCCAGCAGCAGCTCGCCGCCGCGGTCGGGCAGCCAGGCCGCCGACGCCGGACCCGCCGGGCGGTGCGTCGTGGCCGCGAAGAGCAGGTACACGCCGATCACCACGACGCTCGAGGCCAACGGCGCCAAGGCCGGCCCGATGAAGCGCCGGTGCGCCTGGAGCACACCGGTGAGCACGATGCCGACGCCGTAGAGCACGATCTGCGGGGCGAAGGCCACCAGCATGCGCGCCGCGCTCGCGCCCTGTCCCGGGCACTGGTCGGCGCGCAGCAGCGCGTGGGTGATCGGGCCGGCCAGCGCCACCACCAGCAGCGTCACCGGCGTGAGCACCAGCACGGTCCAGGTCAGCAGCGCGGACGCCGTCCGGCTGGCAGCTGCGGTGTCGCCACGGACGATCGCCGCCGACAGCACCGGCACGACGCTGGCGGCCAGCGCTCCCCCGGCCACCACCTCGAACAGCACGTTCGGCACCAGGTTGGCGCTGGCGTACGCCGAGCCGACGCAGGAGCTGCCGACGGTGCCGGAGAACACCAGCCACCGGCCGAAGCCCACCACCCGCGACAGCAGCGTGAGCACGGCGATCGCGGCGGCCGCGCCGGCCACGCCCGCCGCGAGACGTCCAGCGGCCGGCGACAGTCGGCTCACCGTGGGGGGCCGGGCGGACGGCGTCCGAGGGCGTCGAGCTCGCGCAGCCCGGGGGTGGACTCGATGACGCGGGTGAAGCTCACCTTCTCGCTCGCGACGGTCAGCGCGACGAGCACGGCGAGCAGCGCGGCCCGGGTGCGGCGTCCCCGCGGGCCGGTGGCGGCCAGGGCGGCGACACCCAGCAGCGCACCCGCGGCGTTGGCGCCGGTGTCGCCGAGCATCGTGCGTTCGCCGAGGTCGTCAGGCAGCGCGGCGACGGCGCTGCCCGCGGCCGCCGCCACCACCGGCCAGCCGACCCCGGCGGCCAGCGGCGTGGCGAGCAACGGCGTGGCGAGCAGCACGGCCTTGAGCGCGCGGCCAGGCCGCAGGTCGAGGAGGTTCAGCAGGTTCGCCGAACCGGCGACGACGGCCCCGCCGACGAGCAGGTCGGCGCTGCGCGCGAGCGTCGGGCCGGGTCCGCGGTCACCGGCCCGCACGATCGCTGACGCCGCCAGGCCGGCCCCCCCGAGGCCGAGCACCTTCACCGCTCCCGTGGTCACCTCGCCGCGCACGAGGGCGCCCAGATGCCCCTTGAGACCCTTGCGCACCCCGCCCTCGGCCAGGTCGTCGTAGGCACCCAGCGCACCCGCCGCCGTCCCGGCGAGCAGGGCCGCGACGCGCAGCCGAGGGGGCAGCCCGGGGGCCAGCGCGGCACCGGCGGCGGCACCCGCGACGTAGGCCGGGCCCTCGAGCAGGCTGATGGGCTCACCGCGGTGGTTGGTGCGGGTCCAGCGCTGCGCACCGCCGGGTGGCCGGTGCTGCAGCGCGGCTGCGGCCAGCCGGCCGGCCAGGCCCGCAGCCAGCGCCGCGACGGCGGCCGAGCGCGCCCGGCCCGCGGTCACGGGACGTCCGCGGGAAGCGGCGGCAGCACCGCCGTCGCGCCCACGCCCGTGCCGTACTGGCCGGCTTGGCCGACCATCTGCTGGCGCAGCGCGAAGACCGTGGCGATGCGGCCCATGGCGAGCGCGATGTCGTCGACGGACGAGACCTTCGAGGCGACCGAGCGGTCGGCGCGCAGTGCGCCGATCAGGCCGATCGGCTCGGTGCTCTCGGTGGAGCCGACCGCGACGACGCCGCTGCTGGCCTCGTCGAGTACGCGCAGCGTCGTCGTGAGCGTGCCGAGCTCGGCCTTGCGCGTGTCGTCGGCGGTCTTGGGGTCGGGATCGGCGGCCACGGCCACGACCAGCGTCGCGGGAGCCGGGTCGGAGCCCTGCACGCTCAGCAGGCCCGCCTCACGCAGGCCCGACAACGCCTGGCCGCTCTGCGCGGACGCCTTGTCGGCCCCCGTGACCGACGACACGACGAGCGCCTTGGCCAGGATCGCCGCCATCCGCTCGTTCACCGGGGCGGCGGGGTCGGCGCCGCTGTCGACCAGCGGGCCGAGGTTCGACGACAGCTGGTCGCGGAAGGTCACCTTGCCCGTGGCGGGGTCGGCCCACGACGACGCGAGCTTGACCCGACCGTTGATCTTGGCGCCGGCCGTCTGCAGCGTCTTGGTGACCTCGTCGGCCACCGCCGAGTCGGCGCCCGGCGAGAGCAGCAGCACGACCGAGCGGCCGCCCAGCCGCGAGGCCACGAGGTCGGAGGTCACCGACGTCGCGAACTCGTCGGCGGCGTCGATCTTGTGCTGCTGGGTGTCGAGCTGGCTGCGCAGGTCGGCCTTGTCGGCCCTCAGCTGCGACACCTGGCTCGTGAGCGTCTGACCCAGCTGCTGCTGCAGCGGGCCCGCGCCCAGCACGATGCCGACCGCGAGCGCGATGAAGATCGCCACGATCGAGACGAGGTGGTACCGAAAGTCGATCACGTCAGAAGAGCCCCTGGATCCACGACCAGATGTCGTCCCACCGAGCGCCACCGAGGCCGAGTGCGGCCTGGCCCGCCGGGGTCACCGACATCGCGACGAACAGTGCGAGCAGACCGCACACGAGCAGCAGGAGCACCTGCCACGACGAGATGCGGGCGCGGTACAACCGGCTGACGCCCTTGGCGTCGATGAGCTTGCCTCCGACCCGCAGGCGGGTGAGGAACGTGCTGGCCATGCCGGCCCGGCCCTTGTCGAGGAACTCGACGAGCGTGGCGTGGGTGCCCACCGCGACGATGAGCTCGGCGCCCTTGTCGTCGGCCAGCAGCATCGCGACGTCCTCGCTGGTGCCGGTGGCCGGGAACACGACGGGCTCGACGCCGAGCCGCTCGACCCGCTCCTGGCCGGGGGCGCGGCCGTCGCGGTAGGCGTGGACGACGATCTCCGCCCCGCTCGCGAGCGCCTTGTCGGACACCGAGTCCATGTCACCCACGATGAGGTGCAGCGGCAGCCCGGCGTCGAGCACGGCGTCGGCGCCGCCGTCGACGCCGATGATGATCGGCCGGTACTCGCGCACGTAGTGGCGCAGCGTCTGCAGGTCCTCCTTGTAGTGGTAGCCGCGCACGACCACCAGCACGTGGCGTCCTTCGAGGTCGGTGCGGATGTCGGGCACGCCCACGCCGTCGAGGAGCAGCTCGCGCTCCTTGCGCAGGTACTCCATGGTGTTGGCGGCGAAGGCCTCCAGCTGCACGGCCAGCCCGGCGCGCGCCTCCTCCATGGCGGCCGCGACCGTCTCGTCGGTCTGTCGCGTGCCCGAGGCGACGAGGTCGTCACCGACGTAGACGTCGCTGCCGTCGACGCGGACCCGCTCGCCCTCCTGCACCGCGACCATGACCTCGCGGCCGACGCCGTCGACGAGCGGGATACCCGCGGCCAGCAGGATCTCGGGGCCGAGGTTGGGGTAGCGCCCGCTCGTGCTGCTCGCCGCGTTGACGACGGCGCCCGGGCGGCGAGCGACGAGGGCCTCGGCGGCCACGGTGTCGATGTCGAGATGGTCGATCACGGCGACGTCGCCGGGCTGCAGCCGCTTGGTGAGGTTCTTGGTGCGCCCGTCGACCCGGGCCACGCCGACGACGCCCGCGGCCGAGGTGGCCTGGGCGCGCGAACGCAGGGAGAGACGACGCATCGGCGCCATCCTCCCACGGCCGCGGTTCAGGACGGTCGAGGCCGGCTGGTCGCGGCGACGTCGGCGAGGGCCGCCTCGCGCAGCTCCTGGGCGTGGGCTCGAGCCGTCTGGGACTCCTCCTGGCCTGCCAGCATGCGAGCCAGCTCCGCCACGCGGTCGGCGTCGTCGAGCGTGCGCACGCCGCTCTCGGTGACCGCGCCGTCGTCGGCCTTCACCACCACGAGGTGGCGGTCGGCGTAGGCAGCCACCTGCGGCAGGTGCGTGACGACGATCACCTGCGCCGAGCGCGCGAGCCGCGCGAGCCGGCGGCCGATCTCGACGGCGGCCCGACCCCCGACGCCCGCGTCGACCTCGTCGAAGACGAACGTCGGCACGGGGTCGGCGCCGGCCAGCACGACCTCCAGGGCGAGCATGACCCGCGAGAGCTCGCCGCCGGACGCACCCCGGGCCACGGGCCGCAGCGGCGCGCCGCTGTGCGGGGCGAGGAGCAGCTCGACCTCGTCGACACCGTGCTCGTGGACGGCGAGCGTCGTCGTCCGCGGCTCACCCGACGGCATGGGCAGCTCGACCTCGAGGCCCTCGGGGTCCTCGCGCTGGGTGAGCGCCACCTCGACACGGGCCTGGGGCATGGCCAGCTGCGCCAGCTCGACCGTCACCTGCTCGGCCAGCCGGCGGCCGGCGTCGGCTCTCGAGGCGTGCACCGCAGCCGACAGCCGGCCGAGCTCGCCGCGCAGGCGGTCGCGCTCAGCGCCCAGCCGGCCGACCGTGCCTTCGCCGTCATCGAGCTGCAGCAGCCGGGTGGCGGCGGCCTGGGCCCAGGCCAGCACGCCGTCGACGTCCGCGACGTCCTGATCGGGCCCGGCTGCAGCCTCGACCCGCCGGACGAGCGCGGTCAGGGCCGCTCGGCGTTCTTGCACCGCGGTCAGCCGGGCCGGGTCGGCCTCGATCCCGGCGGCGTACGACGCCAGGTCGCCGGCGACGTCGCTCAGCAGGTAGCCGATCTCGCTCAGGCGGCGCTCGAGGTCGGCGAGCGCCGGGTCGAGGTCGCGGACCGACTCCACCACGTGACGGGCCTCGGCGACCAGGCTCGTGGCGTCCGGGCCACCTCCGGCGTCGAGCGCATCGAGGGTGTCGCCCTGCAGCGCCGCGTGCGCCTGCTGCGCCGCGGTGCGCAGGCCGTCAGCGTGCGCGAGCCGAGTGTCCTCCTCGCGCAGCGCGTGGTCCTCACCCGGCTGCGGGTCGAGCGCCTCGATCTCCTGCAGCACGAGCCGCAGCCGTTCGGCCTCCTCGGCGCGCTCGCGCGCGTGGGTCGTGACGTCGAGCAGCTCGCGCTCGACGTCCCGCAGCTGGCGATAGAGCGCCGCGTGCTCGGCCAGCAGCGCGTCGTGTCCGGCGAACCGGTCGAGGGCCGCGCGTTGGCGGGCCGGCTGCAGCAGGCGCAGCTGGTCGGACTGACCGTGCACGGTGACGAGCTCGCTCGCCAGCTCGCCCAGCACCCCGACGGGCACCGCCCGGCCGCCCGCGTGCGCCCGCGAGCGCCCGGCCGAGGTGACCGTGCGAGCGAGCAGCAGCACGTCGTCGTCGAGCTCGGCGCCGGCGTCCTCGGCGGCTCGAGCCACCGCACCGGCGGGATCGACCACCACCCGGCCCTCGACGACGGCCTGCGTGGCGCCTGTGCGCACCGCGCCGGCGTCGGCCCGGGCTCCGAGCAGCAGCCCGAGGCCGGTGACCACCATGGTCTTGCCGGCGCCCGTCTCCCCGGTCACGACGTTGAGTCCCGGGTGCAGGTCGAGCACCGCCTCGTCGATGACGCCGAGGCGCTG
>JBQCES010000293.1:0-2567 GCA_051960055.1 Angustibacter sp. | reverse complement strand
CGAGGCGGACGTGCGCGAGCTGATCCGCCGCTCGGACGTCGACCCGGACGCCGACCGGGCAGCAGTGACGCGGCTGGTCGACGAGGTGTTGGCGGACTACGAGGATCGGTCGCTGCGCAGCCAGCTTCCGCCCCTCGGTGACGTCGTGATCGCTCGCCGTCGCGTCATCGACGCCGTCGCGGGCTTCGGGCCCCTGCAACCGTTCCTGGACGACCCAGCGGTCGAGGAGATCTGGATCAACGAGCCGGGAAAGGTGTTCGTCGCCCGGGCGGGAGTCTCCGAGCTGACGACGACGATCCTCGGCGCCGCTGAGGTCGGCGACCTGGTCGAGCGGATGCTCAAGTGGTCGGGCCGGCGCATCGACCTGTCGTCGCCGTTCGTGGACGCCATGCTGCCGGACGGCTCGCGGCTGCACGTGGTGATCCCCGACGTCACGCGGGAGCACTGGGCCGTCAACATCCGGAAGTTCGTCGTGCGGGCCAGGCATCTCGACGACCTCGTCGGCCTCGGCGCACTCACGCCACAGGCTGCGCGCTTCCTGGCCGCGAGCGTCGCCGCCGGGCTCAACGTCCTGGTCTCGGGCGGCACCCAGGCCGGCAAGACGACCCTTCTGAACTGCCTGGCCGCGGCGTCCGGGCCACGCGAACGCATCGTCACCTGCGAGGAGGTGTTCGAGCTGCAGATCGACGCCCGTGACGTCGTGTCGATGCAGTGTCGGCAACCCAGCCTCGAAGGCACGGGTGAGATCGCGCTGCGCCGCCTGGTGAAGGAGGCGTTGCGGATGCGCCCCTCTCGGCTGGTCGTGGGTGAGGTGCGCCAAGGCGAGAGCCTCGACCTGCTGCTGGCCCTCAACAGCGGCCTGCCGGGCATGGGAACGGTGCACGCCAACAGCGCTCGCGAGGCGTTGACGAAGATGTGCACGCTGCCGCTGCTGGCCGGCGAGAACGTCAGCGCCCGCTTCGTCGTCCCGACGGTGGCCACCAGCATCGACCTCGTCGTCCACGTCGCCTTGGAGGCGTCCGGCCGGCGCCGGGTGCGCGAGATCGTCGCCGTCCCGGGCCGAGTCGAGGGCGACGTCATCGAGACGACTGACCTGTTCAGCACGCGCGGTGGTCGACTGGAGCGCGCCACCGGCTTCCCCCCGCACGTCGAGCGCTTCGAGCGGGTGGGTATCGACGTGGCAGCGCTGCTCGCCGATGACGACGCTCTGGTGGCCTCGTGAACGGCGGTCGGTCGTGACGACACTGGGACTCGGGCTCGCGCTCGGCTGCGGCCTGTTCTGCCTGTGGTGGTCGTGCTGGGTGGTCCCTCCGCGCTCACCCAGGCGGCGTTCTTCACGACTGCGCGAGCTCGTGCAGCAGGCGGGGCTGCCCGAGCTCGCTCCGCGCGCCGTCCTGGCGGCGTGCGTCCTGGGCGCGGCCATCACGCTGGCGCTGGCTCAGGCCGTCACGCGAACACTGCCGGTGGCAGCGTGCCTCGCGCTGCTTGCCGGCGGCTCACCGGTGGTGGCCCTGCGCGCGAAGGGGCAGCGGCGGCAGTCCGAGCTCCGGCACGCGTGGCCCGACGCTGTCGACCACCTGGCCTCGGCCGTGCGCGCGGGGCTGTCGCTGCCGGAGGCGCTCGCAGCGTTGGCGGTGCGAGGGCCGGCCGATCTGCGGGCCGGCTTCGCGGCCTTCGAGGTGGACTATCGCGCGTCGGGGCGGTTCGATGTCGCACTCGACGACCTGAAGGCGCGGTTGGCCGACCCGGTCGGCGACCGTGTCGTGGAGTCCCTGCGCCTGGCCCGACAGGTCGGCGGCACCGACCTGGGGCGTCTCCTGCGCACGCTCGCGGACTTCCTGCGCTCCGACGCGCGGCTGCGCGGCGAGCTCGAAGCCCGACAGAGCTGGACCGTGAACGCCGCTCGCCTGGCCGTTGCCGCACCGTGGATGGTGCTGCTCGTGCTCGCCACGAGGCCGGAGTCGCTGGCGGCGTACTCGCGTCCGGCCGGTGTCGTCGTACTCGGTGTCGGTGCCGCCGTGAGTGCCGTGAGCTACACGCTCATGCGCCGCATCGCGCGACTGCCCGCGGAGCGAAGGGTGCTGCGGTGACGCCGACGGGCTTGCTGGTCATGGGGTCGCTGATGGGCAGCCTGCTCGGGCTCGGGTTGGCTGTGATCATCCGCTACGCGCCGCTCTTGCGACGACGGCCGTCGCTGGACGCGCGGCTTGCGCCGTACGTCGCCGACGTGCTGCCGGTGAGTCGCCTGCTGGCGCCGCAGGGTGTCGGGACAGCGCTGCCGGTGCTCCAGCGGCTCGTCGCACTGGGAGCGCGTCGCGTCGCCTCGCGGCTGCAGGCGCTTCTGGGTGGGACGTCGTCGGTACAGCGCCGCCTCGACCGGGCGGGGCTGGGCCTGGATGTCGAGTCCTTTCGGGCCGAGCAGGTCGTCTGGGCCGCACTCGGTGGGCTCGCCGGTGGGGCCGTGGCCGGCGCCGTGTGGTGGCAACGCCATGCGCACCCCGTCGCGTTGGCGGTGCTGGTCCTCGCGGCTACCGGCGGCGGCTTCGCGGCTCGCGACTGGGCCCTGT
>JBQCES010000292.1:0-15173 GCA_051960055.1 Angustibacter sp. | reverse complement strand
CGTGGGGGGGGGGGGGGCCCCTATTCCGCCCCCCGGGGGGGCGCCCGCCCCGTGGGGGGGGGGGCCTCACTGGGGCGCGGCCCCCCCGTGGCGCCGGCGCCCCCCGGCCCCGAGGCCGCGGTGCTCACCGGCGAGCAGGTGGAGCTGCGGCCGTGGCGCGAGGACGACGCCGCCCGGGTCGCCGAGGCCTGCAGCGACCCCCTCACCCAGCACTGGCTCACCCAGCTGCCCTCGCCGTACACGGTGGCGGACGCGCAGTGGTACATCCGCAGCCGCGAGGAGGAGCACGCCGCCGCCCGAGGGGTCTACTGGTGCGTCGCCGACGCCGCCGATGACCAGTGCCTCGGCGCCATCTCGGTGATGCGCCTCGACGCCCCGCTCAGCGAGGCCGAGATCGGGTACTGGGCGCACCCGGCCGCTCGCGGGCGTGGCGTGATGTCGGAGGCGGCCCGGCTGGTGGCCCGGCACACGCTGCTGCCGTATGAGGACGGCGGCCTGGGCCACCACCGCGTGTCGCTGCGTGCGGCAGCCGGCAACCTCGCGTCGAACCGCGTGGCCGAGCGGGCTGGTCTGCGCCGGTACGGCGTCGCCCGGGAGGCCGACCTGCTGCGCGACGGATCGCGCGACGACCACGTGCTCTACGAGCTGCTCGCGACCGAGCTCTGAGCGCTGGCCGCGAGCAGATCAGGCCGCCCGGGTGGTCGGCGCCGTGGCCCGCCGGCCGGCCGCCGCACCCTGCAGCAGGCGCGGGCGCGTCGCGGCCGGAGCGTCCGGGAGCGCAGCCGTGAGGTCGGCGCGCACCCGGGCGGCGTCGCGGTCGGACGCGTCGTCCGCGCCCGGCCAGGCGGTGACCCGGCGGTGGTTGGCGTCGAGCTGCCGGACGACGGCCGCGGCGCCGGCGGCCAGGAGCATGAGGACGAGTGCGGTAGTCATGGCATCTATGCTGCGCTCGCAAACATCCGGCCACGAGTGGCAGGCAGGGCATTGTGCGAAAAGATCCTGCCACGTACCCTGAGCGGGTGATCCGGACCGTCGCCGTCGTGCTCGTCGAGGACTGCGCCGTGTTCGAGTTCGGCGTCCTGTGCGAGGTGTTCGGCATCGACCGCACCGACGAGGGCGTGCCGGCCTTCGAGTTCCGCGTGTGCGGTGAGCACCCCGGCGAGCCGCTCACCACGGGCGTCGGCGCCCAGATCGTGCCGACCCACGGCCTCGACGCGGTCGCAGGCGCCGACCTGGTCGCGGTGCCGGCGGCGCGCGTACGCGCCGACTACCCGCCCGCCGTGCTCGAAGCGCTGCGGCAGGCCCATCGCGACGGCGCGATCGTGCTGTCGGTGTGCAGCGGCGCCTTCCTGCTCGGCGCCGCGGGGCTGCTCGACGGCCGCCCCTGCACCACCCACTGGCGGCACGTGGCCGAGCTCGCCGAGCGCTTCCCCACCGCGCGGCTCGACCCGGACGTGCTCTTCGTCGACGACGGCGACCTGGTGACCAGCGCGGGCACCGCGGCCGGCATCGACGCCTGCCTGCACCTGGTACGCCGCGAGGTGGGCAGTGCCGCCGCCACGGCCATCGCGCGGCGCATGGTCGTGCCGCCCCAGCGCGACGGCGGCCAGCGGCAGTTCATCGAGCAGCCGCTGCCGCCGGACGCCGACAGCCTGCAGCCGCTGCTCGAGGAGGTGGCGGGTGAGCTCGGCACCGAGCACACGATCGAGTCGCTGGCCCGGCGAGCCAACCTGTCGCAGCGCACGTTCGCCCGCCGCTTCGTCGCCGAGACCGGCACGACGCCGCACCGCTGGCTCACCACCCAGCGCGTGCTGCTTGCGCGGCGCCTGCTGGAGCAGACCACTCTCGGCGTCGACGCGATCGCTGCCGAGTGCGGGTTCGGCTCGGCCGCCCTGCTGCGCCACCACTTCCGCAAGGCCGTCGGCGTCGCGCCCGCCGACTACCGCCGGTCGTTCTGCGCCGCCTGAGCGCGCGTGGCCTCCGCGCAGCCGCCGTCCGCGAAGGTGGGGAGCTCGGCCGCCCGCGCCCTGGCCCGGCCGAGGTTCCAGCCGGCCAGCTCCTGCTCGCCGTAGCGGCTGAGGCCGGCCAGCACGCAGGAGCGCAGCGGCTCGGCCAGGGCAGCCGCCGCCGGCACGGCGTCGGCCGACAGCCCTCGCAGGTACGTGACGTCGAGGCGCCCCTGAGCCGTGGCAGTGGCGTTGTAGCGCACGATCTGGGCGTCGGGGTTCACGACCGCCAGCGCCAGCATCGCCCCACCGGCCACGGCGACCACGGCGCGGGGCAACCACCCGCCGCTCCACCGGACGCCGGCCACCAGCACCAGCACCACGATCACCCCCAACGCCACCTCGCCGAAGACCACGAGCATCCGCAGCCGGGTCAGGCCGAACGCCTCGACGTACAGGTCGACCCGCCGCAGCGCCGAGGCCACGACGCCCAACGTCCCGACGCAGAGCGCGCCGAGCGCCGCCCGCACGACGAGCCGGTCGGCCGCCGACGCTCGCGGCGCGTGGCGCACCGCGACGGCGACGACCACCAGCGTCAGGGCCGTCGCCGCGACCAGCTGGGCGAAGCCCTGTCGCGTGTACTCGGCGTAGGTGAGGCCCGCGGTGGCGTCGACGTAACGGTGACCACCCACGAGCGCGGCCACCTGCACCAGCACGAAGGCCCAGACCAGCCCGGCGAGGGCCGTCACCGGCAGCGCCCACGCCCAGCGCGCGGACGGCGCACCGGTGGCCGGCCGCAGGTCAGCGGTGGGCGGCGGCGCCGACACGAGCTGGCCGTTGGCGGCGCAGGCGACGGCGGCGAGCAGCGCCACCGCTGCCTGGGCCGGCAGCAGGTGCAGGTCGGGTCGCGGCAGGTAGCTGGCGAACACCGCGTCGGCGCTGGCGAACAGCGCACCGAACACCACCAGCAGCAGGGCCGTGACGCTCACCGCACCGAGGGCGGGCACGAGGGACTCGCTGCGTCCGCGCGACAGCGCCTCAGCGCGCCGTCCCAGCCACGGCACGGCGCGCACTGCACCCGCCACCCACGCGGGCCCGCTCAGCAGCACGCCCCCGGCTGAACGCGCGGACGTCGCGGCCACGGCCGCCGTCCCCACCGCGGCGAGCACCGACAGCGTCGCGACCCACGCCGCGTCGCGCAGCGCGACCACGCCGCACAGCAGCACCGACAGCGACGCGAGGGAGAGCTGGCCGAAAGCCTTGCGCCGCAGCAGGTTCACCGCCGAGACGGCCCAGAGGAGCAAACCAGCGAGCGCGAACCCGAGGCCCGGCCGGTGGCCGACCACGAGGCCACCGACTGCGCAACCCACGGCTGCGCTCGTCGCGAGCACCCAGGTCGGCGCAGGAGTGCGCTGCGCGGCCCAGAACCGGCGAGCGGGCTCGGTCAGCCACGGGGACGGCAGCGACCGAGGAGCGGCGGGAGGGACGGGCAGGGGCGCGGACGTCGACGACATGGCCGGAACGCTAGGGACTGCCGGAGGTCAGGTGTCGGTGTCGCCGCGGGGGTTCGGTGCAGGTTCGGTGGAGGGCTACGGCGGCAACGATTCTCAGTCAGCGGCGCACGAGCAGCTGCTCGGCGAGCGCCGGAGCGAGGTCGCCCGGCCCGGCGACGCAGACCCGCTCCAGCCCGAGCCAGTGCGCCATGAGCACCAGCTCGTCGGCCAGCGTCGCCGGCGTGTGCGACGGCGCCCCGGCCTCGGCCCAGGCGGCCTGCACCCGCAGGACGCCCGCCCCGCCGTCGGCCTGCCGGTCGGCTTTCAGGTCGACCCGCCCGACGAGCGTGTCACCGAGCAGGAACGGCAGCACGTAGTAGCCGAACCGGCGGCGCGGCGCCGGGACGTAGATCTCGATGCGGTAGTCGAAGCCGAACAGCGCCAGCGTGCGCGCCCGCTCCCACACCAGGGAGTCGAACGGCGTGACGAGGGCCCGCGCGTCGACTCGCCGCGGCCGCCGGGCGTCGGTGTGCAGGTACGCCGGACGCCGCCAGCCCTCGACCTCGACCGGCTGCAGCTCGCCGTCCGCGACGAGGGACGCGACGGCCCGGCCGGTCGCCTCGGCGCTGAGCCGGAAGTAGTCGCGCAGGTCGGCCTCGGTGGCCACGCCGAACGCACGGGCGGAGATGGCGACCAGCTCGCGGTGAGCGTCGTCGTCCGATGGCGTCGGAGCGTCCCACACCTCCTGCGGCAGAACGCGTTCGGGCAGGTCGTACAGTCGCGCGAACTGGCTGTTGCGCCCCGCCGAGGTGACCTCGCCGGCCCAGAAGAGCAGCTCGAGCAGCCGCTTGACCACCGACCAGTTCCACCCCCACTCGGTGCGGTCGCGCGGCGCGTCGTGGGCGATGGCCTGCTCGAGCTCCACGGCCGTGAGCGGCCCGCGCTCACGCACCTCCGCGAGGATCACCTCGGTGAGGCCGGGGTGCTCGTGCTCGGCCCGGCGCATGCCACCCCACGCCTCCTCGCGCGCCCGCGCCATCCGCCACCGCAGCAGCGGCATGGTCGACGGCGGCACGAGGCTCGCGGCGTGCGCCCAGTACTCCACCAGCCGGCGCGGGCGGCGGTCGCGCGCGCGGTCGAGCAGCGCGGTGTCATACGGGCCGAGGCGGGAGAAGAACGGCAGGTACTGGCTGCGGGTGAGCACGTTGACGCTGTCGATCTGCACGATGCCGAGCCGGTCGACGACGCGCTGCACCTGGCGCATGGTCACCGGCGCCGACGGCCGAGGGTCGGCAAGGCCCTGCGCCGCCAGCGCGATGCGCCGGGCCGCCGGCGCCGTCAGTCGCGAGGTCATGCGGCGATGCTGCCGCACCCCACCGACACCGGCGCGGTCAGCCGGCCGGCGTCCCGCACTCGGGACAGAAGCGGCTACCCGAGGGCAGCTCGGTCCGGCACGAGCTGCAGGTGGTCGGGCTGGCCAGCCGCTGGCCGCACTGCGGGCAGAACTTGGCGCCGTGCGCCTCCGCGGAGCAGGCGGGGCACACGAGCTGGTGGTCGGTGCTGACGTCGACCTGACCGCCCCGGCCTTCGCCCACCGCGTACGCCGACTGGCGCGCCGCGTCGAGGGTGCCGCGGTGCCGCTCGGTCTCGACCTCGACCGCGACGTCCGGAGCGCACTGCACGCACAGCCCCTGCTGGGCTCCCCAGCACCGGTCGCACACGTAGTCGTGGCACCGCGCGCAGCGGTGGAAGTGCTCCTGCGCCTGCTCGATCGCCCGGCTGAACGCCTTGTCGCGCGCGACGCCGTAGCCGGCGTTCGCGACCCCTTCGACGGCGTCGTCGACCGAGCCGCCCGCGCCCCCGAGCAGGCCGCCGGCGAAGCTGCCCGCCTGGCGCAGCCAGCCCGAGGCCCGGGCGGCGCGGTACGGCTCGAACGGCGAGCGCCAGGTGTCCTGGCAGACCTCGCAGTAGAACTCGAACTGAAACCCCGCGCCGGTGCCGTCACGCTGGCACAGGTCTCGGTAGTTGTTGGCGAAACGAACCTCAGCGCTCACGGTAGGCCTTCTGCCGCAGGGGATCCGGTCGATGACCGGCGCGGCCCCCCGAGGGGACGCGCGAGCATGCTAGCGGCCAACCGTCGGCGCTCAGTCGCGGGCTCGCGGCGGGAAGTCCCCGGTAGTGCCGTCGAGCTGCTCGCGCAGGAAGTCGGCGTGCCCGTTGTGCCGGGCGTACTCCTCGATCATGTGGACGTAGATCCAGCGCAGGTTCATGTCGTTGCCCCGGGGCGACCGGACGACGTGGTCGAGCGACAGCCCGGCCGTCGCCTCGCGGGCCGCCACGACCTCGGCCTGGAAGGTCTCGAGGTCGGCCGCCGCGTCGGCGTCGGCGTAGTCGTCGAGGTCGGCGTCGAGGTTGTCGTCCGTCGAGTAGAGGTCGGGCAGGTCGAGACCGGCCGCGATCTTACGGAACCACCAGCGCTCGCAGTCGGCGAGGTGGCGCACCAGCCCGAGCAGGGTGAGCGTCGACGGCGGGTTGGCCGGGGTCTTGAGCTGCTCCGCGGTGAGGCCCTCGCACTTCCACAGCAGGGTCTGGCGGTGGGTGTCGAGCCAGCTCTCGAGCTGCTCGCGCTCGGAGCCGGTGAGCAGGTTGGTGGCGTACGGGGCGGGCGGTGCGGTCCAGGTCATGGGCGCGATCCTGCCCGACGGCACCGGCATCACGACAGTGCATTTCGGGCAGTCCGGCGCGCGCGTCACTCGACGGGCGTCCCGAACCGCGCGACGTAGTGCCACACCCGCTTGAGCGCCTGCGGGTCGTGGCGTCCGGTGCGGGCGGCGTCGCCGACCACACGCGCGTCGAGCCAGCCGCCGTCGGCGATCCGCGCGCCGAGCTCCACGAACTCGCGCCCTCGGTAGTCGGGGTGGCGCTCGAGCTCGCGCACCGCGAGGCGGCGCCCGCCGTGCCACTCGAGCGCGCAGGGCAGCCGGCGCGCGACCTGCTCGACGAGCGTGGCGCGGTAGCAGGGGTCGAGCACCAGCGCCTCGACGTCATGCTCCAGCAGCACCGGCCCGTGCACCTGCGCCTCGACGTAGTCGTCGAGCGGGTCGTCGCTGTGGGCGGCGGCGTCGACCACCTCCCTCAGCTCCAGTCCCCACGCCGTCCCGACCAGGTCGGGCTCGTAGAAGCTGTCGGGGAAGCAGAAGGTGCTGCGCTGCAACGCCTCTGGCCGCAGCCGCAGGTGCGAAGACCCGAAGCGCAGCGACCCACCCTCAGGCCGGCCCCGGTGGTTGAGCGACCCGTACACCGGCCGCTCGGAGGCCGGCGCGTCGTCGTACACGCCGTCGAACATCCGGCTCTCCCACCGCCACCGGGCACCGCCCGGGTGCGCCGTCAGCCCGCCGTTGCTCGTACCGGTCTCGAACTGCGAGCGGTAGCGGCCGTCGTCCGCGAGCGCCTCGACGACGAGCCGCTCCCGCACGAGCCGGTCGGGGTGGAAGTGCAGCGTCACGCGCAGGCCCGGGTCGAGCGGCGCGCCGCGCGAGAGGCCGCGCACGTGGTCGAGGGCCAGCCGGTGGCGCGGCCCCAGCTCGCCCACCGGTCAGCCGAGGTCGAGGATCTTCTCGCGCACGGCGTACACGACGGCCTCCATGCGCGAGTGCAGCTGCAGCTTCTCGAGGATGTTGCGCACGTGGTTCTTCACCGTGTTCTCGCTGATGAAGAGCTCCTTGGCGATGTCGCGGTTGGCCAGGCCGCGCGCCACGAGCTTCAGCACCTCGAGCTCGCGGTCGGTCAGCCGCGGCACCGGCAGCTGGGGCCGCTCCTCGCTCTTCTTGATCATGGCGGCGAACTCGGTGAGCAGCTTGCTCGCCATCGAGGGGCTGATGAGCGACTGCCCCTCGGCCACCGCTCGGATGCCGGCGGCGATCTCCTCGCCGGGCACGTCCTTGAGCAGGTAGCCGTTGGCGCCCGCGCGCACCGCTTCGTACAGGTCGGACTCCTCGTCGGAGATCGTGAGGATCACGATCTTGGTCGACGGGACGACGTCCTTGATCGCGGTGCAGGCCTCGATGCCCGACCGGCGCGGCATGCGGATGTCCATGAGGACGACGTCGGGCAGCAGCTCCTCGACGCGGCGGATCGCCTCGGCGCCGTCGCCAGCCTCACCGACGATCTCGATGCCCTCCTCGGCGCTGAGCACCATCTCCAGCCCACGCCGGTAGAGGGCGTGGTCGTCAGCGACCAACACCCGGATGGACTCGCCCTCGGTCACCGGACCCCCAATCAGTCAGCCGGAGGTCCGGCGACCAGGACAGTCTACGGGCCGACGATCACCCGGCCGCTACTGCTGGGTAGTCGTCCGCCGCACTGGGCTCCGCGGCGCTGGCGGTGCCGTTGCGGCTCGCGGTGCCGTTGGCGTGCGCCGGGCCGGCCGCCGCCGCGCTGTGGTCGACGTCGAGGTGCAGGACGCCGTACTCCCACCCCCGCCGCCGGTACACCACGCTCGGGCGCCGGCTCTCGGCGTCGCAGAACAGGTAGAAGTCGTGGCCGACGAGCTCCATCTCGTACAGCGCCTGCTCGAGCGTCATGGGGACGGCGGCGTGCACCTTCTCGCGGATCTGCACCGGGCTGTCGTCGAGCTCGGACGTCGGGCCCTCGCCCTCCTGCTCCGCCTCGACGGTGAGGTCGGCCGGTGGAGCCAGGCGCGCCGCGGCCTGGGCGAGCGACTCCGTGCCGCGCCGGCGCTTGACCACCTTGCGGTCGTGGGCGCGCCGCAGCCGCTCGAGCAACTTGGCGTACGCGCCGTCCAGCGCCGCGTACGCGTCGTCGGCCGCAGCCTCCGCGCGCACGACCGGGCCCTTGCCGATGCAGGTGATCTCGACGCGCTCGCAGCTGTCGGTCTGCCGCTTGTTGGGTTCGTGCGAGATCACCACGTCGAGTCGCTGGATCCGCGGAGCGAGCTGCGGCACCTTGGCCAGCTTCTCCTGCAGATGGCGGCGGAACCGCTCCTTGACCTCGACGTGCCGGCCGGTGACCACGATCTCCACGATGACCTCCTCATCGACGTGCCCGACCCGCCCTCTCCTGGACGGTCGCGGCACGCGTTGGACGGTGACTGCGATGGGGATGGGCTGCTCACGCCCGCAACTCAGCCGCAGCACCACCCCCGGCGAGCCCCCGCGGGACTCGGGTGGTGCGGGCACCTGGCGACCCAGGCGGTGGTCCGCGGACCCATGCCTTGACCGTACGCCAGGAACGCGCGCCGTGGCAGCCAAGAAGGGGGCGTTTCTCCGGGCGACCGCGACGTCACCCGGACGCCCCGCGGCGGTGACGCTCGGTGGCCGCCAGCGTGACCGCGCCCACCACGTCAGCGCCGGCACCGCGCAGCGCCCGAGCCGCCTCGACCAGGGTCGCGCCGCTGGTGACGACGTCGTCGACGAGCACCACCGCGGCGCCGCGCGTGCGCTCGGCCACGGCTGGTGGCACGTGCAGGGCGGCGTGGACGTTCAGCGCCCGGGCCGCGGCCGACAGCCCGGACTGGTCGGCCACCCGCCGCCGCACGCGCATGACGGGCCAGAGCGCGACGTCCGTGCCGGTGCCGGTTCCGGTCCCGGTGCCGGTCCCGGTGCCGCGGCGCAGCCGACGCACCACGCGTCGCGCCAGGTCGTCGACCGGAGCGCGGCCGCGGCGCCGCCGGGCGGCTGCGGTCGACGGCACCGGCACGAGGGCGGCGGCGGCCAGCCCGCTGCGCGCGTAGGTCGAGGCCACCGCCTGCGCCAGCACGTCGGTGACGTCGGCCCGGTCGCGGTCCTTCCAGGCGTTCACGGTGTCGCGCACGACGCCGTCGTACCGAGCCGCAGACCAGACGGTCGTGCCGTCGACCAGCACGCGCGCGGGCGGCGGGTCGGTCAGGCTCGCGGCGCAGTCCGGGCACCAGCGGGTCGCACTCTCGCCGCAGCCGGCGCAGCGGCGCGGCAGGACGAGGTCGGCGGCCGCCTCCAGGGCGCCACCGAGACCCCGCCAGGTCACTGCGGGATCGTGACGGACGTGCCGGGCCCGAGCGACCGCCACCCGTTGCCGGTGCGCACGAGCACGCGGCCTGAACCCGTGACGACGTACACCGCGCGCAGGCCGTCACCGGCACTGATCGACACGGCGTCCTGCACGGTCGGCAACGCGTCCACCAGACCGCCCACCTCGACCTGGTACGGACGGACGTCGCCGGGCTGGCCGGCCAGCACCGCGAGGTTGGTGCGGTCGGCCCACGACACGTCGCGCACGCTGGCCAGCGATCGCGCCGCGCTGCGCGGGGTGGCCAGGCCGGTGGGCCGGCCCGTGCCGTCGCGGACGATGCCCGCGACCTCCAGGCGGCTCAGGCCGTCGCCCGCGGCCGAGACCACCGCGAGGCGCGAGCCGTCGCGCGAGACGTCGAGCGCCAGCACGCGCCGTCCGTTCAGCCACGCCGGCCGCAGCAGCCGGACACCGCCGGGCTCACCGGCCGCGGCCGCCGTCGACGAGGTCGACGCCACCACGGCGAGGGCGCCCACGCGGGCCCGGTCGCCGGTCCAGGCCCAGCCGCGGACGTCGACGACCGGGTTGGTCAGGTCGGCGCCGGTGTACAGCGAGGCAGGCGGTTGGTCGGCGGTCAGCGCCAGGAGCCGCCGTCCGCTGCTGTCGACGCCCAGGAGCAGGTCGTCGTCGGTGCCGGCGGCCACCGCCCGCAGCCCGGCGACCTCGATCCCGGCGAAGCGACCGGTCGGGGCGCCGGCCAGTGCGCCCGTGCCGGGGTCGACCTGGCGCAGCCGCCCCTCGCTCAGCACGACGACGGGCCCGGCGACGCGGACGTCCTCGGTGTAGCCCAGGTCGCCGGACGAGCCCTTGTCGGGCAGGCCCGCCACGGGGTACGCCGCGCCGTCGGCCGTCAGCGAGATGCCGCTCACGGTCGGCAGCTGGCGCAGGCTGGCGATGAGCTGCGCCCACAGCTGCTGGCGCTGCTCAGGGCTGGCCGCGAGCGCGGACGAGGACAGGTCGATCTGTGCCGTCCCGTCGGACGCAGGCACGGCGTCGACCCCCAGCGTGGTCATGCCAGGAGCGCCGGAGGTGACGGCCCCGCGCAGGTACGGCGCCGGGCCCGCGAGCAGCGCCCGCACCATCTCGGTGGCCAGTCCCGCCCGCGGGCCGGCGAACCAGCGCAGGTCCGGAACGAGCACGCGCGTGCCGGTGGCGGCGAAGTACAGCCGCAGCGGCGTGTAGGCCCGTTCGAACTCATAGCGCGGCATCCACAGCCCGAGGTCCGGCTCCAGCGTGCTCACGCGCCACTGGCCGTCCGTGCGCGTGAGCTCGAACGACGTGGACGCCGTCGTACCGGGCCGGGCGAGCACGAGCTGGCCGAGCTGGTCGATCACCGCCCACACGGGCGCCGTCACCACGACCTCGCGGTCGGGCCCGTGCGTGCGGGTGACGACCTTGAGGGAGGTGTCGTCGGGGTAGATGACGGTGCCCTGGGCGGGGTTCCACACCGACGACGCGTCCGCGGTGAGGAACGTGCGCGCGACCGCGTGGTCGTCGTCGAAGCCGGCACCAGCCCGCAGGAAGCCGCTGACGACGGCAGCCGGCTCCGCGCCGGGCGCCGGCCCCTCGGGCACCACCCGCAGAGGGTCGGCAGACACGTCACCGATCTCGCGACCGGCGCCGGCCTGGCCCGAGTCGGGCATGCTGCCACCGCACGCGGCGAGCACGGGGAGCAGCACCGCGGCGAGGCCACCGGCCAGCGCCCGCGCCCACCGGTCGCGACGGTCGCGACGGCCGCGATCACGCAGGGCGCGCATCAGCGGGCTCCTGGCCAGGGCGGCGGCAGCAACGGGGTGGGCCGCACGGGCAGTCGCTGGTAGGGGTGCCCGACGACGGGTTCGTCCTCCGGCGGCGCGAGCGGCAGCGGCGAGGAGGTCAGCTCACCACCCGCCGTGCGCGGGAGGGTGAGCCGGAAGCACGAGCCCTCACCGGGCTCGCCCCAGGCCTGCAGCCAGCCGCGGTGCAGCCGCGCGTCCTCGATGGCGATCGACAGGCCAAGACCCGTGCCCCCGACGGTGCGGGCGCGCGAGGGGTCGGCGCGCCAGAAGCGGTTGAAGACGAGGGCGGCCTCGCCCGGGCGCAGGCCGACGCCGTGGTCGCGCACCGACACGGCGACGGCGTGGTCGTTGCAGCCGATCCGGATCTCGACCGGCTTGCCGTTGCCGTGCTCCAGGGCGTTGACCACGAGGTTGCGCAGGATGCGTTCGATGCGCCGGGGGTCGACCTCCGCCACCGCCGGCCCGCACGAGAGGTCGGCGACGAGCAGGCTGCCGCTGGTCTCGGTGAGCGGCCCGGCCCCTTCGGCGACTCGCGACACCAGGTCGCGCAGGTCGACCGGCTCGACGTCGAGCAGGTCGCCGCCCGCGTCGATCCGGCTGATCTCGAGCAGGTCGCCGAGCAGGGCCTCGAACCGGTCGAGCTGGGTCTGCAGCAGCTCCGCGGAGCGCGCGACCGCCGGCGCGAAGTCGGCTCGGGACTCGTGCAGCACGTCGCCGGCCATGCGGATGGTGGTGAGCGGCGTCCGCAGCTCGTGCGAGACGTCGCTGACGAACCGCTGCTGCACCCGCGACAGGTGCTCGAGCTGGCTGATCTGGGTCTGCAGGTTGTGCGCCATGGTGTTGAACGAGGCCGCGAGCCGGGCGAGGTCGTCCTCACCGCGGGCCACCATGCGCTCCTGCAGGCGGCCCGACGACAGCCGCTGCGCCACCATGGCGGCCTGGCGCACCGGGCGCACGACCTGCCGGGTCACCATGTACGCCACGCCGCCGACCAGCAGCACCAGCGCGATGCCGCCGCCGATGAGGCTGCGCCGCACCAGGTTGATCGTCTCCTGCTCGCGGTCGAGGCTGAACACGAAGTACAGCTCGTACTCCCCCGCGATCGGCACCGTCACGCGCGACCCGATGGCGATCCCGGGCGTGCTGCGGCTCGACCCCGTGTAGCGCAGCCGGACGTACTGGCCCTCCTGACGTCCGGAGGTGATGACGCGCTGGCGCAGCTCCATCGGGATGATCTGCCGGTCGACGTCCCGCGAGCTGAGGTCGGGCAGCACCGACGGCCGGTCGTTGCCGAGGCCGCGCAGCAGGATCACGTCGCGGCTGTCGTCGGGCTCCGGCGAGGCCAGCCGCGGCAGCATGTCGTTGACGAGCACGTTGAGCCCGGACGAGTCGTTGACCGTGTCGAGCTGGGCCTGGGCGTCCCGCAGGCCCCGCGCCGCCTCACCACGCGCCGCCGCGAGCCGCTCCTCGATCAGGCCGGACTGGATCCGCTGCAGCAGCAGCGTGCCGAGCGCGAGGACGACCACGAGGCCGAGCAGCATGGTCGCGGTGACCACGCGCAGCTGCAGCGACCGGCGCCAGCGTCGCCGGACCGCGGCCAGCGGCCGGCTGAGCACCGCCGGCAGACGCAGCCGCCCCCTCACCCCGACGCGCCCGCCTTGTACCCGACACCGCGCACGGTCACGACGATCTCGGGGTGCTCGGGGTCGCGCTCGATCTTCGAGCGCAGCCGCTGGACGTGGACGTTGACGAGCCGGGTGTCACCCGCGTGGCGGTAACCCCACACCTGCTCGAGCAGCACCTCGCGCGAGAACACCTGCCAGGGCTTGCGCGCCAGAGCCACGAGCAGGTCGAACTCCAGCGGCGTGAGCGAGATGGGCTCGCCGTCCCGGGTCACGGTGTGGCCGGCGACATCGATCGTGAGGTCGCCGATGTCGAGCCGCTCCGGCGCCGACTCGCCCGAGCTGCGCAGCCGTGCGCGCCCGCGCGCCATGAGCTCCTTGGGCTTGAACGGCTTGACCACGTAGTCGTCGGCGCCCGACTCCAGCCCGACCACGACGTCGACGGTGTCGCTCTTGGCGGTGAGCATGACGATCGGGACGCCCGACTCCGACCGGATCCGGCGGCACACCTCGATGCCGTCGACGCCGGGCAGCATGACGTCGAGCAGCACCAGGTCGGGCCGCACGTCGCGGAACGCCGCGATCGCCGCCTCCCCGTCCCCGCAGTGCACCGGGTCGAAGCCCTCGCCGCGCAGCACGATGCCGAGCATCTCGGCCAGCGCCGTGTCGTCGTCGACGACCAGTACTCGACCCTTCATCGGTTCGCGTCTCCTTCGTCCCGTCGGCTCATCGCGCCCCCGCGGCTGCACCATCGTCGCACCTGCGCCTGGTGACCGCGTCGCTTCGTCCACAGGGTGCCGCCGCTCGGGTGGCCACCATGGCACGATGAGGTCCAACGGGATGGCCGTCAGCACAGGGCGGCCCTCAGCCGCCCGCCCCCGCCGAGCCTGGGGGCGCACGGACGGGCCGTCGAGGCCGAGGGGGAGCAGATGAGCGAGCCGCCGGCGTGGCAGCCGCCCGGCTCCTCCGTGCCCAACCCGCCGCCCAACCCGCCACCCAACCCGCCGCCCAACCCGCCGCCCAACCCGCCGCCGGCTGGAGCCGCGCCGAGCGGCTGGGGTCAGCCCACCGGCTGGGGCCAGCCCACGACCACCTGGGGCCCGGCCACCCCACCCGGTTACCTGCCGCCCCCCGAGCCCCCGCGGCCGGGCGTCGTGCCGCTTCGCCCGCTCGGCCTCGGCGAGATCCTCGACGGCGCCGTCCAGGCCATGCGGCACAACCCGCGGGTGATGTTCGGGCTGTCGGCACTGGTCGCCGGCGTGACGGCGCTGGTGTCGTCGGTGCTGCTGCTCGTCGCGGTGCCGCAGCTCAAGGCCGCGGCCGACCTGGCCGACACCGCGTCCGCCGGGGGCACGGTCGACCCCTCGCAGGTGGCCTCGGCCGTCGGGGGCGGCGCGGTCAGCCTCCTGGTGCCCGCGGTGCTCCAGTCCCTGGCGCTGGCCGTGCTGGGGGGCATCCTCATCATCGCGGTGAGCGAGGCGGTGATCGGACGGCGACCCACCGCCGGCGACGTGCTGCGCCGCGTGCGCTGGGGCGGCGTCGGGCGCCTGCTGCTGCTCACCGTGGTCACCGGCCTCATCGCGCTGGTGGCGGTGGCCGTGGTCGTTCTGCCCGTGGTGCTGCTGTACGTGGTGGCGGTGCCTGCTGGGGTCGTCGCCACGCTCGTGGCCCTGCCCCTGCTCGTCGTCATCGCGGTGGTGCTGTTCACCCGGTTCGCCTTCGCCGCACCCGCGCTGCTGCTCGAAGAGCTCGGCGTGGTGGCCGCACTGCGCCGGTCGTGGCGGCTCGCGGCGGGGTCGTTCTGGCGGGTCTTCGGCATCCTGCTGCTCGGCGCGGCGATCGGGTGGGCGGCGTCCAGCCTGCTGCAGCTGCCCTTCAGCCTGCTCGGCCAGCTGGCGGGCGCCGCCGCCGCTGGGGCGAACGCCTCGCAGAGCACCCAGTTCATCGTCGCGGCCATCGTCGGCAACGTCGGCGGAGTGCTGGGCTCGGCGGTCGTCTCGCCGTTCACCGCCGGCGTCACCTCGCTGCTCTACATCGACCTGCGGATCCGCCGCGAGGGGCTCGACATCGCCCTAGCCCGCGCCGCGAGCGCCGCCTGACCGTGACCGCCCTGGCCGCCACCGCGTTCAGCGCGGTGCTCACCGCGCCGCCGCTCGACCCCGGGCGCGACGTGGCGCGCGAGTGGGCCCGTCGCGAGCTGAGCGACCCCGTCTACGCCAAGGCCCGGCCCGGTCTGCTGCAGCGGCTGGTCGAGTGGGTCATCGAGCG
>JBQCES010000291.1:0-9335 GCA_051960055.1 Angustibacter sp. | reverse complement strand
CAAGCGGTGTGTCGCCGCCTTAACGTGATGAACGGGGCAGGCGCCGAGGGGGTCAGGGGAGGAGGTGGGCGGCGTGGACGCCGGCCGCGGCGGCGGCCACGAACGACGCGGCGTCCTCGTCGAGCCCACGGCCCATGGTCGAGAGCCGCACCGGCGTCGCCCGCAGCACGTCGAGCAGGCCATCGGTGGCGACGTCGACCAGCCGGTGCCGTCCCGCGGGCGCGCCGAGGACGGCGACCTGCCGGCTCACCAGGTCACCGAAGTCACTGGGTAGGGCCGGCACCACGACGTCGGCCGGCGCCAACGCCACCCGGCCGTAGGCCGTGAGGCTGTGGTGCGAGACACCACGGTGCCGCTCGCGCGCGTCGGCTTCCGACACCCGCAGCGACGCCACCGGACGCCCGCCGAGCACCGCGGCGGCGTTCACGGCCTCACCGGCGGCCACGCCCGAGAAACCCCATCGCGTTCCGGTGCCCAGGTTGCCCGGACCCTGCGCGACCACCACGACGTCCGCCTGCAGCACCAGCCGTGCCGCGAGCAGACCCGTGTGCACGGTGACCGCCTCGAGGTCGCCGCCGAACGCCTGCCCCACGGTCACGCACCCGACCAGCCACGAGGCCTGGCGCAGTCCGTCGACCGTGCGCGAGAACCACGCCGGCAGCGCCCCGCCGTCGGTCATCACGTAGGCGACCCGCGCGTCGGGTCGCACCGACCGCACACCGGCCACGACCGCGGGCAGCGCCGAGTGCAGGTCGGCCACCACCACCGGGAGGCCGCCGAGGTCGTCGGCGTCGCGCAGCAGCTCGTGGTGGGGGGAGTCCTGCTCGTCCGCTCCGAGCACCATGGCCTGCAGCGGCGTGTACCGCGCCTTGACCAGGTGCCCACCCGCAGACGCCGGTCCTGCGGGCTCGGGAAGGCGGTCGGGCAGCGCCGCCACGACGGCGTACCCCCCGGTGCCCAGGCCGCGTTCGAGGGCGCCGGTGGTGAGCAGCACTCGGTCGCCGTCCACCGGCTCACCGACCAGGGCGGGGTAGGCGAGCGCGCGCACTGCGGACCGCTCGTCGATCGGGTGGTCGAGAGCGACGTCCAGCTCGACGCAGCCCGACCAGCGCCGCAGAACTCGCTCGACGCGTCCGGCGCGCCACCTCACCATGGACGCCGGGGACGGCACGGCTGCGGGCTGGTGGCTCGGCGCGTCGGTCACGTGCCGAGGCTAGCCGCCGGGCCGACGTCCGGTAGCGTCCGCGGGTGGGGAGGAGACCATGTCCAGCGTCAAGACCGAGCGGCTGCTCAACCTGGTGATCTGCCTGTTGAGCACCCGCCGTCCGCTCACCAAGTCCCAGATCCGCCAGGCCGTGCCGCAGTACGCCGACAACACCTCCACCGAGGCCTTCGAGCGGATGTTCGAGCGCGACAAGGACGAGCTGCGCGAGCTGGGCATCCCCTTGGTGACGACGTCCGAGGACCCGCTGTTCGAGGACGAGATCGGCTACCGGATCGACCGTGACGCGTACGCGCTCCCGCAGATCACGTTCGAGCCGGACGAGCTCGCAGTGCTGGGACTGGCCTCGCGCGTCTGGCAGCAGGCGAGCCTGGCGGCGCCCGCCACCCGCGCACTCACCAAGCTCACCGCGCTCGGCGCTCCTCAGGACGACGGGTCGCTGATCGGTCTGGAGCCGCGCGTGCGCACCGCCGAGCCCGCGTTCGACGCGCTCTGGGCGGCCGTGCGCGACCGCGTGCCGGTGCGCTTCACGTACCGCACCGCGCGCACCGGCGAGGTGGCGCAGCGCAGCGTCGAGCCGTGGGGCATCACCAGCCGCTCCGGCAAGTGGTACCTCACCGGGCACGACCGCGACCGCGGCGCCGGCCGCGTGTACCGGCTCAGCCGGGTCGAGGGTGACGTCGAGCCCATCGGCCCGGCGGGGTCGTACGACGTCCCCGCCGGTCACGAGCCGAGGGTCATGGTCGGTGACACGGTGCGCGAGGCGCCGGTGCGCACCGCCACGGTGCGGGCCCGCCACGACGCGGCCCAGGCGCTGCGCCGACGCTCCGGCGCGGTCACCCGCGTGGACGACGACTGGGACGAGCTGGCGGTGGACTACACCGACGAGGAGATGCTCGCCGAGGAGCTCGTCGGCCTCGGGCCGGCGGTGGTCGCCGTCGCGCCGGCCGACCTGCGGGACTCCGTGGTGCGCCGGCTGCGCGCGGTCGTGGGGGAGCAGGTGGTGACGCGATGAGCGAGTCGGCCACCGAGCGACTGTCGAGACTGCTGGCGATGGTGCCCTGGCTGCTGTCGCACCAGGGCGTCCCGCTGGCCCAGGCCGCCACCGAGTTCGGCGTGTCCGAGCGCCAGCTGGTCAAGGACCTCGAGCTGCTCTTCGTGTGCGGCCTTCCCGGGCACCTGCCCGACGACCTCATCGAGGCCGACTGGGAGGGCGGCTACGTCTACCTGCGCAACGCCGACGCGATCGCCCGCCCGCTGCGCCTGGGGGTCGACGAGGCGCTGGCGCTGGTCGTCGGGCTGCGCACGCTGATGAGCGTGCCCGGTCTCGGTGACCGCGACGCCGTCAGCCGAGCCCTGGCCAAGCTGGAGGCGGCCGCGGGCTCGGCCGGTGAGCCCGCGGGCGCCGTCCGCATCGATCTCGACCGCAGCGTCGACCCGGCCGTGCTCGAGGCGTGCGAGGACGCCGTGCGCCGCCATCGCCGGCTGCACCTGGCGTACCTCGTGCCGCACCGCGACGAGACGACCGAGCGCGACGTCGACCCCATGCGCGTGCTGCACGTCGACGCGCGCTGGTACCTCGAGGGCTGGTGCCACCGGGCCGAGGGCGTGCGCCTGTTCCGGCTCGACCGCGTCGTCGGCGTCGAGGTGCTGGACGTCGACGGCACCCCGCCGCCGTCGGCGCGCAGTCGCGACCTCGACTCGGGCCTGTTCGCCCCGGGACCCGACGACCACGTCGTGACCCTCGACCTGCGCCCGTCGGCCCGGTGGGTCGTCGACTACTACCCGGTCGAGGAGGTCGTCGACACCGCCGACGGCGGTCTGCGCGTCACGGTGCGCACGGGCGACCTCGCCTGGCTGCGCCAGCTGGTGCTGCGGCTCGGGGGCTCCGGCCGAGTCGTCGAGCCGAGCGACCTCGCCGACGAGGTGCGCAGCATCGCGCGCGAGGCGCTCCGGGCCTACGCCTGAGGCCAGGACGCTTCTGGCAGTTAAGTTCTCGTCGCCCGCTGCCGATCCAGGTGGAGAACACAGCACCCCCGGGTTCACGAACCGCTCGGGGGACAACCACCGGGATCCGAGAGGTCCCCGTTCCCGTCGAAGGAGGCGGTGAGGATGGCGACGATCAAGGCGTCCTGCCCGACCTGCGGGGACGTGGAGCTCACGGCCGCCCAGGTGCGGTTGGTCGTGTGCACCGTTCCCGACTGGTCGTACTACTCGTTCACCTGCGACCAGTGCCACGACGAGGTGCGCAAGCCCGCAGGCACGGAGGTCGTCAGCCTCCTGCGCACCGGCGGCGTCCGCGCCGAGCGCTGGACCGTGCCCGCCGAGGCGCTGGAGTCCCACGAGGGCCCAGCCATCGGCTACGACGACGTCCTGGACTTCGCGCTCTGGCTCGAGCAGGCCGACAACCCGGTGGCCGCTCTCACGGTGCTGCGTCCCGGCGCGCGCGTCGCGCACTGACGCCGGGCCGCCGCTCGTCGTCCTGACGGGCGGGTCCACACCCCGCGTAGGGTGGGCGCCATGTGGTGGTGGATCCTCGTCTGGCTGCTGCTGCTCGTCGGTGCGCTGGCGGTGGTCGCGCTGCTCGGGTGGCACCTGGTGCGCCGGGGCATCGCGCTCGGTCGCGAGCTGGGGCACAGTGCCGAGCAGGTCTCCGCGGCGGTAGCGCCCGCGCTCGCGCCCTACGAGCCCGCGCACTCGGTGCTCAGCGACCCCTCGACCGTGCCCGACGCACCTGCGCGCCATTCCGCGCGAGCCGCGTCTCGTCCCCGGTTTCGACGCGTAGACTGACGAGGTCTCGCCTACCGGAAGGCACACCATGAGGAACCTGTTCGAGCACCCGCTGTTCATCGTGATCCTGCTTGCGCTCGTCGCGATCCTGTTCGGCGGTAAGCGGCTGCCCGAAGCCGCCCGTGGCCTCGGGCGTTCCATGCGGATCTTCAAGTCCGAGATCAAGCAGATGCACGACGAGGACGACGACCGCGCCGCCCAGCGCCCGACCCCTCCGGTGGAGGGCCGCGTCGTCGACGCCCCGAGCTCGACGAGCGAGCCCCGCGACGCTCAGCAGCATCGCGACTCGCGCGCCTGAGCCGAGGTTCGCAGCCCGTCCATGAGCACGCGGGAGAGCGCCGTGCCACGCGCCCGACGGCGTGACCCCGAGGGGCGCATGTCGCTGCGCGAGCACCTGCGCGAGCTGCGCACGCGCCTGGTGCGCAGCGCCATCGCCGTCGTCATCGGCGGGATCGCCGGGTGGTTCATCTCCAAGCCGGTGTACACGGCGCTGCTGAAGCCGATCACCGACAGCGCCGCGCGCAACGGCGTGCCCACGACGATCAACTACGCCGACCCGTTCTCGGCGTTCAACCAGCGGTTGCAGGTGGCCGTGATCGTCGGCGTGGTGCTCGCGTCTCCGGTCTGGCTCTACCAGTTCTGGGCCTTCATCACGCCCGGGCTCACGCGCAAGGAGCGGCGCTACTCGTTCGGGTTCGTCGGGACGGCGCTGCCCCTGTTCCTCGGGGGCGGCACGCTGGCCTGGTTCGTCCTGCCGAAGGCCCTGGAGTTCCTCAACTCCTTCGTGCCCGAGGGCGGCTCGAACTTCATCACGGCCAACCTGTACTTCTCGTTCGTCACGCGCATCGTGCTGGCGTTCGGTGTGGCGTTCGTGATCCCGGTGGTGCTCGTGGCGCTCAACATGGCTCACCTGCTGTCGGGTCACACCATGCTGCGTCAGTGGCGCATCACCGTGTTCGTCTGCTTCCTCTTCGCGGCCGTCGCCACACCGACCCCTGAGGTCACGTCGATGCTGCTGCTGGCGGGTTCCATGTGCCTGCTGTTCGCCGTCGCGATCGGCATCTGCCTGCTGCTCGACAAGCGTCGCGCGGCGTCGTCGTCCGAGCCGGACTACACCGAGCTGGCCGATGACGAGGCCAGCGAGCTGTGAGCACCGGTGCCTGACCGGCGTCCGGTCAGCCGCTAGCGTTCGTCCCCGTGAGCACCCCCGCGCCCGGCGTCCGCCGCATGGCCCTGGCCGTGAACCCGTCCGCCGGCAAGGGCCGGGCTCGCGCGCTCGGTCTGCGCACCGCCGAGCTGCTGGCCGCCCGCGGCTTCGACGTGCTCGACGTGACGAGCGAGAGCGCGGCCGAGGCCGCTGACCGTGCGACGTCGGCCGTTGAGGCCGGCATCGACGCGCTGGTGGTCGTCGGCGGCGACGGCATGGTCAACATCGGCGTCAACGCCTGTGCCGGGTCCGACACGCCGCTGGGCATCGTGGCGGCCGGCACCGGCAACGACATCGCTGCCTCGCTCGGGCTGCCCGTGCACGACACCGAGGCGAGCGTCGAGGTCATCACCACCGGCGAGGTGCGCCGCATCGACGCCGTGCGTCGGGTCGACTGGTCGGGTGAGGGGCCGCGCTGGTTCGCCGGAGTGATGTGCGGTGGCTTCGACGCCGTGGTCAACGAGCGGGCCAACCGGTGGGCCTGGCCGCGCGGCAAGATGCGCTACAACCTCGCCATCGTGCGCGAGCTGCCGGTGTTCAAGCCGCTCGAGTACGTCATCGAGCTCGACGGCGAGCGCTGGGAGACCCAGGCCATGATGGTCTCGGTGGGCAACGGCACGCGCTACGGCGGCGGCATGCTCATCACGCCGGACGCGTCGTACGACGACGGGCTGCTCGACGTCCTGGTGGTCGGCCCGATGTCGGTGCCGCGGCTGCTGACGGTGTTCCCCAAGGTGTTCAGCGGAAGCCACACGACGCACCCGAAGGTCACGATCCGGCGGGCCCGGCACGTGCGCCTGCAGACCCACGGCATCGTCGCCTACGCGGACGGCGAGCGGTTCGGCCCGCTGCCCATCGAGGTCGAGGTCATGCCCGCGAGCCTGGGCGTGCTCGTCCCCTCCTCGTCCACGGGCACCCCGCGCGCAGGCGGCCCGCCCGCGCCGTAGCCTGGGCAGGTGCCAACCCCCGCCGAGCAGTACGCGGCTGCGCGACGCCGTCAGGTCGAGCAACGCACGGAGCTCGGCCGGTTCCGTGAGGGGCTGGAGTTCGAGCTCGACGACTTCCAGGTGCGGTCGTGCCAGGCGCTCGAGGCCGGGCGGGGCGTCCTCGTCGCGGCGCCGACCGGTGCCGGCAAGACCGTGGTGGGGGAGTTCGCCATCCACCTGGCGCTGGCCGCCGGCCTCAAGGCCTTCTACACCACGCCGATCAAGGCGCTGTCGAACCAGAAGTACAGCGAGCTCGTGGCCGTGCACGGCGCCGACCGCGTCGGGCTCCTCACCGGCGACACCACGGTGAACGGCGAGGCCGACGTCGTCGTCATGACCACCGAGGTGCTGCGCAACATGCTGTACGCCGGCTCACCGACGCTGCGCGGGCTCGGCTACGTCGTGATGGACGAGGTGCACTACCTCGCCGACCGGTTCCGCGGTGCAGTGTGGGAAGAGGTGATCATCCACCTGCCCGACGAGGTGCGGCTCGTCTCGCTGTCGGCGACGGTGAGCAACGCCGAGGAGTTCGGCGCCTGGCTCGACACCGTGCGCGGCGACACCGAGGTGGTCGTCGAGGAGCACCGGCCGGTGCCGCTGTACCAGCACGTGCTGGTGGGCCACCGCCTGCACGACCTGTTCGTCGACGCCGGAGCGGGGGAGACGAAGGTCAACCCCGACCTGCTCGACATCGCCCGGAACGAGCAGCGCTTCGAGCGCGCCGACCCACGAGGCCGCGGTGGCCGAGGCCGGTCGGGCCAACGGCACCAGAGCCGCGGCCGCGGCCCGGCGCACGGTGTGCCACGTCGGCCCGAGGTGGTCGAGCAGCTCGACCGCGCCGGCCTGCTGCCCGCGATCACCTTCATCTTCAGCCGCGCCGGGTGCGACGCCGCGGTGAAGCAGTGCCTGGACGCCGGTGTGCGGCTCACCACGGTCGAGGAGGGCGAGCGCATTCGCGCCTTCGCCGAGGAGCACACCGCCGACATCAGCTCCGGCGACCTCGACGTGCTCGGGTACTGGGACTGGCTCGAGGGCCTGACGCGCGGTGTGGCGGCCCACCACGCCGGCCTGCTCCCGAGCTTCAAGGAGGTCGTCGAGCAGCTCTTCGCCGCCGGCCTCGTGCGGTGCGTCTTCGCCACCGAGACCCTCGCCCTCGGCATCAACATGCCCGCCCGCACGGTGGTGCTGGAGCGGCTGGTGAAGTGGAACGGCGAGGCGCACGTCGACATCACGCCGGGGGAGTTCACCCAGCTCACCGGGCGCGCGGGACGGCGTGGCATCGACGTCGAGGGGCACGCCGTGGTGCTGTGGCACCACGGGCTCGACCCGCGCGCGGTGGCCGGGCTCGCCTCCACGCGCACGTACCCGCTGCGCTCGAGCTTCCGCCCGACCTACAACATGGCCGTCAACCTCGTGGCGCAGGTCGGACGCGAACGCGCGCGCGAGGTGCTCGAGACGTCGTTCGCGCAGTTCCAGGCCGACCGCGCCGTCGTGGGGCTCGCCCGGCAGGTGCGCACGCAGGAGGAGGCGCTCGACGGGTACGCCGAGGCCATGACCTGCCACCTCGGCGACTTCCGCGAGTACGCCGGGCTGCGCGCGGCGATCAAGGAGCGCGAGACCCAGCTGGCCCGGCAGCGCCAGAGCGGACGCCGGGCCGAGACCGCCCAGAGCCTCGAGCGCGTGCGCGTCGGCGACGTGCTGCGCGTGCCGACCGGACGGCGAGCCGGCTACGTCGTCGTCGTCGAGCCCGACCGCTCGGTGGGGCTCGACGGGCCCAAACCGCACGTGCTCGGCCAGGACCGCCAGATCCGGCGGCTCACCCTCGCCGACCTGAGCGGGCCGGTCGACCACGTCACCCAGGTGCGGCTCCCACGCAACTTCAACCCGCGCAGCCCGCAGTCACGGCGCGACCTCGCCTCGACGCTGCGGGCCGCCGTACCGCACGACCCGCCGTCGACCCGCCGCCGGGGCAGCGCTGACCACGCCGGCGAGGACGCCCAGCTGCTCGAACTGCGCCGGCGCATGCGCGCGCACCCCTGCCACGCGTGCCCCCAGCGCGAGGACCACGCCCGCTGGGGCGAGCGCTGGAGCCGGCTGCGCCGCGAGACCGACAACCTGGTGCGGCGCATCGAGAGCCGCACGAGCTCGGTGGCCAAGACGTTCGACCGCGTGTGCCGCGTGCTGTCGCAGCTCGGCTACCTCGACGAGGGCTCACGGGTGACCGCCGACGGCGAGCGGCTGCGGCGGCTGTACACCGAGCAGGACCTGCTGGCGGCCCAGTGCCTGCGCAGCGGTGCCTGGAGCGGGCTCGACGGGCCCGGGCTGGCCGCGGTGCTCAGCACCCTCGTGCACGAGTCGCGGCGCGAGGACGCCCTGCAGCCGCCCCCGCCCGGTGGCGCCGTCGCGGCGGCTCTGGAACGCACCTGGCGCGAGTGGTCGCAGCTCGAGCAGGTCGAGAGCGACCACCGCCTCTCGACGCTGCGCGAGCCCGATGCGGCCCTGGCCTCGGCGATCCAGCGCTGGGCGAAGGGCCAGAGCCTCGACGTCGTGCTGCGCGACAGCGACCTGGCGGCCGGTGACTTCGTCCGCCGCTGCAAGCAGCTGGTCGACCTGCTCGGCCAGGTGCAGAACGCGTGGGACGACCCGGCCGGGCGCCGCGCCGCACGCCAGGCGTCCGACGGCGTCCTGCGGGGCGTCGTCGCGCACTCGCTGCCTGACTGAGCCCGACTGAGCCCGACTGCGGCAAGACCTGGTCAGCGCTCGGCAAAATCCTGGTCAAGTGCGACATTCAGGGTTGTTTGTGCAACTAACGCGCCTGCACAGTGAGCGCCTCGCACCCGTACCCGGGTGCCTCGCCCCCTGGAGGACCAGCGCATGAAGCGCTCACTGCTCGCTGCGGCGGCCGCCGTCGGCTGCCTCACCCTCGCCGTCCCGGCACCGCGGCCGCGTCATCCGGCGATCCCGCGCCGGGAGTCACCGCGGCGCGCACCGCACCGGTCACGGCGTCCGTGCGCACGGACGCGATCGCGCGGGCCACCGACCTCGCCCGCAGCCACGGCCGCAGCCTCGGCCTCGACGCCGGGCAAGGGCTCGTGGCGCGCGACGTCGTGGCCGACCGCTCCGGCGCCCG
>JBQCES010000290.1:0-4853 GCA_051960055.1 Angustibacter sp. | reverse complement strand
GGACGTCTCCGTGGACGTCTCGGTGGAGGTCTCGGTGGACGACTCGTCGGTCTCGCCGACGTCCTCGCCCGCCTGCTCGCCGTCCTCGGTGGCCTCGGTGTCGGACGTCGGCGACGTGGTCGGTGCGGTGGTGGTGCTGCTCGTCGTGGTGTCGCCCGCGAGCGAGGTCAGGCTCATGCCCGAGCCGGTGGCGGCGACGGCGGCCCCAGCGCCCACGACGACGCTCACCGCGACGGCGGCGACGACCTTGGACTGGGCGGCGAGGAACGAGGCGAGGATCGACTTCACGAGGACTCCCGGATGGGCTGGATGACACCCGGTAATCGACGGTGAGTGACGATTCGTTACCGCACGCACGCTGAGGGCCCGCCACCGCGGGGTGACGGGCCCTCGACGAGCCGGCGGACGCTCAGCCGGCGAGCTCCTCGGCCAGGGCGACGAGGGTGCGCACGGCGTGGCCGGTGCCGCCCTTGTGCGTGTAGCCCCACGGGGTGCCCTCGAGGTACGACGGGCCCGCGATGTCGAGGTGCGCCCACGGGATCTGGCCGGAGCCGTCGGCGCGGTCGCCCACGAACTCCTTGAGGAACAGGCCGGCGACGAGCATGCCGCCCATGCGCTCACCCATGTTGGCGATGTCGGCGACCTGCGAGTCCATGCTGGCGCGCAGCTCCACCGGCAGCGGCATCGGCCACATCGTCTCGCCGACGCGCTCGGCGGCCTCGGCCACCTGGGTGCGCAGCGCGTCGTCGTTGGCCATGATCGCCGCGTAGCGGTGGCCCAGGGCGAGCACCTGGTGCCCGGTGAGCGTGGCGACGTCGACGATCGCGTCCGGGTGCTCCTCGCTGGCCGCCACGATCGCGTCAGCGAGCACGAGCCGGCCCTCGGCGTCGGTGTTCAGCACCTCGACGGTGCGGCCGCCGTAGGTGGTGAGGACGTCGGAGGGGCGCTGCGCGGTGCCGGACGGCATGTTCTCGGCCAGCGGCACCCACGCGGTCACCTTGACCTTGGCACCGAGGCGGGCGAGTGCGAGCACCGCGCCGACGACCGCCGCACCGCCGGCCATGTCGGACTTCATGGTCTCCATGCCGGCCGGGGGCTTGAGCGACAGGCCGCCGCTGTCGAACGTGATGCCCTTGCCCACCAGCGCCACGTGCTTCTTGGCGCCGCGCGGGCTGTAGCTGATCTTCACCAGGCGCGGGGGACGGCTCGACCCCATGCCGACGCCGAGGATGCCGCCGTAGCCGCCCTTGGCCAGCGCCTTCTCGTCGAGGACGTCGACCTTCACCGGGTGCGACTTCGCGGCCGCGACGACGGCGTCGGCGAAGGCGGCCGGGGGCAGGTCGCCGGGCGCGGTGTTGACCAGGTCGCGCACGAGGTGCACCGATTGGGCGACCTCCTGGGCGTGCGCGGCGGCCGCGGCCGTCGTCTTGTCCTTGGCCAGCGAGGTCAGGACGAAGACGTCCGACACGGGAGCCTTGACGTCACCGGCGGTGCGCCCGCGGTGACGGCTGAACGCGTAGGCGCCGAGCAGCGCCCCTTCGGCGACCGCACCGACCGCGTCGGCATCGGCGGCCGGCAGCGCGAAGGCGACCGACGACGTGCCGGCGAGGCTGCGCGACGCGGCGCCCGCGGCCCGGCGCAGCGACTCGGCCGGGAGCGTGGCCTTGCGACCGGTGACCGCCTTGCCCAGACCGGTGAGCGCGATGGCGCTCGCGGCGACGTCCTTGCCGGCGGGGATGCGCACGACCTGGTCGGCCTCGCCCGTCACACCCAGGCTGGCGAGGGCGTCGGACACGCTCTTGGCGACACCGCGGGGCAGCGCCGCAGCGCCCTCCACCAGGACCGCGCCACCGTCGCCTTGGGCGACGCCGACGACGAGGGTGTCGACCTTGATGCTCTTGGTGTCCTTGTCGGACAGGCTGAGGGACGTCACGTGGGTCCTTCCGTGATGGTTCGGGGAGTGCGCAGGTGGTCTGCAAGGGGCCGCGGTTCGCGCGGGTTGGCCCCGATGCTAGACGGGACGCCGGAGGAGCGCCGTGCTGGGACGGTAGGTTGCGCCCATGGCTGACGCGAACGCCTCCGAGACCCCTTCGACCGGCGAGCTGCGCCGTTCACCGCTGCACGAGCGCCACGAGCTGGCGGGCGCCAAGCTGGCCGACTTCGGCGGCTGGCTCATGCCGATCGAGTACGCCGGTGGCGGCGTCGTCGCCGAGCACACCGCCGTCCGAGAGCGCGTGGGCCTGTTCGACGTCAGCCACCTCGGCAAGGCGCTCGTGCGCGGCCCGGGCGCTGCGGCGTACGTCAACGCGACCCTCACCAACGACCTCGGCCGTATCGAGCCGGGCAAGGCGCAGTACACGATGTGCTGCGACGCCGGCGGCGGCGTCGTCGACGACCTCATCGCCTACCTGCGTTCGGACGACGAGGTGCTGCTCGTGCCGAACGCCGCCAACACCGCCGAGGTCGTGCGGCGACTGGCCGCTGAGGCACCGGACGGCGTCGAGGTGAGCGACGAGCACACGACCTACGGCGTGCTCGCGCTGCAGGGAACGCGCAGCGACGAGGTGCTGCAGGCCCTGGGGCTGCCCACCGGGCACGACTACATGAGCTTCGTCGACACCACCTGGCGCGGAGCGGCGGTCACGGTGTGCCGCACCGGGTACACGGGCGAGCGCGGCTACGAGCTGCTCGTGCCCTGGGACGTCACGGTGGAGCTGTGGGACGCCCTGGTCGAGGCCATGCAGCCGCACGACGGACGGATCGCCGGGCTCGGCGCACGCGACACCCTGCGCACCGAGATGGGCTACCCGCTGCACGGGCACGAGCTGTCGCTCGACATCAGCCCGGTGCAGGCGCGCGCGGGCTGGGCCGTCGGCTGGAAGAAGCCGGCGTTCTGGGGCCGCGACGCACTGGTGGCCGAGAAGGAGGCCGGCGCCGCGCGCCAGCTGTGGGGCCTGCTCGCGCTCGACCGCGGCATCCCCCGCGACGGCTGCACCGTGCGGGCGGTGGGCGGCGAAGGGGTCGGCCGGACGACGTCCGGCACGTTCTCGCCCACGCTCAAGCAGGGCATCGCGCTCGCCCTGCTGCAGCGGGGTGTCGGTGAGGGCGACGAGGTCGTGGTCGACGTCCGGGGGCGTGAGCTGCGCTGCCGCGTGGTGAAGCCGCCGTTCGTGCAGGTGCAGACCCGCGGCGAGTGACGTTCGTGGGTGCGTTCGTGGGTGCAGCGAAGCTGGGGTGATCACCCCAGCTTCGCTGCACCCAGCGCTGCACCCGCTGCCGCACCGATCGCGAGTGCGGTCCAGGCAGCCAGCAGTGAGAGCTCGACGACGGCGCCGAGCACGTCGCCCGTGAGGCCGCCGAGCCGGCTGGTGCAGCGTGCGAGGAGCGCTGCGGTGGTCGCGCCGGCGACCGCGACCGCCACCAGGCCGAGCCACCAGGCCGTACCGGCGAGGGCCACCGCCCCGCAGCCGGCCGCAGCGACCAGCAGCGTCACGGCCACGGCCCACGGACCCCGCACCGACCCCGCGACCGTCGCGCCGAGCCCCTCAGGTCGAGCGGCCGGAACGCCCGCGGCGCAGGCGATCGGCAGCATCGTGCGAGACACCACCACGCCGACCGCAGCCACCAGGGCGGCTCGCCACCACGACAGGGACGCGAGTCCCGACAGCGCCGCCGCCTGCCCGAGCAGCGTGAGGACGAGCGTCGCGGTGCCCATCGGCCCGACGTCGCCGGTGCGCATGACGGCGAGCGCGCGGTCGCGGTCGTAGCTGCTGCCCAGGCCATCGGCGGTGTCGGCCAGACAGTCGAGGTGCAGCGCGCGCGTGGTGAGCGCGAGCGCGCCGACGGCGAGCGCGCCCACCAGCAGCGACGGAGCCTGCAGCGCGGTGCCGCCGCCCACGAGCAGGGCCACGACCGCCGCCGGCACGAGGGCCGCGACGGGCGCCAGCACCATGCCCGCGCCGGCCACCGCGCGGTCGACCTGCGACGGCGGAGGCACCCGCAGCGCCGTCAGGGTGCCGAGCGCCAGCCGCAGTCCGTCGGAGGTGACGGCGCGGCGGCTCACGTCGCGTCGAGGTCGCTGGTCGGTGCGGGGGGCTCGTCGTCGGGCGCGTCGCCCATGAGCTCGGAGAGCAGCCCCATCTCGGCCGCCATGGCTTGTGCCGCCCGCAGCACGGGCAGCGCCGTGAGCGCGCCGGTGCCCTCACCGAGCCGCATGCCGAGGTCGACCAGAGGCTCGAGCCCCAGCACCTCCAGCGCGCGGTGCTGCGCCGGCTCGGTCGAGCGGTGGCCGGCGAGCCACCAGTGGCTGGCCGAGTCGACGAGCCGGCGCGCCGCCAGCGCGCAGGCGCACGACACGACCCCGTCGAGCAGCACCGGCGTGCGCCGCACCGCGGCCTGCACGAGGAACCCCGTCATGGCGGCGGTGTCGGCGCTGCCGACGGTGCGCAGCACGGCGAGCGGGTCGTCGCGCACTGGTCGCGCGCGGTAGAGGGCGTCGCGCAGCGCACCGACTTTGCGTGCCCACGCGGCGTCGTCGACCCCGGTGCCCGTGCCCACGACGTCCAGCGCCTGCAGGTCGAGCAGTGACGCCACGAGCGCGGCGGCCACGGTGGTGTTGCCGATGCCCATGTCACCGGCGATCAGCAGGTCGGCTCCGGAGTCGACCTCCTGGTCGGCCACCTCGGCGCCGGCCCGGAAGGCGGTGACGACCTCGTCGTCGGTGAGGGCGTCCTCGACGTCGATCGAGCCCGAACCGCGGCGCACCTTGTAGCGCGTGACGGCCTCCGGCAGGTCGTCGGTGTCGGCGTCGACACCGAGGTCGAGCACCCGCACCGCGGCGCCGTGCAACCGGG
>JBQCES010000289.1:0-4602 GCA_051960055.1 Angustibacter sp. | reverse complement strand
GGCCCACCTGGTGGGCGAGGCTGCGCTCACGGCCGCCCAGCAGGCCCGGCTGAAGGCCGCCGAGGCCATCGTCGCCGCGGCGGGCCCCCTCACGGCCGGCGCCGACTGCCGCGGGCTCGACACGACCGCGTTCGCCAACGGCATGATCCCGGCCGCCGCGCTCTGCCCGGTGTGGGGCGCACCGGGCCACCTGCTGCGCGCGGACGCCGCCGAGGCGTTCCGCCTGCTGTCCCGGCAGTTCGCCGCCGAGTTCGGCACCCCCATCTGCGTCACCGACTCCTACCGCTCGCTGGCGTCCCAGGTGAAGGTGTACGCCGAGAAGCCGCAGCTGGCGGCGAAGCCGGGCACGAGCAACCACGGTCGCGGCGTGGCCGTCGACCTGTGCGGCGGCATCCAGTCCTTCGGCTCGGCCGAGCACGCCTGGATGGTCGCGCACGCCCCGCTGAGCGGGTGGTTCCTGCCGACGTGGGCTGGCCCGGGCGGGTCCAAGCCCGAACCCTGGCACTGGGAGTACGCCGGCTGAGCGCGGCCGTCGGTGCTCCTGGATAGCGTGAGGTCGTGGCCGGACTTCATCCCTTCCTCGACGTCGACGGTCCGGTGGCGATGGCGCACCGGGGCTTCTCCCTCGACGGGCTCGAGAACACCATGACCGCCTTCGCGGACGCCGTCGAGCTCGGCCTGCCGTACGTCGAGACCGACGTCCACGCCACGCGCGACGGCGTGGTCGTCGCCTTCCACGACAGCGTGCTCGACCGCGTGAGCGATGGTCGAGGTGCCATCGCCGACCTCACCTGGGCTGACCTGAGCACCATCCGCGTCGGCGGCGCCGAGGTGGTGCCGCGCCTCGACGACCTGCTCGGCGCCTGGCCCGGCCTGCGGCTCAACATCGACGTCAAGGACTGGCCCGCCGTCACGCCGTTGGCCGACGTCCTGCGGGCCGGGGACGCCGTGCCGCGCGTGTGCGTGGCGTCGTTCGACGATCGCCGCAGCGCCGCTGTCGCGCGGCTGCTCGGTCCCGAGCTGGCCACCTCAGCCGGGCGTCGTACGGTGCTGCGGTGGTGGCTCGCTGCGGTCAGCCGGGCGCCGCACCGGGTCGTGGCCTTCCCCCCGACGACCATCGCGCTGCAGGTGCCGGCGTCGGCCGGTCGCCTGCCCGTGGTCACGCGGCGGTCCGTGGGGCTGGCCCACCGGCTCGGCCTTCAGGTGCACGTCTGGACGGTCAACGAGGCCGCCGAGATGCACCGGCTGCTCGACCTCGGTGTCGACGGGCTCATCAGCGACCGCGCGGACACGCTGAGCCAGGTGCTCACGTCCCGCGCGGCGCGCACGGCATGATCTGCGACAGCCACTGCGCGTCGGACCCCCCGGCGAGCACAGCCTGGAGGCCAACGTGACGGACGCCGCCACCCGCACCGGCGCGGGGCCCGGCCCCGCTGACGGCGCCCGCCGCCGCGAGCAGCGCGCCTGGTACTTCTACGACTGGGCGAACTCCGCCTACGTCACCACGACGCTGACGGTGCTGTTCTCGCCCTACCTCATCACGGTCGCCGAGAAGGCCGCCTGCCCCGGGCTGGCCGACGGCGCGAGCTGCACCACCGACCTGCACGTGCTGGGCCTGCCGGTGAGCCCCGGCTCCCTGCCCGGGTACGTCGTCACGGTGACCACGCTGCTGTCGGCGCTGGTCCTGCCCCTCGTCGGAGCAGTGGCCGACCGATCCGGTCGCCAGCGCATGCTGCTCGGCGGGTTCGCCTGGGTCGGCGCGGTCGCGGCGACGCTGATGTACCTGGTGTCGGGGTCGAACTGGCAGCTGGGCGTCGTCCTGCTCTTCGCGGCCAACCTGGCGCTCGGCTCCTCGCTCGTCGTCTACGACGCGATCCTGTGCCAGATCGCCACCCCCGACGAGCGCGACCGCGTGTCGAGCCGCGGCTGGGCGCTGGGCTACCTGGGCGGCTTCCTGCTGCTGGCCGTCAACCTCGCCCTGGTCACCATGCACGACACCTTCGGGCTGTCGAAGGGCGACGCCGTGCGCGTCAGCCTCGGCCTGGCCGGTGTGTGGTGGGGAGTCTTCACCCTGATCCCCGTGCTCGGGCTGCGCGACCGGCCGCCGGTGAACGTCGAGGCCGTGCGCGGTGGCGTCGCCCGCGAGGCGTTCGGCCAGCTCGCCGGCACCTTCCGGCACATGCGCGGCTACCGCAACACGATGCTGTTCCTGCTCGCCTACCTGTTCTTCAACGACGGCATCCAGACGGTCATCGTCAACGCGAGCACCTACGGCTCCAAGGAGCTCGGTCTCGACGAGACGCAGCTGATCGCGACGATCCTGCTCGTGCAGCTCGTGGCCTTCGGTGGCGCGCTGCTGTTCGGCCGACTGGCCGCCTCGTTCGGCTCGCACCGGGTGGTGCTCGCGAGCCTGGTGGTGTGGATGGGCGTCGTGGTCGTGGCCTTCTTCATCCCCGAGCGGGCCTTCGGGCTGTTCGTCGCGCTCGCGGTCTTCATCGGCATCGTGCTCGGGGGCAGCCAGGCGCTGTCGCGCTCACTGTTCAGCCAGCTCATCCCGCGGGGCCGCGAGGCGGAGTACTTCAGCCTCTACCAGGCGTGCGAGCGTGGGACGAGCTGGCTCGGCACGCTGGTGTTCAGCCTCGTCTACCAGTTCACCCACACCTACCGGTGGTCGATCGTCGCGCTCGTGATCTTCTTCGTGGTCGGTGGGCTGATCCTGCGCCGGGTGGACGTCCGCCAGGGCATCGAGGACGCCGGCAACGCCCAGCCGGCGGTCGTCTGACCCACCGGAGGGCCGGGCAGGGTGTGACGGTCACCACAGGCCCTTCACGCTGTCTCCACACAGAAGCGGAACACCTCAGGCCGGTCGAGGCGTTGTGCACGAGTGACGGGACCCCATCGACCCGTCCGAGGAGGCAGCGACATGAGTGACAAGAGCCTGCGGGGTACGCGGCTGGGTGCTCAGAGCCTGGAGAGCGACGAGGGCGTCCAGCCCGCCGCGCGCACCGTGGCCGAGTACCACTGTCCGCGGGGCCACGTGACCCACATCCCGTTCTCGGTCGAGGCCGAGATCCCCGCGTTGTGGGAGTGCAAGTGCGGCGCCGAGGCGCTGCGCGTGGACTCCGAACGGCCCGAGGTGAAGCCGACCAAGCCGGCCCGTACCCACTGGGACATGCTCCTCGAGCGGCGCTCGATCGCCGAGCTCGAGGTGCTGCTCGACGAGCGGCTCGCGCTGCTGCGGGCCAAGCAGCAGCCCACCAAGCACCGGCGCAGCGCCTAGCCCCTGAGGGCGCGCACCGGACGGCGGTGTGGACCCCCCTGCCGCACCGCCGACCGTGAACCGGCCGTACCAGTCCCCTAGCTGGTGCGGCCGGTTCCGTGTTCTGGGCCGCGGTCGTGCTCGTCGACGACCTCGCCTTCGATGACGTCACCGGACGCCCGCTCACGCGCCCCGGTCCGGCCCCACGACGCCGCTCCCAGCAGGCGCCGCTCGACCAGGCCCGTCAGCAGCCGTCGCGCGACGGGGCGGGTCACGGGCAGCACGAAGAAGAACCCCGCGACGTCGGTCACGAACCCGGGCGTCAGCAGCAGGGTGCCACCGACCAGCACGAGCGCGGCGTCGGCGAGCTCCCCGGCGGGCATGCGGCCGGTCGACAGCGCCTCGCGCAGGGCACGCCAGGCGCGCCCGCCCTCGCGTCGCACGAGCCAGGCACCGAGCGCCGACTCGGCGACGAGCAGCAGGAAGGTGGGCCACCCCCCGACGGCCCGGCCGACCGCGATGATCACCAGGATCTCGAGCAGGGGCAGCACCAGGAGCGCCACGGCCAGCGCCGTCAGCGCGCGCCCACCGCGGGAGCGGCGCCCCGCCGGACGGCGCCGCAGGCTCATGGCGCGGTCCGCCCGCGGGGTCGCGCCCGCACCGACCGGACGGCGGCCCGCGCCTGCCCCAGCCGTTGCCGGACGCCCCAGGCGCTCACCCGCACGAGCGACTCGCGGACGATCGCGCCGCTCATCTTGCTCTCACCGCGCTCGCGCTCGACGAACGTGATGGGAACCTCCACCACGCGCAGCCCGCGCTGCACCGCGCGCCAGGCGAGGTCGATCTGGAAGCAGTACCCCTGCGAGGCGACGTCGTGCAGGTCGAGCGCTCGCAGGGTGCTCGACCGGAAGGCGCGGTAGCCGCCGGTCACGTCGCGGATCGGCACGCCGAGAGCGAGCCGGGCGTACGTCGTCCCTCCCACCGAGATCAGCTTGCGGTGCAGGGGCCAGTTGACGACCTTGCCGCCCGGCACCCAGCGCGAGCCGAGCACGAGGTCGGCGTCCTCCAACGCGCTGAGCAGCGCGGGCAGCTGCTCGGGCTGGTGCGAGCCGTCGGCGTCCATCTCGACCAGCACGTCGTAGCCGCGCTCCAGCCCCCAGGCGAACCCGGCGAGGTACGCCGCGCCCAGACCCTGCTTGCCGGACCGGTGCAGCACGTGGACGTGCCCGTCGGCTGCCGCGAGCTCGTCGGCGAGGTCGCCGGTGCCGTCCGGGGACGCGTCGTCGGCCACCAGGACGTCGGCACTCGGCACCGCGGCGCGCAGCCGGCCGACGATCGGCCCC
>JBQCES010000288.1:0-17517 GCA_051960055.1 Angustibacter sp. | reverse complement strand
TGCCGCGACCCCGCGGGGAGCAGCCACCGACGCTGCTGGGTGGGCGCGCCGACACGGCCTTCACGTCGCTCGTGCAGACCTACTCCACCGTCCCGTACGCCGACCTGGACCCCACGGTCTTCGCGGCCGTCGCCTACGTGGTGATGTTCGGCCTCATGTTCGGCGACGTCGGCCACGGGCTGCTCCTGCTCGGCATCGGGCTGGCGGCGCGGTTCGGCCGCTGGCGCCCGCTGCGGCGGCTGCGTCCGGCCGCGCCCGTCGTCATCGGGGCCGGTGCCGCGGCGAGCGCCGCCGGCGTGGCGTACGGCGAGTTCTTCGGCCCGACAGGTCTCGTGCCGGCCCTGTGGCTCTCACCGCTCGACGACCCGGTGCGGCTGCTCGTCGGCGGCCTGGCGGTCGGCGCGGTGTTGCTGGCGGTGGCCTACGCCATCGGCACCGCCAACCGCGTGCGGGAGGGCGGCTGGGCGTACGCGCTGTACGCGCCCTCGGGAGTCGCGGGTGCCACGGTCTTCCTGGGGCTGGGGCTCGGCGTCGCCGGCGTGCTGGGCGGCGCCGGCTGGCTCGTCGCGGTGGCCGCGCTGGTGTCGGCCACCGGGCTCACGTTGTCGTTCGCCGGCCTGTACGTCGGTGCGGGCCGGGGCGGTTCGGCTGCCGCGCAGGCGGTGGTGGAGCTGGTCGACCTCGTCGTGCGGCTGGGCTCGAACGTCGTGTCGTTCGCGCGGCTCGCCGCGTTCGGTCTGACCCATGCCGCGCTGGGTGCGGTCGTGTGGAGCGCCACGACGGCCTGGTGGGGGCGTTCGGTGCCCGCCACCGCGGCGGCGGTCGCGGTGCTCGTCGTCGGCAACGCGGTCGCCTTCGCCCTGGAGGCACTCGTGGCCGCCGTGCAGGCGCTGCGCCTGGAGTACTACGAGCTGTTCTCGCGGGTGTTCGAGCTCGAAGGCCGACCGTTCCGCCCCTGGCACGTGCCGCTCAACCCGGCACCGACCACCGTTCCCGACCTCCTGGAGGCGTCGTCATGACTACCGCCGCCGTCGCCGTCCCGGCGCTCGTCGCCGTGCCGGTCACCGTGGGCCTGCTGGTCGTCGCACTGCGCGTCGTGCGTCGCGCGCGCCCACGCAGCGGCTGGCTGCTCGCCATCCCGGCGGTGGTGCTTGCCGCCTCCGTGACCGTGCTGGCCGTCGTGCTCGCCGGCGCACCGGCTCAGGCTGCGGTCGGCACCAGCTCGCTGCCGCCGACCTTGCCGCAGACCTTGCCGCAGACCTTGCCGCAGACCCTGCCCGCCGCGACCACGGGCTCGGCCTCGTGGGCCGCCCTGCTCGGTGCGGCCATCGCCGTCGCCGGCTCGTCGATCGGGGCTGCCATCGCCGTGGCGTACACGGGCGCCGCGGCGCTGGCGGCGATGAGCGAGCGACCGGAGATCTTCGGCCGCGCCATGGTCGTCGTCGGTCTCGCCGAGGGCATCGCCATCTACGGGCTCGTCGTCGCCGTGATCCTCATCGGAAAGGCCTGACGATGGGCGGCATCGCGGTCATCGGCGAGCCCTCCCGGATCAGCGACCTGGCGGCCGGCGGAGCCCTCGCCTACGCCGCCGACACACCCGACCAGGTGCGCCAGGCGTGGGCCGACCTGCTGCTCGACACCACGGTCGTGGTGCTCACACCGGCTGCGGCACAGATCCTGCAGGAGCAGCTCGACGTGTCGCCGTCGCCGGATCGACCACTCGTGGTGGTGATGCCGCCGTGACGGCCTCGCCTCGCGGCCAGACGACCGCCGCACCCGACGCACTGCCCACCTCGTCGTTGGCCCCGGTGCGCGAGGCGATGCTCGCCCACGCACACGCCGAGAGCGACGCGGTGGTGCGACAGGCCCGCCACGACGCGGACGAGCTGATCGCCCGCGCGCGGGCCGAGGCACAGGAGCTGGCCGAGCAAGCAGCCCACGAAGGCGAGGCCGATGCCGCGGCGGCACTCGCGAGCGAGCAGGCCGGCGCCCGGCGTCGCGCTCGCGGCGTCGTCCTGGGGGCGCAGGCTCAGGTGGTCGAGGCCCTGCGCGAGCGGGTCCGCAGCCAGGTGGCCGGGCTCGCCGACGACCCCGACTGGCCGCGCCACCAGGACGCGCTGGCCCGGGCGGCCGAGGGGGCCCTCGCGGCGGACGCGGGCGACACCCGCGTCGAGCGGCTCTGCGACGGCGTGCGGGTCACGAGCGGCAGCCGCAGCGTCACGCTGACGCTGGCCGCACTCGCCGACGCCGCAGTCGACGAGCTGGGCACCGAGGTCGAGAGGCTGTGGCAACCGTGACCGGCGTCGTCACGCGGGTGAGCGGACCGCTCGTCGAGGTCGCCGGACTCTCGGGTGCCGCGATGGCCGAGCTGGTCACGCTCGGTCCCCGCCGGCTGCTGGCCGAGGTCGTGGCGCTCGACGGCGAGTCCGTGCGCACCCAGGCGTACGAGTACACGGGAGGTCTGCAGCCCGGTGACGCGGTGGAGCGCACGACGCACCCCCTCTCGGCGCGCCTGGGCCCCCACCTGCTCGGTGGCGTCTTCGACGGTCTGCTGCGCCCGCTGGCCGAGGCCGGCCCCTGGCTCGGCGCCGACGACGCCGACGACGCCGACGACGCCGACGACTCCGACGCCTCAGACCCGTTCGTGCACCGCCACGCACCGGCGTCCTGGCACTGGGAGCCGTCGCTCTCCCCCGGTCTGCCGGTCGCTCCCGGCGCGCTGCTGGGCACCGTCACCACCCCAGCCGCACTGCCGCACCGCGTCCTGGTGCCGACCGGCTGCGGAGGTGTCGTCAGTGAGATCGCTCCCGCCGGGCCCGTCGACGCCGAAGCGGACGTCGCGGTCGTCGCCGGCCACGGCGTCCCGCTGACGTCGTGGTGGCCGGTCAGGCACCCCCGGCCGGTACGCGAGCGGCTCGACGCGCAGGCGCCGCTGGTGACCGGCCAACGGGTGATCGACCTGCTCTTCCCGATCGCGCGCGGAAGCACCGTCGCCGTACCGGGAGGGTTCGGCACCGGTAAGACCGTTCTGCTGCAACAGGTTGCCAAGTGGTGCGATGCCGACGTCATCGTGTACGTCGGGTGCGGCGAGCGCGGTAACGAGATGGCCGACGTCCTGGCCGAGCTGGCCGAGATCGACGACCCCCGCAGCGGCGGTCGGCTGCTCGACCGCACCGTGATCGTGGCCAACACCTCCAACATGCCGATGATGGCGCGCGAGGCCAGCGTCTACGCGGCCGTCACGGTCGCCGAGTACTTCCGCGACATGGGGCTGCACACCGTGGTCGTGGCCGACTCGACGTCCCGGTGGGCGGAGGCCCTGCGCGAGATGGCCTCCCGCTCGGGTGAGCTGCCGGCCGAGGAGGGGTACCCGGCCGGGCTCTCGTCGGCGCTCGCCGCCTTCTACGAGCGGGCGGGCCGCGTGCGGACACTCGGTGACACCGAGGGGTCGGTGACGATCATCGGTGCCGTGTCGCCCCAGGGCGGTGACTTCACCGAGCCGGTCACGGCGCACACGCAGCGCTTCGTGCGCGGCCTGTGGACGCTCGACCGCGACCTCGCCTACGCCCGCCACTATCCCGCGGTGTCGTGGTCGGGGTCGTTCTCGCGCGACGTCCCCGCGCTCGCCGCCTGGTACGCGCGGGCCGGTGACCCGGCCTGGGCCCGACGCCGGGCCCGCGTCGCCGCGGTGCTCGCCGAAGCCGTCCGGCTGAGCGCGCTGGCCGACCTCATGGGCGTGAGCGCGCTGCCCGGCCACGAACGCGTGGTGGTGCTCGGCGGTCGCTTGGTGCGCGAGGGCGTGCTCCAGCAGTCCGCACTGAGCGCCACGGACGCTCGGTGCGGCCCCGAGCGTGCCGCCGCTCTCGTCGACGCCGTGCTGGATGTCGTCGACACCTGCGACGCGGTGGTCGCGCGCGGCGTCCCGGCGGCGGCGGTCGAAGAGGTCGACCTCAGCCCTGTCGTCCGGGCCCGCGAGCTGCCGGGCGGCGAGACCCCTGCGGCGCTGTCGGCCATCGCCGACGCGCGCGACGTCGTCCGGCGACGCCTCGAGGAGCTCACGTGAGCACGCGAGCGAGGTACCTGCGGGTGGAGCACTCCGCCGCCGAGCGCCTGCGCGGACCCCTGCTGGTCGTGCGCGACGTCCGGGGCGTGGGGTGGGACGAGTACGCGCGCATCCGGCTCGACACCGGCGAGGTGCGGCACGGCCTCGTGCTCGACGTGGCCCGTGACCTCGCCGTCGTCGAGGTGCTCGAGGGCACCGACGGCATGCGCCGCACCGCCACGCACGTCACGTTCGACGGCGTGCCGCTGCGCGTACCCGTCGGCGAGTCGTGGCTGGGACGCACCTGCAACGGCCGCGGCGAGCCGGTGGACGGCGGCCCGCCGGTGCTCTGCGGCGCCGACGCGGCGGTGGCCGGCCGGCCCCTCAACCCGGTGCACCGGCTGCCTCCCAGCGAACCGGTGCTGACCGGTGTGTCGGTGGTCGACGCGCTCACCACGCTGGTTCGGGGCCAGAAGCTGCCGATCTTCTCGACCGCCGGCCTCCCCCACCTGGAGCTGGCGACGCAGCTCGCCGCCCAGGCGTCCACGGGCGACGAGCCGTTCTGCGTCGTGTTCGCCGGGATCGGGCTCACGCACGCCGACGCCGCGGCGGTGCGCGACGCGCTCGAGGAGCGTTCGGCGTCCGGCGAGCTCGTGCTCGTCGTCAACACCGCCGACGACCCCGTGGTCGAGCGCGTGCTGACGCCGCGGATCGCCCTGACCCTGGCCGAGCACCTCGCCTTCACCGGCGGCCGGCACGTGCTCGTGGTGCTGGCCGACATGACGAGCTACTGCGAGGCCGTGCGCGAGGTCTCCGCCGCCCGCGGTGAGATCCCCGCTCGGCGCGCCTACCCCGGCTACCTCTACAGCGACCTGGCCTCGCTGTACGAGCGCTGCGGTCGGATCACGGGCCGGCCGGGCTCGGTGACGTTGGTGCCGGTGCTCACGATGCCCGGCGGTGACATCACCCACCCGGTGCCCGACCTCACGGGGTACATCACCGAGGGCCAGGTGGTGCTCTCGCCGGCCGCCGCCGCCCGCGGCACCTACCCTCCCGTCGACCCCCTGTCGTCGCTGTCGCGGCTCATGCGCCGCGGAGCCGGGCCAGGACGCACCCGCGACGACCACCTCGACGTCGCCGCGCAGCTGGTGTCGGCGTTGGCCCGTGCGCGCCAGGTGCGCGAGCTGGCCGAGCTGGTCGGCGAGGGTGCCCTCGGTGCCACCGACCGGCTGTACCTGCGGTTCGCCGACGCCGTGGACGACGTCCTGGTGGCCCAGCGAGCCGACGAGCGCCGCAGCCTCGACGACACGCTGGGCCGGGCCTGGCGGGCACTGTCGCTGCTGCCACGCCAGGAGCTCGCCATGCTCTCCCCAGCGCAGCTCGACGCGCACTACGCCGCGGCCCAGCCCCTGGGTGGTGGGCCGTGAGCGCCGTCCGAGGCCTGCCTCCCGGACGCGCGGGACGCCCCTGGCTGGCCGGGCGCCTGCAGGCGAGCCGGCGGGCCGGCGACCTGCTCGACCGCAAGCTCCGGATCCTGCGCCGCGAGCAGGCTCGGGCGGCGCACCGGGCCGAGCAGGCCGAGCGCGAGTGGGTCGCGGCGGTGCGCGCGGCCGAGCAGTGGGGCCTGCGCGCGAGCCTGCTGTCGTCGCCTCCCGAGGCGCTGCCTTCGCCGCCCGCGCAGGTGAGCGTCCGGTGGGCCGCGGTGATGGGTGCCCGGTACCCCACCTCGGTGCAGGTGACCCACCACCCCGACCCGAGCCGGCCGCTCCCCGTGTCGTCGGCAGCCACGTGCGCCGTGCGCGCAGCCACGGAGGCGGTCACGCGGGCCGCGCAGGCGGCGGCTGCTGTCGCCGCGGTCGCTGCGGTCGAGCACGAGATCGAGGTCACCCGGTTGCGGCTGCGCGCGATCGAGCAGCGCTGGGTGCCGCGGCTGCAGCACCAGGCCGACGCGCTCGACCTCGCGCTGGCCGAGAACGAGACGGCGGAGGCCGTGCTCCGCAAGCTGGCTGCTGGAGGGCCGAACGATGAGTGACGAAGCCGTACCCACCGGGCAGCCCAGCCGGGTCGTCGTCGGCGTCGACGACTCACCGGCGGCACTGCGCGCGGCGCGCGTCGCGGTCGCCGTGGCGGCCACGGCCCAGTGCCCCCTCCTCGTCGTCACGGTGCTCAGCGACGGCGTCCTCGCGCGGGCCCTCGGCCGCGCCACCAGCGAACCGCTCACCGAGCAGCGGCGCCTCGCAGCAGCGGGGTCGATGGTGCGCCACGCGGTGCAGCTCGCGCGGGCGGCCGGCCTCGAGGTGGAGGGCCGTGAGGTCGAGGGCTCCCCAGGTGAGGCGCTGCTGGCCGCGGCCCGGGCCTGGGGCGGCGACCTGGTGATCCTCGGCCGCAACCAGGCCGGAGCGCACACCTACGGGCGGGTCGGCGGCGTAGCGCTCCACGTGCTCGAGCTGAGCGACGTCCCCGTGCTCGTGGTGCCCTGACCGGCAGTGACCGGCGCGGTGTCAGCGCTGGCGAGCCACGAGGGCCGCGAGGGCGCTGTGGGCGTCCAGCCAGCCCACCACGCGCTGCTGCTCGGCGTCGATCACCGGCACCGCTCCCTCGCCGCCGCTCACGACGGCCAGCGCCTCGGCGAGGGGCTGGTCGGGGCTCACGGTGTCGGGCACCTCGACGACGTCGGCCACCGTCGTGGCCTCGGAGTCCGGGTCGGTGAGCACCTGGGCGACCACGCGGTCGGTCACCACGCCGCGCCAGCGTCCGCCCGAGTCCACCACGGGTAGCTGGCCGTGCGGTGCCGACTGCAGGGCGCGCGCCGCGTCGAGCAGGGGCAGGTCGTCGTGCAGCGGCTCACCCGCCGACGTCATCACCTCGCGCACCGCAACGGCCCCGAAGGCGGCCGGTGGTGTGGCCGCATCGAGGTCGACCCCGCGACGTCGCAGCTTCAGCGTGTAGATCGTGTCGCGCGACAGGCGATGGCTCACACCGGTCGCCAGCACGATGGCCGCCATGAGCGGCAGGATGATCGAGTACTCGCCCGTGAGCTCGAACATGATGATGACGGCCGTGATCGGGGCGCGGGCCGCACCGGCGAACACCGCGCCCATGCCGATGAGCCCATAGGCACCGGCGGGGCCGGCGACACCGGGCAGCAGCAGGTGCGTGGCGGCACCGAAGGCCGAACCGAGCATGGCCCCGATGAACAGGCTGGGCGCGAACACCCCACCCGAGCCCCCGATGCCGATGGTGAGGCTGGTGGCCACGATCTTGCCGACCATGAGCAGCACCAGGAAGCCCAGCGCATAGTGCCCCACGACGCTGTCCTCGAGCACCGGGTACCCCACCCCGTACATCTGCGGCAGCACGAGCAGGAGCAGTCCGAGCACCACACCGCCGACGGCGGGCCGCAGCCACTCCGGTCCGCGCCAGAGCCAGTCGCAGGCGTCCTCGACGACGTACAGCACGCGGGTGAAGCCGACACCCACCACGCCCGCGACCACGCCCAGCAGCGCGAACAGCAGGTACTGGCCCAGGTGGTCGACCGTGAACGCCGGGAGCTGCAGGAACGGCGCGTCGCCCAGCACCGAACGAGCCACCACGCTCGCGGTGACCGACGACAGCACGACCATGCCGAACGACTGCGCCGTGAAGTCGCGCAGGATCAGCTCCATCGCGAAGAACACACCGGCCAGCGGTGCGTTGAAGGTGGCGGCGATGCCCCCTGCCGCTCCGCACGCCACGAGCACCCGAACGCGCGCCTCGGTGACCCGCACGACCCGGCCCAGGGCCGACCCCAGCGCCGAGCCGATCTGCACGATCGGCCCCTCGCGCCCCACCGAGCCACCGCCCCCGATGCACAGCGCCGACGCGAGCGCCTTGACCACCGCCACCTGCGGCGCGATGCGCCCACCCCGGCGCGCGACGGCGTACATCACCTCCGGTACGCCGTGGCCGCGCGCCTCGCGCGCGAAGAAGTAGACGAGCGGGCCGTAGACCAGGCCGGCGACCACGGGTGCCAGCACCACGAACCAGCGCCCGAGGCCGGGCAGGCCTGGGTGGGCGGCGTGACCCGCAGCCGAGTAGTCCGCGTGTCCGGAGAGCACGCGGGTGAAGGCGACGATCAGCCAGCGGAAGACGATCGCGCCGACGCCGGCAGCGGCGCCCATGGCCAGCGACAGCGCGAGCAGCCCGGTGCGCGAGGCGCGCAGCCACGTCAGCGCCGAGGCCGCCCCGCGTTGCACTGGCAGAGCCCTCGGCGGCCACGGCGTGGATCCTGCCTCACGAACCGTGGCTCTCACGCTCAGTATTGTGCAATCGTTGCGCGCTCACACCAAATCGCCTGATCAGGCGTACGCGCGCTCGGCCGCCTCGCACAGCTGCTGCTGCGGCCACCTCAGACGCACGATGACGAGCACGAGCAACGTGGCGGCGGCCGCCAGCACCACGGCGAAGGCCGGGCTCGTCGCGTCGCTCAGCGCGCCCACCACCACGAAGGCCACCGCCGAGACCAGCGCGAAACCCGACCCCGCCAGCGCGCTGAGCCGCCCACGCAGGTGGTCGGGGCTGAGCAGCGAGAACGTCGCCATGAGCGGCACCATGAAGCCCTGGAACGCGCCGGCGAGGAAGAACAGCACGACCGCGACCGGCCACGGCGGCGAGACCGCGAGCAGCAGCAGCGGCAGCGGCACGCACATCGCCAGCAGCACGAGCCGGCGCACCTGCACGACCGGCTGCCAGCGGCTGATCACCAGCACGCTCACGAAGGCACCGAAGGGGCTGGCCGCCAGCAGCAGGCCGCCTGCCGCCGTCGACGCCCCGTGCGACGCGGCGTACGGCAGCGCCACGGCCTCGGGCGCGATGAACACCAGCAGCATGAGCCACGCCAGCAGCATCAAGGCGCGCAAGGTGACGTCGGTGCGCAGGTAGGCGATGCCGATCCGGACGTCGTCGACGAGCTCCCGCACGCCCGGCACGCCGCCGTCCGAGGCCGCCGGCCGGGCCCGCACGAAGGCGGCGATGAGGACGCCGGACACCGCGAACGTGGCGGCGTCGACCCACAGCGCGCGGTCGGCGCCGAGCGCGGCGACGACCACGCCACCGAGCGCGACACCCGCGACCTGGTTGAACTGGAACGACATCTGCATGAGCGAGCTGGCGCGCAGGTAGAGGGCTCGCTCGTGGAAGAGCTCGGTGAGCAGAGCCCGGCTGGCGGCGAAGAACGGCGCTCCGGCCAGCTCGACGAAGAAGAGCAGCACCAGCAACCCGGCGGTCGACATGCCGTGGACGACGGCCACCACCAGCAGGGTCAGGGCCGCCGCGCGCAGCACGTCGCAGCTCACCATGAGCGTGCGGCGCGGCAGCCGGTCGGCGTACGGCCCGAGCAGCGCCTGACCGAACACCTTCGGCAGGAAGCTGACGGCGAAGACGGCCGCCGCGAAGAAGGCCGAGCCGGACCGGTGCAGCACCAGCGCGGCGATGGCGACCCGGGCCAGCTGGTCGCCCCAGTCCGACAGCACGCGCGCGAGGTACAGCCCGAAGAACTCGCGGCTGCGCAGCGCCCGGGCGTACGACGGCACGCTCACGTCGCCCCCGTCCGCCGTCCCCGCGCTCACCGGCCGAACGCTACCGGATCGGACATTGGGAGCGAGTCTCCTGCGGCGCCTGCCATTGGCACCTCGCATGGCTCCGCGGGTGCTGCTCATCCGTAGAACACCCGCTCGACGACCGCGCGCGCCCGCCGGGTCGTGCGCCGGTAGTCGTCGACGAGCCGCGCGGCCGAGCCGGGTGGGTAACCCACGATGCGGGCCACTCCCTCGAGGTCGCGCAGGTCGCTCGGCAGCGCGTCGACCGGCCGGCCGCGCCACAGCACGGCCGCGTTGCGCAGGCGCGAGGCCAGCTGCCAGGCCGCGGCCATCGCCTCGGCGTCCGCCTGGTCGACCAGACCGTGCTCGTGGGCCACCCGCAGTGCGGTCATGGTGCCGGTGTGCCGCAGGCCAGGCACGGCCGCGGCGTGCCGCAGCTGCAGCAGCTGCACGGTCCACTCGACGTCAGCGAGGCCGCCCCGGCCCAGCTTCAGGTGACGTCCGGGGTCGGCGCCGCGCGGCAGGCGCTCGGACTCCACCCGCGCCTTGATGCGCCGCACCTCGCGCACCTCCGCCTCGCTCAGGCCGGCGGCGGGCCAGCGCACGCCGTCGATGAGGGCCCGGAAGCGCTCGGCCAGCTCCGCGTCGCCCGCCACCGGCGTCGCGCGCAGCAGAGCCTGCGCCTCCCACACGAGCGACCACCGCTCGTAGTAGGCGGCGTAGGAGGCCAGCGAACGCACGAGCGGCCCTTGCTTGCCCTCGGGTCGCAGGTCGGCGTCCAGCTGCAGCGACGGGTCGGGCCCGGCACCGGCCAGCAGGCGCCGCAGCTCGCCCACCACGGCCAGGGCCGAGGACTGCGCCTCCTCGTCGTCGGCGCCCTCGACCGGGTCGTGCACGAAGACGACGTCGGCGTCGCTGCCGTAACCCAGCTCCCGGCCCCCGAAGCGCCCCATCGCCACGACCAGCACGCGGGTCGGCAGCGGCGCACCGCGGTCGGCCTCGACGACCCGGACGGCGACCGCCAGCGCGCCCTCGACCACCGCCGCCGCGACGTCGGTGAGGGCGCGCTCGACGTCGTCGAGGTCGAGGCGGCGCAGGAGGTCAGCGGTGGCGATGCGGAACAGCTCGCGCCGGCGCACGCTGCGCGCCGCCGTCACGGCCTTCTGCGGGTCGTCGTAGCGGCGGACGACGGCGCTCACCTCGGCCCGCAGCGCCTCACCGGTGCGGGGCACGAGGCCGCCGTCGTCGGCGAGCAGCTGCACGGACTCTGGTGCGCGCAGGAGGAGGTCTCCGGCGAAGCGGCTGCGGGCCAGCACGTGCGCCAGTCGCTCGGCCGACGATCCCTCGTCGCGCAGCATCTTGAGGTACCAGTGGGTCGTGCCCAGCTCGTCGCTGACGCGGCGGAAGGCCAGCAGCCCGGCGTCGGGGTCGGCCTCGTCGGCGAACCAGCCCAGCATCACCGGCAGCAGCTGCCGCTGGATCGCCGCGCGACGGCTCACGCCGTCGGTGAGCGCGGCGAGGTGGCGCAGCGCACCGGCGGGGTCGCGGTAGCCGAGCGCGAGCAGCCGCGTCGAGGCCGCCTCCGGCGTCATGCGCACCTGGTCACTCGACAGCCGGGCCACGGCGCTGAGCAGCGGACGGTAGAAGAGTCGCTCGTGGATGCGGCGCACCTCGCGCGCCTGCGCCCGCCAGGCCGCCACGACGGACTGCTCGGGGTCGGCGCGCTGGCCCAGCTGGCGGCCCAGGCGGCGCAGGTCGACCGCGGAGGTCGGCATCAGGTGGGTGCGGCGCAGGCGGAAGAGCTGGATGCGGTGCTCGAGGGTGCGCAGCAGGCGGTAGGCGGCGTCGAGCACCGCGGCGTCGTCACGGCCGACGTAGCCGGCGCGGGCCAGCTCTCCCAACGCTTCCAGCGTGCTACCCGAGCGCACGCCGTCGTCGACGCGACCGTGCACCAGCTGCAGCAGCTGCACGCTGAACTCGACGTCGCGCAGGCCACCGCGGCCGAGCTTGAGCTGGCGGTCGGCCTCGGCCGCGGGCACGTGCTCCTCGACGCGGCGGCGCATGGCCTGGACGTCCTCGACGAAGTCCGGGCGCTCCGCCGCCGACCACACCAGGGCCGACGTCAGCTCGACGAACCGGCGACCGAGGTCGGCGTCACCGGCCACCGGGCGCGCCTTCAGCAGGGCCTGGAACTCCCAGGTCTTCGCCCAGCGCTCGTAGTAGGCGGCGTAGCTGTCGAGCGTCCGGACGAGCGGGCCGTCGCGGCCCTCGGGGCGCAGGTTCGCGTCGACCGGCCACAAGGTGCCTTCGGTGGTCGACATCGAGCAAGCGCGCATGGTGGCCGTCGCGAGGTGCTGGGCCGTCGCCAGCGCCGCCTGACCGGCATCCGCGTCGATGTCTTGTGCGGCATCGGGTTCAGCGATGAAGAGCACGTCGACGTCGCTCACGTAGTTGAGCTCGCGCCCACCGCACTTACCCATGCCGATGACGGCGACACGGCACGGTGCGGCGCCCGGGGGCAGCTCGGCGCGCGCCACGGCCAGACCGGCCTCGAGGGCCGCAGCCGCGAGGTCAGCGAGCTCGCGGGCGACGCTGTCGACGACGTCCGTGGGCTCCGGCGTGGCCAGGTCGCGTCCGGCGATGGCCAGCAGCTGGTGCCGGTAGGCCACCCGCATGCGGTCGTGCGCCTCGTGGCCTGCGCTCTCGGCCACCGGCTCGGCGGCGGCCGGGTCGGCGCCCACCGCCCGCAGCAGGCTGGCCCGCAGCTCGGCGGCGTCGGCAGGTGTGTCGCGGGTAAGCGCCGTCCAGTGCTCCGGGTGGCGCGCGAGGTGGTCGGCCAGCGCTGACGACGAGCCGAGCACCGCGAACAGCCGGTCGCGCAGCGGGCCAGCCACCCGCACCGCCTGCAGCAGGTGCCCGACGTCCGCCTTCCGCACGAGCGGGTCGTCGGGATCGCGATGAGCCATGTCGCGCAACGACTCCATGAGCCGCACGAGGCCGAGCAGCGCCAGGTCGGGGTCGGGGCTCTCGGCGAGGTCGCGAACGATGTCGTCATCGAACACCTCGTCGAGCGGGTCGAGCAGGCCGGCTAGGGCCGGCTCGGACAGCAGGCGTTCCGCGCGAGCTGGGTCGGCGAACCCGAGCCGCACCAGGCGTCCGGCGCGACTGCTTCCGCGCGACGACGTCACGCGCGGCTCACAGCATCGGCAGGTAGCGATCGAGCTCGAACTGCGTGATCTGCGCGCGGTACTCCTGCCACTCCGTGCGCTTGTTCCGCAGGAAGAAGTCGAAGACGTGCTCCCCCAACGTCTCGGCGACGAGCTCGCTGTCCTCCATCACGTGGATCGCCTCGGCGAGCGACGTCGGCAGCTGGCGGATGCCCAGCGCCCGACGCTCGGACTCCGACAGCGACCACACGTCGTCCTCGGCCTCATCGGGCAGCTCGTACGCCTCCTCGATGCCCTTGAGCCCGGCACTCAGCACGACGGCGAAGGCGAGGTAGGGGTTGCAGGCGCTGTCGATCGAGCGCATCTCGATCCGCGTCGACTGACCCTTGGACGGCTTGTACATGGGGATCCGCACGAGCGCCGAGCGGTTGTTGTGCCCCCAGCAGACGTAGCTCGGTGCCTCGCCGCCGCCCATCAGGCGCTTGTAGGAGTTGACCCACTGGTTGGTGACGGCGGTGATCTCGGCGGCGTGCCGCAGCAGACCGGCGATGAACTGCCGTCCCGTCTTGCTCAGCTGGTACGGCGCGCCAGCCTCGTGGAAGGCGTTGCCGTCACCGGCGAACAGCGACAGGTGCGTGTGCATGCCCGAGCCAGGGTGCTCGGTGAAGGGCTTGGGCATGAACGTGGCGTAGATGCCCTGCTCGAGCGCGACCTCCTTGATCACCGCCCGGAAGGTCATGATGTTGTCGGCCGTCGTGAGCGCGTCGGCGTAGCGCAGGTCGATCTCGTTCTGGCCGGGCGCGCCCTCGTGGTGGCTGAACTCGACCGAGATGCCCATCGACTCCAGCAAGGTGATGGCCTGGCGGCGGAAGTCGTGGGCAGTGCCGTGCGGCACGTGGTCGAAGTAGCCCGCCTGGTCGACCGGCACCGGCGGCTGCCCGGCCTTGCGCTGCTCGAGCAGGAAGAACTCGATCTCGGGGTGGGTGTAGAAGGTGAACCCGAGGTCGGACGCCTTGGCCAGCGCCCGCTTGAGCACGTTGCGGGGGTCGGCGAACGACGGCGTGCCGTCGGGCAGCAGGATGTCGCAGAACATGCGCGCCGTACCCGGGCTCTCACCGCGCCACGGCAGCACCGAGAACGTGCTGGGGTCGGGGCGCACGAGCCTGTCCGCCTCGTAGACCCGGGCGAACCCCTCGATGGCGCTGCCGTCGAAGCCGATGCCCTCGGCGAACGCGCCCTCGAGCTCGGCCGGCGCCACCGCCACCGACTTCAAGGTGCCGAGGACGTCGGTGAACCACAGCCGCACGAAGCGGATGTCCCGCTCCTCGATGGTGCGGAGCACGAACTCCTGCTGCCTGTCCATGCGGGCATCCTAGGGTCCGCACGTTGCGCCAGCGTTTCGCCGTCCCCGCCGCTGGCCGGCACTTTGTACACAAGGTGTACGCCTGGCGCCCCGTAGGCGTACACCTTGGCTACCAAGTGCCGGACAGTGTCAGCCGGAGGCGAGCACGGCCATGGCCGCCGCGCGGCCGGGGATGCCGCTCACGCCGCCGCCCCGCCGTGCGCCGGCGCCGCACAGCAGCACGCGTGGGTGCGCCGTCTCGACCCCCCAGCGCCCGACGTCCGCGGCGTCCTCGGCCCAGGGCCACGACAGGTCGCGGTGGAAGATGTTGCCGCCCGGCAGGCCGACGTCGCCCTCGAGGTCGACCGGCGTGCGCGCCTCCAGCGCGAGGTCGCCCGACGCCGTGCGCAGCAGGCAGTCCTCGATCGGCTCGGCCAGCACGGAGTTCAGCGAGCGCAGCGTGGCGGCGAGCGCGCGCTCGCGGGCACCGTCGTTGTCGTCGCGGAACAGCCGCGCCGGCATGTGCAGACCGAAGAGCGTGAGCGTGTGCGCTCCGGACGCCTGCAGGTCGGGCCCGAGGATCGAGGCGTCCGAGAGCGAGTGGCAGTAGATCTCGCACGGCGGGACGTCGGGGATCCGCCCCGCCGCCGCCTGCTCGTACGCCGCCTGCAGCTGCGCGTACCCCTCGTTGACGTGGAAGGTGCCGCTGAAGGCCGCGGCCGGGTCGACGTCGCGGTCGCGCAGGCGCGGCAGCCGGCTCAGCAGCATGTTGACCTTCAGCTGCGAGCCCTCGGGCGGCGGGCCGGCGTCGTCGCCCATGAGCCGGGCCAGGGTGGACGGCGCGCACCCGGCGAGCACGTGCGACCCGACCGCCGTCCGCTCGGCGCCGGAGGCGTCCACGTAGGTCACCTCGCCGTCGGGGCTCACGGTGTTCACCTCGGCGCGGGTCACGAGCTGCGCGCCCGCGGCGCGCGCGGCGTCCGCGAGCGCTCCCGTCACCGCACCCATGCCACCGACGGGCACGTCCCAGTCACCGGTGCCGCCGCCGACGACGTGGTAGAGGAAGCAGCGGTTCTGCCGCAGGTCGGGCGACGCGGCCGAGGCGAACGTGCCGATGAGCCCGTCGGTGAGCACCACGCCGCGCACCGTGTCGTCGGCGAAGGTGCGCTCGATGAGGTGACCGAGCGGCTGCTCGACGACACCGGCCCAGGCCTCGTCGTCGTCCACGCGCTGCCGCATCGCCTCGGCCGAGACCAGCGGCTCGGTCACGGTCGGGAAGACGCGCTGCGCCAAGCGGCCGGTCATCGCGTAGAAGCGCTGCCAGGCCGCCGCGTCGGACGCCGACGCCGCACGCTCGAACGACCGCGCCGTCGCCGCCACGTCACCGTTGTCGACGAGCAGGCCGCGCTCGGGTGCTCCCGGAACCGGTGTGTAGGAGGAGAACCGGCGGCGTACGAGCTGCAGCGACAGGCCCAGCTCGTCGACGACCTGTCGCGGCATGAGCGAGACGAGGTAGCTGTATCTCGACAGCCGCGCGTCGAGTCCCTCGAACACCGGCGCCGACACGGCCGCACCGCCGACGTGGTCGAGCCGCTCGAGCACCAGCACCGACCGGCCCGCGCGCGCCAGGTAGGCCGCGGCCGTCAGGCCGTTGTGGCCGCCACCGACGACGACGGCGTCGTACCGGGCCTGCCGCGGGACTCCCTCGCGCTGCTCGCTCATGGCCGCTGACCCTAGTCGCCGGTGTGACGACGGGCACGGGTCACGACCGTGCCCGCTGCCCCTAGGCTCGGGGGCATGCCGCAGCTGCGACTCGCGCTCGCCCAGGTCGACGCCGTCGTCGGGGACCTCGAGGGCAACGCCCGCATGGTCCGCGACTGGACCGCCCGCGCGGCCGACGACGGCGCCCAGCTCGTCGCGTTCCCCGAGATGGTGCTCACCGGGTACCCGGTGGAGGACCTCGCGCTGCGCCGCTCGTTCGTCGACGCCTCGCGCGCGGCCGTGCACCGCCTCGCGGCCGACCTGGCGCGCGACGGCTACGGCGACCTGCCGGTCGTGGTGGGCTACCTCGACCGCGCCGAGGGCCGCGACGCCGACACCGACGGCGACGGCGTGTCTGAGGACGGCCGCACCGGCATCCCGAAGGGCATGCCGCAGAACTGCGTCGCGGTGCTGCACCAGGGCCGGGTGGCCGCGCGCTACGCCAAGCACCACCTGCCGAACTACGGGGTGTTCGACGAGTTCCGCATCTTCGTGCCGGGCCACGACCTCACGGTGGTGCGGGTCGGCGACGTCGACGTCGCGCTCGCCATCTGCGAGGACCTCTGGCAGGAGGGCGGCCCGGTGGCCAAGACGCGCGAGGCGGGCGCTGAGCTGCTGCTGGTGGTCAACGGGTCGCCGTACGAGCGGTGCAAGGACGACACGCGCCTCGACCTCGTGCGTCGGCGCGCCGCGGAGGCCGGCTGCACGCTCGCCTACCTCAACCTGGTCGGCGGCCAGGACGACCTGGTCTTCGACGGCGACTCCGTGGTCGTCTCGGCGGACGGCGAGGTGCTGGCTCGCGCACCGCAGTTCAGCGAGCACCTGCTCACGGTCGACCTCGAGCTGGCCGCCTCGACGGTCGACCCCGACGGCGACGTCCCCGACGTGCGGCACGTGGTGCTGAGCGAGGAGCCCCTGCCCCCGCGCACGCCCGAGCCGGCCACGGTCGCCGTCCGGCTCGACGACGACGCCGAGGTGTGGTCGGCGCTGGTCACCGGCCTGTCGGGCTACGTGCGCAAGAACGGCTTCTCGTCGGTCGCCATCGCGCTGTCGGGCGGCATCGACTCGGCCGTGGTCGCCGCGCTAGCCGCGGACGCGCTGGGCGGCCGGCACGTCTACGGCATCTCGATGCCCAGCGAGTACTCCAGCGACCACAGCAAGGACGACGCCGAAGACCTCGCCGAGCGCATCGGGGCCGACTACCGGGTCGAGCCCATCGCCGATGCGGTCGCGGTGCTGCAGCGCCAGCTGGGCTTCACCGGCGTCGCGGAGGAGAACCTCCAGGCGCGGGTGCGCGGCCTGATCCTCATGGGCATCTCCAACGCCGAGGGCCACCTGGTGCTGGCCACCAGCAACAAGAGCGAGCTGGCCGTCGGCTACACCACGATCTACGACGCGGGTTCGATCGGTGGTTTCTCGCCGATCAAGGACGTCCCCAAGTCGTTCGTCTGGGCGCTGGCCAAGTGGCGCAACGAGCAGGCGGACGAGCGGGGCGAGACGCCGCCCATCCCGCCGAACTCGATCACGAAGCCTCCCTCGGCCGAGCTGTCCCCCGGGCAGCTCGACAGCGACACGCTGCCCGACTACCACCTGCTCGACGAGATCCTGCTGCGCTACGTCGACCGGGAC
>JBQCES010000287.1:0-10114 GCA_051960055.1 Angustibacter sp. | reverse complement strand
AAGGCGGCGTTGTGCGCCGACGGCCGGATCGTCGGCAGCATGCGGCGCGGGATGTTGAAGATGCGCAGCAGCTCCTCGTCCCACTCGAGCGTCCGCAGGTCCATCAGCATCGTGCGGCTGGCGTTGGTGACGTCCGTGACGTGCACGCCGCCGTCGACGCCGCCCGTGAGGTTCCACAGCAGCCAGGAGTCGGTGGTGCCGAAGATCGCGTCGCCCTTCTCGGCGGCCTCACGCACACCCGGGACGTTCTCGAGGATCCACTGGATCTTGCCGCCCGAGAAGTAGGTGGCCGGGGGCAGGCCGGCCCGCTCACGGATCAGGGCTCCGCGCTCGTCGCGGTCGAGCGCGGCCGCGATCTTGTCGGTGCGGGTGTCCTGCCAGACGATCGCGTTGTAGTACGGGCGTCCGGTGCGCTTGTTCCACACCACGGTGGTCTCGCGCTGGTTGGTGATGCCGAGCGCAGCCAGGTCGGAGGCCTGCAGGCCCTGGCCGTTCATCACGGTCTGCAGCACCGAGCTGGTGCGCTCCCAGATCTCGACGGGGTTGTGCTCGACCCAGCCGGGCTTGGGCATCACCTGGGTGTGCTCGAGCTGGTGTCGGGCGACCTCGTTGCCGCTGTGGTCGAAGATCATGAAGCGCGTGCTGGTGGTGCCCTGGTCGACGGCGCCGACGTACTCAGCCATGGGGTGCTCCTCTACGGGGGTTCTGCGGTGGATGGTGGTCAGCGAGCCGCGACCGTGGCGGTGGCCTCGTCGCGCAGGTCGGCGGTCGGCATCTCGCCGACCTCCGCCGGCTCCTCGTCGGCCGGCAGGAACCGCTCGACGAGGTGCACGTAGGCGCCGGCGCCGATCAGGCCGCCGACGATCGGCGCGAGGATCGGCACCCAGAAGTAGAGCCCGCCGCCCTGGTCGCGGAACGCGCTGCCGTAGCCGGTGATGAACGACGCCAGCCGCGGGCCGAAGTCACGCGCCGGGTTGATGGCGTACCCGGCGTTGGTGCCCCAGGCCATGCCGATCGCGACGACGATGAGGCCGACGATGAACGGGGCCATCCAGGCCACCGGCGCGCTGTTGCGGACGTCGGTGACGGCGAGGATGAGGAAGAGCAGGATCGCGGTGCCGACCACCTGGTCGAACACCGCGGTGGTGATGCTGATGTTGAGCGAGCCGTTGCCCGGCAGGGTCGAGAAGATGCCCTGGGTCGCGATCGTGTGCTTGGGGTCGACCGTCGCGATGGCGTCCGCGTAGGTGAAGCGCACGATCAGCGCCGCGACGAAGGCGCCCGCCGTCTGCGCGATCGAGTACGGCACCACCTTGCGCCACTCGAAGTCGCGGAACGCCGCGAGCGCCACGGAGACGGCGGGGTTGAGGTGGGCGCCGCTGATGCGGCCGGCGGTGTAGACGCCGAACACCACGCCGAGGCCCCAGGCCCAGGCGATCGAGTCGTGGTCGCCGAGCGCTCCCTTGCCCGTGACGACCTGCGCCACGACGCCGACGCCGAAGAGGATGAGGACGAGTGTCCCCAGGAACTCTGCGACCAGCTCTCCGAAGAGCGTTCGCCTACCGAGTGATGTCATGGCCAGACTCCTTCGTCTGCAGTGGACCTGTGGGTCGGGGACCTGTGGGCCGGAGGGGCTCGCAACGAGATGCGCAGACGCTAGGAAGGTGGGCGAAGACCGACAACAGCCGTCATTCGGCATGACCGAACGCTGCTGCGTTCGACGATGCCGAACGATTCGTCCTCTGCCGATCGCCCGTGTCCGGTTTAGCCTCAGGTCCATGGCGGGCAGCGTGCAGTCCGTGGAGCGGGCTGCGGCGATCGTCCAGCTCCTGGCCTCCGAGGTCGAGCCCCTGGCGCTGGCGCAGATCGCCTCTGCCTTGTCGCTGGCCAAGCCGACCGCCCACGGGCTGCTGCAGACCCTGTGCGCCGTCGGGTTCGTGGAGCAGGAGGGGGTGCAGGGCCGCTACCGGATCGGGCGCGACCTGCTGCAGCTGGGGTCGGCTCCGCTCGACGTCAACGAGCTGCGCTCGCGGGCGATCAACTGGACCGACGCGCTGGCGGCCCGCACCGGGCAGTCGGCACGCGTCGGCCTGTTCCGAGACGGGCAGGTGCTCATCGCGCACCACGTGTTCCGGATCAACTCGGCCGACGAGGTGATGCAGACCGGCACCAGCGTGCCGATGCACGCCTCCGCGCTCGGCAAGGTGCTCGTGGCGTTCGACCCCGGCGCGGCGCGCGCCTGCCTCTCCACGCCACTCGAGAGCCTGACCTACCGCACGGTGAGCGACCGCGGCACCTTGCTGCGCCAGCTGGCCGACGTCCGGGACGCCGGCTGGGCCGCGGCGGTCGAGGAGGCCGAGCCGGGGCTCGCCGGGATCGCGGCCCCGATCCGCGACCGCGGTGGCTACGTGGTGGCCGCGCTGGGCGTCACCGGCCCGGTCGACCACCTGTGCGACAGCCGGTCGCGGCCGCGACCCGACCTCGTCGAGGACGTCGTCTGGGCGGCTCGCGCGGTGTCGCGCGAGTTCGGTCACGGACGCGCCGCGTGAGCGAGCGGTACGTCGCCGCGCTCGACCAGGGCACGACGTCGACCCGGTGCCTGGTGTTCGACCACCAGGGACGACTCGTCTCGCTCGCCCAGCGGCTGCACCGGCAGAGCTACCCCCGCCCCGGGTGGGTCGAGCACGACGCCGAGGAGATCTGGAACGTGGTGCGCCGGATCGTGCCGGAGGCGCTCGCCGACGCCGGCATCGACGCCTCACAGGTCGTGGCCCTCGGCCTGACCAACCAGCGCGAGACGACAGTGGTCTGGGACCGCGCCACGGGCCGGCCGGTCGCACCGGCGATCGTGTGGCAGGACACCCGCACCGCCGACCTGCTGCCCACGGTGTGCGGCGCGCTCAGCGAGGACGAGATCCACGAGCGCACCGGCCTGCCGCTCACGACGTACTTCTCCGGCCCGAAGCTGCGCTGGCTGCTCGACCACGTGCCCGGCCTGGGTGAGCGGGCCGAGCGCGGCGAGGTGCTGTTCGGCACCATGGACACCTGGCTGCTGTGGAACCTCACCGGCGGGGTCGACGGCGGTGTGCACGCCACCGACATCACCAACGCCAGTCGCACGCAGCTGATGAACCTGCGCACAGGCGAGTGGGACGACGACCTGCTCGCCTGCATGGGTGTGCCGGCTGCGATGCTGCCGCGGATCCAGCCCTCCGTCGGCGGCTTCGGGACCACGCGTGACCCGGTGCCCGGCATCCCGGTAGCCGCGGTGATCGGCGACCAGCAGGCCTCGCTGTTCGGGCAGACCGCGTTCGCGCCTGGTGACGGCAAGTGCACGTTCGGCACGGGTGCGTTCCTGCTGCTCAACACCGGTCATCAGGTCGTGCAGTCCCAGCACGGCCTCATCACGACGGTCGCGCACCAGCTGGACGGCGAGCCGCCGGTGTACGCGCTCGAGGGATCGGTGGCGGTGGCCGGCGCGCTGGTGGAGTGGTGCCGCGAGAGCCTCGGGCTGATCCGCACCCCCGCGGAGATCGAGACGCTGGCCGCGAGCGTGGCCGACAACGGTGGCTGCTACGTCGTGCCCGCGTTCGCGGGCCTCTACGCGCCGCACTGGCAGCCGCAGGCTCAGGGCGTCGTCGTCGGCCTGACGTCGTACGTGACGCAGGGACACATCGCTCGGGCGGTGCTGGAGGCGACGGCGCTGCAGACGCAGGAGGTGGCCCGCGCCATGCAGAGCGACTCGGGCGTGCCGCTGCGGGTGCTGGCCGTCGACGGCGGCATGACCGCCAACAACCTGCTCATGCAGGCCGTCGCCGACCTGCTCGACGTGCCGGTGGTGCGGCCGATGATGGCCGAGACCGTGGCGCTCGGCGCCGCCTACGCGGCGGGTCTGGCCAGTGGCTACTGGCCCGACCAGCACGTCCTGCGCCGGCAGTGGCACCGCGCTGCGGAGTGGCGGCCGCAGATGACGGCCGAAGCGCGGGCGCATCAGCTGGAACGCTGGTCGCGGGCCATCGAGCTGGCCATCGCCTGGGGTGAGCCCCCGCACTGAGCGGTAGGTGAAGCTGAGCGGTGCGTGAGGCCCAAGCGCCTACCGGCCGTGGTGGCGCCGGTCGGATCGCGAGCGCTTGGCGCGGTACATGTCGGCGTCGGCGCGGGCCACCAGCGGGTCGGCGGGCTCCTGGACGGCGGTCCAGGCCGCGCCCACGCTGGCTCGGGGCACCAGCGTGATGCCCGCGTGCTCGAACGGCACCGCCAGCTTCTCGTGGATGGCCCGCGCCGCGGCCCTCGCCGCCTCGGCGTCGGGCAGGTCATGGCGCAGCACCACGAACTCGTCGCCGCCGAAACGCCCCACGGCCGCGGCGCCGGCGTCGGCAAGCAGTCGCCGTCCGACCTCGCGCAGCAGCGCGTCGCCGGCGGAGTGGCCGTACCGGTCGTTGACGTCCTTGAAGCCGTCGAGGTCGATGAACAGCACGCTCACGCTGAGGCCGCTGTCGGCGTCCGGGTCGGCGGGAAGACCGGCCAGCATGGCGTCCAGGCGGTCGATCGCGGCCCCGCGAAGCAAGCACTCCGTGAGGCTGTCGTGGGTCGCCTGATGAGCCAGCTGCTCGCGCAGCCGGGCCGCATCGGTGACGTCGGAGATGGTGAGGATCGCGCCCGTGCACTCACCGTCGTCGGAGTGCAGCCCGCGCACGCTGATGCCGATGCGTCGGGCGAAGCCCTCCGGCCCGACGATCTCGGCCTCCAGGTCGGCGTCGGCACGCTCATCACGGACGGCGCGCAGCCGCTGCCGGAGGCTCTCGCGGTCGGCCATCAGCTCGTACAGGTCGGCGACGGAGGAGATCTCTCGGCTCACCACGCAGGCCAGTCGCTCGTTGCGGTAGACGGTGGTGCCGGCCGCATCGAGCTGCAGGATGCCCACCGGGAGGGCCTCGGTGAGCCGCCGCAGCAGCTGGTCGCTGGCCTGCAGCGCCTGGGTGACTGCCATCTCCTCGGCGATGTCGACCATCTCGGCCAGCACGCAGCGGTAGTCCGGGTGCGCGAGGAGGTTGCGGTTCGTCACCTCGAACCACAGCCAGCTGCCGTCGTGGTGGCGATGCCTGAGCCGGGTCCGGCGCGCGCCGCCCGGGTGCTGCAGCAGGTCCATCCAGTTGGCGATGGCGCGCTGACGGTCGTCGGGGTGGATGAGCTCGAGCGTGCGGACCCCCTCATACTCTGCCGGAGTCCACCCGAGCAGCCGGGTGACCGTCTCGTCGACCTCCAGCAGGGTGGCGAGCTCGTCCTTGCGCACGACGCAGACGCGCGGTCGCAGGACGTCGTGGGCGCGGTCGGTGCCCTCGGGCGGGACGTCGCGGTAGCCGACGAGAAACGCCAGGAGGACGCCGAAGCGGGCCCGCGTGTCGATCCCGTGCATCGTGATCTTCGTCGCGGCGTCGTGCAGCAGACCGACCCGGGTGCTCGCGGCGCCCGTCGCTCGCACCTCGTGCCACAGGTCGATCACCGTCACGATGTCGTCGGGATCGACCAGCTCGAGCACCGACGCGGCCCCCGAGATCCCGGCGGCCTCCCGGGCCGGCACCTGCGGCGGCAGGGGCACGATCAGCCCATTGGCGTTCACCGCGACCACCCGAGCGGCGGGGTCGGCCAGCAGCGCGTCGACCACGAGGTCGCGCTGTGCGTCGGAGTACCGCTCGTGCACCACTCGGCCTTCTCCCCCTCCTGGACCCGCACGGGCCGGGTACCGGATTGCATCGACCGCGCGACGGCCGACCTGAGCAGCCGGGGCGGAACTCACCCCCGTCGCCGCAGCACCGCCAGGAACATGGCGTCGGTGCCGTGCCGGTGCGGCCACAGCTGCACCGTGGGGCCACCGGCGTCCGGCACCGGTACGAGCTCGGACGCGTCGACCAGCTCCACGTCGTCGCGGCGGCGCACGACGTCGTCGACGACCAGGCGCGTCTCCGCGACGTGCGGCGAGCAGGTGCTGTAGGCGACCAGACCGCCCGGGCGCGTGGCCTCGATCGCGCTGGTCAGCAGGTCGCGCTGCAGCGGAGCGAGGGTCGACAGGTCGGCCGGGCTGCGCCGCCAGCGCGCCTCCGGGCGGCGGCGCAGCGCACCGAGGCCGGTGCACGGGGCGTCGACCAGGACGCGGTCGTACCGCGCCGGCTCGTCCGCCCCGATGTCGCGGCCGTCGGCGCAGCGGACCTCCACGGTGTCACCGAGCGGCGCCACGGCTGAACGCACCAGCTCGGCGCGGTGAGGCGCCACCTCGACCGCCGTGAGCTGGGCACCGCGCTCGCGCGCCAGCGCGCCGAGCAGCGCCGCCTTGCCCCCCGGCCCCGCGCACAGGTCGAGCCACCGCTGGTCGCCGCCCTCGATGGGAGCTGCCGCGAGCGCGCGCGCCACCAGCTGGCTGCCTTCGTCCTGCACGCCGGCGCGGCCATCGCGCACGGCCCGGATGCTGCCGGGGTCGCCGGTGGTCCAGCGCGCGGCGCCGGGGGCCCAGCGGCCGGGAGTGGCACCGGCGTCCACGAGCTCGGAGACGTCGGCGAGGCCGGGGCGGGCGACCAGCGACACGCTCGGGGCGGCGTTGTCGGCGGCCAGCAGGGCGCCGAGCTCGTCGTCGAGCTGCTCCGGTGCGACACCGCGCACCGCGAGCGCCTCACGCAGCGCCCGCACGACCCACACGGGGTGGCTGTGCTCGACCGCCAGGTGACCGACGACGTCGGCTGCGGCGTCCGGGGCCACCTCGGCGACCCACTGCTCGACGTCCCGCTCAGCGACGCGACGCAGCACGGCGTTGGCCAGGCCGCCGGGGCCCTGACCGACGCGGGCGCGCACGAGGGCGACGGTCTCACTGACGGCAGCGTGGGCGGGCACGCGCATGCCGAGCAGCTGGTGGACGCCGAGGCGCAGCGCGTCGAGCAGCGCCGGGTCGAGTTCGCCGAGCGGGCGGTCGACGCACGCGGCCAGCACGGCGTCGTAGAGGCCGCGCATCCGCAGCGCGCCGTAGGTGAGCTCGGTGGCGAAGCCGGCGTCGCGCGGGGCGAGGCGTCGCTCGCGCAGCAGGCGGGGCAGCACGAGGTTGGCGTAGGCGTCCTGCTCAGCCACCGCACGCAGGGTGTCGAAGGCGACGGCGCGAGCCGGGTCGGCGCGGCGGGCGCGCTGCGACGGGCGCTGGGCGGAGCGGTGGCGGGGGGCGCTCATGCGTCGTCGCCGAGCCGGGTGCCGCTGGCGACGCGGGCGCCGCGGGCCCAGTCGGCCGCAGGCATCGGCCGCTTTCCGGGCGGCTGCACCTCGCCCAGCACGACGGGCACCGTGCTCGTCCCCACCCGCACCTCGTGCTTGGTGACGGCGAGCTCGCCCGGGGCCAGAGCGTCGTCCGGGGTCTCGGGGCGCGGGCCGAACGTGACCGGTCCGAGCTTGAGCCGGGCGCCGTCGAGGGTGGTCCAGGCACCGGGCGCGGGCGTGCAGCCGCGGACCAGCCGGTCGATGCGCGTGGCGGGCTGCGTCCAGTCGACACGTGCGTCGGCCACCTCGACCTTGGGGGCCAGGCTCACGCCGTCCTCGGACTGCGGGCGCGCCTCGAGCGAGCCGTCGGCGATGCCGTCGAGAGTGGCCACGAGCAGCCCGGCGCCGGCCTCGGCAAGACGGCCGAGCAGCGTGCCGCTGGTGTCGTCGGCGTAGATGGTCTCGGTCATCAGCCCGTAGACCGGGCCGGTGTCGAGGCCGGCCTCGAGGCGGAACGTGCTGGCGCCGGTGACGGTGTCGCCGGCCATGATCGCGTGCTGCACCGGTGCGGCACCCCGCCAGGCCGGCAGGAGGCTGAAGTGCAGGTTGACCCAGCCGCGCGGCGGGATGTCGAGGGCCGACTGCGGCACCAGCGCGCCGTACGCCACCACCGGGCAGCAGTCGGGCGCAAGCTCGGTGAGGCGGACCTGGAAGTCCGGGTCGCTCGGTCGGGCGGGCGTCAGCACCTCGAGCCCGGCCTCACGAGCGACCTGCGCCACGGGCGAGTCGACCACCTGACGGCCGCGGCCGGCGCGCGAGGGCGGCCGCGTGACGACCGCGACCACCTCGTGCGACGACGCGAGCAGGGCACGCAGCGAGGGCACCGCGACCTCCGGGGTGCCGGCGAAGACGAGCCGCACGCGCTACAGCGCCTTGCCGAAGGTGGCGTGCGGGCTGAGCTTGACCGTGGGCGTGGCGCCGCCCGCCCACTCGGCCTCGCGGATGGCCTTCATGGCGAGCTTGCGCTGCTCGCGGTCGAGCCGGTCGATGAACAGGATGCCGTCGAGGTGGTCGGTCTCGTGCTGGATGCACCGCGCCATCAGCTCCGAGCCCTCGAGCACCACGGGCTCGCCGTGCATGTTCTGCCCCTTGGCGACGACGCGGAGGGCGCGCGGGGTGTCGAACGCCAGGCCGGGAAACGACAGGCAGCCCTCCTCGCCGTCCTGCTCCTCGTCCGACAGGTCGAGGCTGGGGTTGACCAGGTGGCCGAGCTCGTCGTCGACCCAGTACGTGAAGACGCGCAGGCCGACACCGATCTGCGGCGCGGCGAGGCCGACACCGGGCGCGTCGAGCATGGTGTCGGTGAGGTCCTTCACCAGCTGGCGCAGCTCCTTGTCGAAGTCGGTGACGACGGCCGCGGGCGTGCGCAGCACCGGGTCGCCGAACAGGCGGATGTCCTGGATCGACACGTGAGGAGCCTCGTCTCTCGTGGGGGTACCCGTCCAGTGTAGGCGGGTCGGTCGGTGCGACACTGAACGCGTGCGTGGCGGCGGCGCCACGTGGTGGGGAGCGCCTGGAGTGAGCGAGCGTCCGTGGTGGGGAGCGCGCGTGTACGCGTTCTTGTTCCGCTTCCTCGGCCCGGCGCAGCTGGGCTCGGAGCACGAGCCCGAGACGGCGGCGCCCGACCCGCAGTTCGGCTGCCCGATGTGCGGTCGGCCGATGGCCGAGCACACGTGGCACGAGGACGCCGGCCGGCGGCGGATGTACTGCCCGCGCTGAGCCGACCGCTCGTCGCCAGAGCAGAGCAGGCGGCCACCCGGCGTCCTGCAGGTGACCCTCTGCTCTGCTCTCGGCACGGCGGGCTAGCTCTGGCCTTCGCGGCGCTGCCTGCGTGCGCGGAGCCAGCGCGTGACCTCCTCGCGCAGCGTGGGTGAGCGCGGCACCGTCGCCGGCCGCGCCAGGTAGAGCAGCAGGGCCGCGCTCGCGATGCCACCCACGACCAGCGCGCCGAGACCCTCGAGACGATCCAGCACGCCGGGGCCACCGACGAGCTCACCCAGTCCGAGCGTCACCAGGCCCGGGCCGCCGAGCAGCCACCAGAGGAACGGTCGCAGGTCGCGACCGGGATCGAGTAGCCGCCGCCTCGGCCTGCGGGTCCAGGCACCGACGCTGAACGGCTCGCGCGATGACGGGTCGCCACGGTGCCGCCCGGCGGCCGGCTGGCCCGGTGGTGCAGGTTCCTGCAGCATCAGCGGTGCTCCCTTCCTGCCCGTGATCGGCCTCAGGGCGTCCCCACCTGAGCGACGACGCTCAGACGAGGTCGAGCGGGTCGACCTGCACCCGCACGCTGCCGGGTCGCTTGCGGGCGCTGCGCCCGGCGGCCGAGCCCTTGAGCGCTTCGGCGAGCCGGTCACGCGCGGCCGGTGCGGTGCGCAACACGAGGCGGACGGGAGGCTCGTCGTCCGGCTGCGCCGACCGCTGCGGCGGCACCGGAACCGGCCCGAGCACCTCGACGTCGGCCGGAAGCCGCGCACCCGCCGCCAGCTCGTCGACGGCCCCTGGGGCGCCGGTGAGCGTGGCGACCGCTCGCGCCGGCGGGAAGCCCAGCGCCTGGCGCGCGGCCAGCTCGCGCTCGCTGTGCCAGGTCGGTGCCCAGCGCACGAGCGCCTCGACCGGCGGCAGACCACCCGGCCCCGCCAGGACGACGACCCCGCCCTGCGTCGAGCTGCGCACGAGCGCGGCCGCGTCGGCCCAGCGGCGCAGCGCCTCCTCCCCCGCACGCAGGTCGCTGCGCCCGAGGAGAGCCCACGGGTCGAGCAGCAGGGCGGCCGCGGAGCCGCCGTCGGCGACTGGCTCGGCGCCGGGGGTGGCGATCACCAGG
>JBQCES010000286.1:0-2818 GCA_051960055.1 Angustibacter sp. | reverse complement strand
GCTTGCGCCGCTCAGGCCGCGGCGGGGGTGCGCAAAGCGTCCTGAGCGGCGCAAAGAGGTGGGCTTGCGCCGCTCAGGCCGCGGCGGGGGTGCGCAAAGCGGCCTGGACGGCGGAAAGGGGCTGAGGCGTCAGTGGCCGTGGGCGACCGTGGGGTCGTACGACTCGTGCCACACGCCCGTGGCCAGGTAGACCACCCGGCGCGCCACCGACACGGCGTGGTCGGCGAACCGCTCGTAGTAGCGCCCCACGAGCGTGATGTCGACGGCGGCCTCCATGCCGTGCTCCCACGTGCCGCCGAGCAGCTGCGCGAACAGCTCGCGGTGCAGGCGGTCCATCTCGTCGTCGTCCTGCTCGAGCTGCACGGCCTGCGCGACGTCCTTGGACGCGATCACCGAGCCGGCCTTGGCCACGATCCGCTCGGCCACCTGGCCCATCTGCAGCACGGTGGCGCGCAGCGCCGGCGGGACGGCGGACTCCGGGTAACGTCGGCGCGCCACCTTCGCCACGTGCCGGGCGAGGTCGCCCATGCGCTCGAGGTCGGCGCTCATCCGCATCGCCGTGACGATGGTGCGCAGGTCGGTGGCGACGGGCTGCTGGCGCGCCAGCAGGTCGAGCGCCAGCTCGTCGAGCTCGCGCTGGATCCGGTCGACCTGCTCGTCGGCGGCGATGACGCTCTCGGCCACTGCGAGGTCGGCGTCGAGCAGGGCGGTGGTGGCCCGGGCCATGCCGGAGCCGGCCAGCCGGGTCATCTCCACCAGCTGGTCGGAGAGGTGGTCGAGGTCATCGTGGAACGCGCTGCGCATGACCGGAGCGTGACAGCCGGGGGTGAACGGTCGCCACTGAGAAGGTGAACACTGGTTGAAGTCGCAGGTCACCGCCCGGACGACGGCCCGAACCACGCCTGCACCGTGCGTACGCTGGGAGCCGTGGATCCTGCAGCGGCCGCCGTCCTGGGCGGTGTCGCCGGCCTGGCGCTCGGCCTCGTCGCGCTGCTCGCCGTCCGTGCGTCCGAGCGCTCGCAGCACGCCATACCCGTGCAGCCCGAGCCCGCGCTGCCGCGTGGCGTCGCCGACGTCCTGGCGGTGCTGCGCGAGAGCGCGGTGATCGTGGCCGCCGACGACGCGGTGGTGAAGGCCAGCCCCGCCGCCTACGCCTACGGCATCGTCACCGGCTCCGACCTCGCCCACGCCGAGCTGCGCGACCTGGTGCGCCAGGTGCGGCGCGACGGTGTGATCCGCGAGCACGACCTCGAGCTGGCCCGCGGTCCGCTCGGCCGTGGCCTGCTCACGGTGCGCGCCCGCGTGGCGCCGCTGAGCACCGGCCACCTGCTCGTGCTGGTCGAGGACCGCACCGAGGCCCACCGCGTCGAGCAGGTGCGCCGCGACTTCGTCGCCAACGTGAGCCACGAGCTCAAGACGCCGGTGGGTGGCATCTCGCTGCTCGCCGAGGCCGTGCTCGACGCCAGCGACGACCCCGAGGCCGTGCGCCGGTTCGCCAGCCGCATGCAGGTCGAGTCGACGCGACTGGCCCGCCTGGTGCAGGAGATCGTCGACCTCAGCCGGCTGCAGGTGGCCGACACGCTGCACCCGCCCGAGCTGGTCGACGTCGACGCCGTGGTGGCCGAAGCCGCCGACCGCTGCCGGCTCGTGGCGTCCGCGAAGGAGATCACCGTGCTCGTCAGCGGCGACCCCCGCGCGCAGGTGTACGGCGACCGCGACCTGCTCATGACCGCCGTGCGCAACCTGGTCGACAACGCCGTCGCCTACTCCGACGCCGGCACCAAGGTGGCCGTGGCCGTCACCCGCCGCGACGCGCTCGTCGAGATCGCCGTGACCGACCAGGGCGTGGGGATCGCCGAGGCCGACCAGTCGCGCATCTTCGAGCGCTTCTACCGGGTCGACCCCGCCCGCTCCCGCGACACGGGCGGCACCGGGCTCGGCCTCGCCATCGTCAAGCACGTGTGCGCCAACCACGGCGGTGAGGTCACCGTCTGGAGCCAGCCTGACCACGGCTCCACCTTCACCATGCGCCTGCCGTCCGCCTCGCCCGTCGAGGCGGCGACCGACGCCCCCGCCCCCATCACCACCGGAGAGGTCCGCGGATGACCCGCATCCTGGTCGTCGAGGACGAGGAGTCCTTCAGCGACCCCTTGTCGTACCTGCTGCGCCGCGAGGGCTACGAGGTGGCCGTGGCCGCCGACGGCCACCAGGCGCTCGCGGACTTCGAGCGCTCGGGAGCCGACCTCGTGCTGCTCGACCTCATGCTGCCCGGGCTCTCGGGCACCGAGGTGTGCCGCCAGCTGCGCGCGCAGAGCTCGGTGCCGATCATCATGCTCACGGCCAAGGACTCCGAGATCGACAAGGTCGTGGGGCTCGAGCTCGGCGCCGACGACTACGTGACCAAGCCCTACTCCAGCCGCGAGCTGCTGGCGCGGATCAAGGCGGTGCTGCGCCGGCTCAGCGAGCCCGACGACCTGCTGCCGACCACATTGCAGGCCGGCCCGGTGCGCATGGACGTCGAGCGGCACGTCGTCACGGTCGACGGCCAGGGCGTGCAGCTGCCGCTGAAGGAGTTCGAGCTGCTCGAGCTGCTGCTGCGCAACGCCGGGCGCGTGCTCACCCGCGCGCAGCTCATCGACCGGGTCTGGGGCAGCGACTACGTGGGCGACACCAAGACGCTGGACGTCCACGTCAAGCGGCTGCGCGCCAAGGTCGAGCCCGACCCGGCCAACCCGCGCTTCATCGTCACCGTGCGCGGCCTGGGCTACAAGTTCGAGGCGGCCGCCTGAGAGTGGGCGCGCTCTGCCGGGCCGCCTCA
>JBQCES010000285.1:0-4713 GCA_051960055.1 Angustibacter sp. | reverse complement strand
TCCTGCGCGAGGCGGGCCCGGAGCGGCCGTTCGTCGGCGAGTACACCGACACCACCACGGAGGGCGTCTACTCCTGCCGCGCGTGCGGTGCCGAGCTGTTCCGCAGCGACACGAAGTTCGCCTCGCACTGCGGCTGGCCGTCGTTCTACACGCCGCTGGCCGACGACCGGGTGGAGTACCTCGAGGACACCGCGTTCGGCATGAAGCGCGTCGAGGTGCGCTGCGCGAGCTGCGGCTCCCACCTGGGCCACGTGTTCGAGGGTGAGGGCTACGACACGCCCACCGACCAGCGCTACTGCATCAACTCGATCTCGCTGACGCTGCAGCCCAAGGCCTGAAGCACCCTTCCGCCACTCAGGCCGGTTTCCGCCGTCCGGGCCGCTTGTGAGCGGTTCTGGATGCGGAAAGCGGCCGGGGTGGCGGAAGTGCGTGCGTCAGACCAGGTGGTCGACGAGCTCGGCCAGCGGCGTGCGGGGGCCGGTGAAGAACGGCACCTCGTGACGCACGTGACGGCGCGCGTCGGTGGCCCGCAGGTCGCGCATCACGTCGACGATGCGATGCAGGTCGTCGGCCTCGAAGGCGAGGATCCACTCGTAGTCGCCGAGCGCGAACGACGACACCGTGTTCGCGCGCACGTCGGGGTACTCGCGGGCGGCCATGCCGTGCTCGTGGAGCATCCGCTTGCGCTCCTCGTCGGGCAGCAGGTACCAGTCGTACGAGCGGACGAACGGGTACACGCAGATGTACCCGCGCGCGGGCTCGCCTGCCATGAACGCCGGCACGTGACCCTTGTTGAACTCCGCCGGGCGGTGCAGCGCGACGTTCGACCACACCGGCTGCAGGTGGCGGCCGAGCCCGGTGCGGCGCAGGCGCCGGTAGGCCTCCTGCACCACCTCGACGGACGGCGCGTGCCACCAGACCATGAAGTCGGCCTCGGCGCGCATGCCGGCCAGGTCGTAGAAGCCGCGCACCTCCAGGCCGTCGCCCGAGAGGTCCTTGAGCACCTGCTCGACCTCGGCCACCAGGCCCTCGCGCTCGCCGTCGCCCAATGGCTCGCGCACCGCGAAGACCGACCACATCGTGTAGCGCAGGGTCTCGTTGACCTCCCGCGCCCGGATCCGCTTGCTCGCCTCGTCAGTCATGCCTGCGATTCTCCTCCTTCTCTCGTGAGCGGGCCCACCTGGGTGGTCTCGGCCAGCACCCGCTCAGCGGCCCGCCGTCCGGACGCCACGCACGCCGGCACCCCCACCCCGCCATAGGCCGCACCGGCCACCGCCAGCCCGGGCAACGTGGCGACGCCGTCGAGCACCCGCTGCACCCGGGCCAGGTGGCCGACGTCGTACTGCGGCAATCCGCCGCCCCACCGCGTCACCAGCGACGCCACCGGGTCGGGCAGCCACACGCCGGGGATGGCTCGAAGGTCGACCAGCGCCCGGCGCACGATCTCGGCGTCGTCGAGCTGCAGGTCGCGCTCCTCGCCGAACCGGCCCACCGACGCGCGCACCACGACGTGCCCGGGAGCGGACTCGTCGAGCCACGCCCACTTGGACGACGCGAACGTCGTCGCCTTGATGTAGCGGCCGTCGACGGGTGGGACGAGCAGCCCGGAACCGTCGAGGCCGGCCACCGCGTCGCGGTCGAGCAGCAGCGTCACCAGCGCGACGCTGGCGTACTGCACTTCGCGCAGGGCGGCCGCTGCCTGGGGGGCGACCTGCGCCAGGAGCCGGGACGCCGGAGCCGCGGGCACCGCGAGCACCACGCCGTCGACGTCGACGACCTGCTCGTCGACGGTCGGGCCGGTGACCAGCCGCCAGCGCGACCCGTGCCGCTCCAGGCGGCGCACCGTGGTGCTCGCGCGGACCTCGACGCCTCGGGTGCGGAGCCCGTCGGCGACGGCGACCGGCAGGCGTCCGACGCCTCCCACGACGCCGCTGAACACCGGCGCCTGCGTCGCCTGCCCGCGAGCGGCGGCCGCGGCGGCGGCCTGCACGACCGAACCGCCCGTCGCCGCCGTCTCCCACAGCGCCGGCACCGTGGCGCGCAACGACAGACGCCGCGCGTGCCCGGCGTACACGCCACCGAGCAGGGGTTCGACGAGGCGGTCGACCACGCCCTGACCCACCCGGGCGGCGACGAACGACGCGACGTCCACGTCGTCGTCCTCTGGCGGCCACGAGCGGCTGGGCTCGGCCTCGATGCGCGCCCGGTCGGCGTCCGGAACGAGGCCGTCGAGGCCCTGGGCGCCCGAGGGCACACCCATGAGCGTGCCGCGCGGCAGCGGGTAGCGGCCGCCCTCGCTCCACAGCCCGGCGCCTACCGGCCGCGGTGGCTGCAGCGCGTCGGCGAGGCCTACCTCGCGGGCCAGCTCGAGCGCCTCCGGACGGCGGGCCAGCAGCGACTCGGCGCCGACGTCCACGACCGTGCCGCCGACCTCACCGAGGGCCAGCTTGCCGCCGACCCGGGGCGCGGCCTCGAGCACGAGCACCCGCACCCCCGCACCCGACGTCGCGAGCTGCCAGGCGGCCGCGAGCCCGGCGATCCCACCACCGACGACGGCGACGGTGCGCTCGTCGCGGGCCGGGGGGCGCGGCGCGGCGGAGGTCATGCCACGAGGTTCGCAGACCGTGACCGGATCGAGATGCACCGGGGGGAACGCGCTGACCGCGACCCGGCGTCCCATCGCCGACCCAGCCCGTCGGTGAAGGGACGCCACGATGAACCGCAGCCGCACCACCCGATCCGTCGTCGTCGCCGCGGGAGCGGTCGCCGTCCTGGCCCTCGCCGGGTGCGGTGGCTCCAGTGGCGACAGCTCCACTGCCGCTGGTGCCGCCAGCGCGCCGAAGGTCGCGTCGCAGCCCGCTGAGCGCGGCGCTCCGGACGCCAGTGACGGCGCGGCCACCGGCAGCTCAGGCGGCTCCACCGGTCAGGCCGCCGACGCCGCGAGCTTCGAGCAGCGCGTCGTGCGCACCGCCGACCTCGCCGTGCAGACCAGCGACGTGGCCGCCTCCGTGGCCCGCGTGCGCAGCATCGCCGAAGCGGCCAAGGGGTTCGTGGCCGACGAGCAGACCACGACGTCGCCGTCCGAGCCGCGGCCGGTGGAGTCGGACGGCGACCCGGCCGGCCCCCGCCGACCATGGAGCCAGTCGGTGCTCACCCTGCGCGTGCCGAACGCCTCCCTCGACCGCGTGATGCAGGAGGTCGGCGACCTCGGCTCGGTCACCAGCCGCAGCCAGACCAGCCAGGACGTCACGGGCAAGTACGTCGACACCACCAGCCGCGTGCGGTCGCAGACGGCGAGCGTCGAGCGCGTGCGCGCCCTGCTGGCCCAGGCCAAGGACCTCGGCCAGGTCGTGCAGATCGAGGGTGAGCTCGCGCGTCGCGAGGCCGACCTGGAGTCCCTGAAGTCCCAGCTCGCGGCCCTCGAAGACCAGACGACGCTGTCGACGCTCACCGTCACGATCACACCGCACGAGACCGCCGCGCCGCCCCGCCACGACGACAACGCGTTCGTCGCGGGGCTCCGCGGAGGATGGACGGCGCTGGCCGCCAGCGCGACCGTGCTGCTGGCCGTCGTCGGCGCGCTGCTGCCGTTCGCCGTCGTCGTCGCGCTGCTCGGGGCCCCCGTGCTCTGGTGGCTGCGCCGTCAGCGCCGGCGCCGCGGCCAGGCGCCCGCCGCCACCGCCTGAGGTGCGCAGCTAGGCGGTGGCCTCGTGGACGACGTCGACGACCCGCTGCAGCGCGGCCGGGTCGGCGTTCGGCGGGACGCCGTGGCCGAGGTTGAACACGTGCCCCGGAGTGCGGCGTCCGGCGTCCAGGGTCTGCCGCACGCGCCGCTCGAGCACCGCCTCGGGCGCGAACAGCATGGCCGGGTCGAGGTTGCCCTGCACCGCGCGGTCGGGGCCGATCCGACGGCTGGCCTCGTCGAGCGCGACGCGGAAGTCGACGCCGACCACCTCCGCCCCGGCCTCCCCCATGGCCCCGAGCAGCTCGCCCGTGCCGACGCCGAAGTGGATCCGCGGGACGCCGAGGTCACCCACCGCGGCGAGCGCCGTGGCGGAGTGCGCCTGCACGTACTCGACGTAGTCGGCGAGCGGCAGGGCTCCGACCCACGAGTCGAACAGCTGCACCGCGCTCGCCCCGGCCTCGACCTGCACGCGCAGGAACGCTCCTGCGATCGCGGCGAGGCGCCCAGCGAGCGCATGCCACAGCTGCGGGTCGCCGTACATGAGGGCCTTGGTGCGCTCGTGGTTCTTCGACGGCCCGCCCTCGACCAGATAGCTGGCCAGCGTGAACGGCGCCCCCGCGAAGCCGATGAGCGGCGTCGGGCCCAGCTCGGCCACCAGCAGCCGGACGGCGTCGACGACGTACGGCACGTCGGCCGCCGTCAGCTCGGGCAGCCGGTCGAGGTCCTTGACCGTGCGGAACGGCTCGGCGACGACCGGCCCGACGCCCGGCACGATGTCGATCTCCAGCCCGACGGCGACCAGTGGCAGGACGATGTCGGAGAACAGGATCGCGGCGTCCACGCCGTGCCGGCGCACCGGCTGAAGCGTGATCTCGGTGACGAGGTCCGGGTCGCGGCAGGCGTCGAGCATCGCGGTGCCGACCCGTAGTGCGCGGTACTCCGGCAGCGACCGGCCGGCCTGCCGCATGAACCACACGGGCGGCCGAGGTCCGGGCCGCCCGGTGGCAGCGCGGACCAGCAGCGAGCCG
>JBQCES010000284.1:0-8259 GCA_051960055.1 Angustibacter sp. | reverse complement strand
CAACTTCGACCTCATCAAGTACCTCGGCCGCGAGAGCGTGCGGTCCGAGCACGCCTCCTGGCTGCACGCCTGGGCGCCCGTGGGCGTGCACTCTGTGTACCAAGTGCACGGTGGGGTCGGGGGGTCAGGGGACGGGCAGGGCCAGCGGGACGGCGGGCTCCAGCGCGGCCAGGTCGATCAGCCCGGCCGGCTGGCGGCGTACGAACGCCGACGGCGGCGGGACGACGATGCCGTCGAGGCCGATGCCGAGGGTCACGAGGCGGTGCGCCTCGGGGAACTCGCGCCGCTGGTTCTCGAGCATCGGCGTGTAGTGCGCGTACACCGGGGTGCTCGACGGCGAGCCGAGGTACTCCGCGGTGCGGGTGCCGGGCAGCGGCCGGGTGATGATGCCCACCGACGACAGCAGCCGGCGCACCCGCTCGTCGAGGATCGCGACGAACGACGTCATGTGGTTGACCCGGGCGATGGTCATCAGGCCGTGGTAGAGCGCGAGCGACAGCCGGGTGCCCGAGCGCGCGTACTCCGCGCGCACGCCGAGCGTGCCGACCTCCCAGGTGTGCGAGAGGTCCATGCCCACCGCAGCGGCCGAGCGCAGGCCGTCGACGTTCCAGGGGTCGCGGCCGACGTCGGCGAGGGTCTTGAAGCCGGACGTGCCAGGGGCGATCAGCCGGACGGCGGCCACCACCTGGTCGTCGGCGTCGGCGATCGCGAGGAACACCGAGTCGGGCTCGTAGGGGCCGTACTCGACGTCGAGCTCCTCGCGCGTGTTGCCGAACCACTTCCAGAAGACCTCGGCCTCGCACTCCAGCGCCGACTCGAGCAGGGCGCCGCGCACGTCGAAGTGCATGAACAGCGGCTGGCCCGCAGCCGCCATCAGAAGGCCTTGAACTCGACGCGGGGGCTGTCGAAGAACTCGCGCGTGTACTCGACCACGTCGTCGACCGAGAACGGCTTGCAGGCGTAGATGTCGACGCTGAAGAACAGCCGCGGCTGGTCCCACGCGTAGAAGTGGGCGCCGGAGGTCTCCCAGTGGATCCAGCCGGCCCACCCGTACAACGGCGACTGGTGGGTGGCGGGCTCCATGAGAGCCACCATGTCGATGGTCTTCGACAGCCGAGACAGATAGGCCTTGATCGTCTCGGCGTCGATGGGTTCGCGGCACAGGCCCTCGACGACGAGGCGCTGGCGGTGGATCTCGGGGGCGAGGTCGTGCACGGCGACTCCACATCACGCAGCCCCCGGCCGACTGCCAGGGGCGATGATCGTGATCGTGACAGGTGTGACAGGCGGTGCGCGAGGCTTTGCGCCAGACGGCATCGCGTCGTTCACGCAGGGGTGATCCCAGGCTACGCAGCGTCGTGCGGATCGCCGACCACGCCGTCGCGTAGGTCGATGCAGCGCAGGCGCGTGACAATGTCGCGCTCGCGGTCGAGCATCGCGAGCAGCTCGGGGTTGAGCCGCGAGCCGCCCTCGCCCTCGACGTACGTCGGCAGCACCCGCACGGCGTCCTCGACCTGCGCGAGCTCGGCGATGAGCTCACGGACGGACGCCTGCGGCGTCGCGCTGGGTTCGTGGTCGATCGTCGGGTGCGCCATGGTCGGTCTGCCCTTCAGCGAGGTCGGAGCCCGCGCTGCTCGAGGCACGTCCACGGTGCCACGGATGCCCGATTCGTCAAGTCGATCTTCACGCTGCCCTCACTCGGGAGGGGTTTGGGACGACGCCAGGCGGGAACCCTTGAGGTCTCGGGGAACGCGCCGGAACCGCCGACGCGAGAACCAGGAGGACTCATGTCAGGGCCCACGGGCCGGGGTGGCGAGGAGTCAGCACCGATGACCACGCAGCACCGCGAACCAGAGAGCACCAGGCCGGACCCCGTCGCTACCGACGGCTACGGCGACAGCGACCACACCGACGCGGACGCCACCGGCGTCGACCTGCCGGCGGTGCCGCCGGCCTGAGTCCGGCGTCCCGCCGGGGCAGGCGCCCGGCTCACTCGCCGGGCTGTCGGACCTTGCCGAACACCAGACCGTCGTGGACGTCGAGGTCGACCACCGGCTGCGGCGCGGTGGCCGGCCCGCGGACGACGCCCCCGCCGTCCAGCGCGAAGGCGCTGCCGTGCCAGGGGCACACGATGCACTCGGTGCCGCGCACGGTCTCGACGTCCCCCTCGTCGAGCGGCGCGGACAGGTGCGCGCAGGTGGCCGACATCGCCCGCAGGCCGTCGGCCGAGCGCACGACGACGACCGGCTCGTCACCGAGCAGCACGCGGTGCGGCGCGCCGTCCGACAGCTCGTCGACCTCGCCCAGCCGGTGCCAGCCCTCGGGCGCGAGGTGCGGCACGTGCTCGGCGTGGTTGGCGCCCGCAGCCCAGCGCTGGGAGAGGTGACCGCCCAGCCCCGCGGCCAGCCCGGCCACAGCGGTGCCCGCGAGCGCCCAGACCGGACGCCGCCGGGCCAGCGACGCCGACCACGCGGCGACGGCGGTGAGGTTGCCGGCCGCGTGCACCAGGGCGACCCGCTGCTGTTCGGGGTGCAGGTCGGCGAAGTCGGCCCAGCCGGCGATCGCCGTGGGGGCAGCGCTCGCGGTCGCTACGGCGGTGAGCAGCCGGGCGCCGCGGTGCAGGCTGCGCTCGCCGGTGGCCAGCGCGACGACGTCGAGCGTGGCGGCGCCGAGCGCGGCGCCCACCGGCACCTGGGCGAGTGCGGGGTGGGCGGGATGGCCGAGCCAGCGGCCGTGCAGGGCGTCGGCCACCCGGCCGCGGCCGATCAGCCGGTTGACTGCTTCCTTGGCGACCGAGGCGACGCCGTCGAGCCGGGTCCAGCGGACCGGCAGGTCCCACAGGGGCGTGAGGGAGCGCGGGGCGGGCTGGCTCATGGATCTCCTCCGGTGGCTGACGGCGTCGCGGCGACGCGCGTGGGGAGCACCTACCCCGGCCACCGCCACCCATGCCGAGCGCAGACGGATTTCGCGCCAGACGTTTGCCAACTCAGGCAGGGGGTACCAGGTGGCTCGCACTCGTTGCTCGAGACCATCGCGAGAAAGGACCCCCCGATATGACTCAGGGACCTCTGCGGCCGGACCAGCCGGCCACCGGTGGAGCGATGACCTCGCCCCCGGAAGGCAGCGACCTCAGCGTCACGCCCACCTACGACCAGACCGTGCAGGACGTCGGTCGCACCCCCAGCACAGGAACTGGCAACGGCTCCACGAAGGACGTCGCGAAGGACCAGGCGGCCGACGTGAAGGACAGCGCCGTCGGCGCCGCGTCGAACGTCGCCGGTACCGCCCGCGACCAGGCCGGCGAGGTCGCCGGTGAAGCCCGCCGACAGGCCCGCGACCTGCTGCACGAGGGACGCTCGCAGCTGCACGACCAGGCCGGTGAGCAGCAGCAGCGCGCCGCCCAGGGTCTGCGTTCGATCGGCGACGAGCTGCGGTCGATGGCCGACGGCTCGCAGCAGCAGGGCATGGCGAGCGACCTCGCGCACCAGGCCGCCGAGCGCGTGAACTCGGTGGCGCAGTGGCTGGACGGCCGCGAGCCGGGCCAGCTGCTCGACGACGTGCGCGGCTTCGCGCGCCAGCGCCCCATGACGTTCCTGGCGATCGCCGCCGGCGCCGGCGTCGTCGCGGGGCGGCTCGGGCGAGGCCTGCAGGCGGACGCCAGCGGTTCGACGTCCGGTGCGACGTCCGGTTCGACGTCCGGTGCGACGTCCGGGAGCGGGTCGATGAGCGCCGGCGCCACCACGCCCGCCACCACCGCCGGGGTCTCGCCGGCCGCGCCGACGTACGGCACCGCCGAGCCGACGTCGACGCCCCCCACGGGCGTCATGCCGCCGGCGCTGCCGTCCGGTGGCCTCGCCGACGTGCCGGGTGGTTCGGACACGGGAGGTCGGCCGTGAGCGTGTCGCCGGAGACCACGCGCGTCACGCCGACCCCGGCCGGCGCGTCGACCGCACCGGACGCCGAGCGGCCCTCGCTCGGTGAGCTGTTCGGCGAGGTGAGCAAGGACCTGTCCCAGCTCGTCCGCCAGGAGGTCGAGCTGGCCAAGGCCGAGGCGAAGGAGTCGGCGACCCGCGCAGGCAAGGGCGCGGGGATGCTCGTCGGCGCTGCCGAGGCCGGCCAGCTGGCCCTGGTGTTCCTGTCGGTCGCCGTCTGGTGGGGCCTCGGCAACGCCATCGGCCGCGGCTGGTCGGCGATCGTCGTCACGGTCGTGTGGGCGGTCGTCGCCGCCGTGCTCGGCCTGGTCGGCAAGAAGCAGGTGTCGTCGGTGAGCGGCCTGCCGCGCACGGCCGAGACCGTCAAGGAGATCCCGCCCGCCCTCAAGCCCCACGAGGAGACGCCATGACCACGCAGAACCCGGACCAGATCCGCGCCGACATCGAGCGCACCCGCAGCAACCTCAGCAGCGACGTCGACGCACTGGCTGACACCGTCAACCCGCGCAACGTCGCCAAGCGGCAGGTCGGCAAGGTCACCTCGGCCGTCGGTGGCGTGCGCGACAAGGTGATGGGCTCGGCGTCCAGCGTCGGCGACTCGGCCGGTTCCGCGGCCTCCAGCGTCGGGGACGCCGCGTCCACCGTGGGCGAGAAGACCGGCCACGTGCCCGACGCCGCCCGGTCCAAGACCCAGGGCAGCCCGCTCGCGGCCGGGCTCGTCGCCTTCGGCGCTGGTCTCATCGTGGCCGCGCTGCTGCCGGCGTCCGAGAAGGAGACGCAGGCCGCCGCTGCGGTGAAGGAGAAGGCCGAGCCGCTGAAGCAGGAGGTGACCTCGATGGCGAAGGACACCGCCCAGCAGCTCAAGGAGCCGGCGCAGGACGCCGTCGAGTCGGTGAAGCAGACCGCGCAGGACGCCGCCGCGACGGTGAAGCAGGAGGGCCAGTCGGCGGCGGTGGACGTGCGCGACCAGGCGCAGGACGCCGGTCAGACCGTCCGCGACAGCGCGCAGAGCTGATGCGGCTCGTCGTCACCGGTGCCAGCGGCAACGTGGGAACGGCGCTGCTGCGCCGGCTGGCGACGTCCGAGCACGAGCTGGTGGCGGTGGCCCCCAGCCCACCGCCACCAGGCGCGCCGTACGACCACGCGCACTGGCTGAGCGCCGACCTCAGCGAACCTCGCAGCGAGGCGGTGCTCGCCGAGGCCGTGCGCGATGCCGACGCCGTCGTGCACCTGGCCTGGGGCTTCCAGCCCTCGCACGACGTCGGGTACCTCGAGCGGCTCGGCGTCGGCGGCACCCGTCGGATCGCGCACGCCGTGCGCGCGGCCGGCGTGCCGCACCTGGTGCACATGTCGTCGGTGGGCGCCTACAGCGCCAAGCGCGACGACGCACGCGTCGACGAGAGCTGGCCGACCGACGGCATGCCGACGTCGGCGTACAGCACGCACAAGGCGGCAGCCGAGCGCGAGCTCGACGCGCTGGAGGCGCAGCCTGACGCACCCGTGGTGACGCGGATGCGTCCGGGCCTCATCGGGCAGGCCGCGGCGGGCAGCGAGCTGCTGCGCTACGGACTGCCGCCCGCGGTGCCGGCGGCCGTGCTGCGCCACCTGCCGCTGCTCCCCCTCGACCCCCGGCTCGCCGTGCCGATCGTGCACGCCGACGACGTGGCCGAGGCCATCGTGCGCGCGCTCGAGCGTCGCGCCGAGGGACCGTTCAACCTGGCTGCCGACCCGCCCGTGACCGCCACCATGGGGGCTCGCGCGCTCGGCGCGCGCGTCGTCCCGGTGCCCGCCCAGGCCCTCAGCCTGCTCGCGCAGGCCAGCTGGTACGCGCACCTGCAGCCGGTCGACCGCGGTTGGGTCGACCTGGCGTACGGCGTCCCGCTGCTCGACTGCAGCCGGGCCCGTGACGTGCTCGGTTGGGAGCCCACCCGCGACGCCGAGCAGGTGCTGCACGAGACCGTCGCGGGCCTGCTGGCGCCGCTCAGCGGGGCCAGCCCGGTGATGCGGCCGCGCCGGGTCGCGAGCGAGCTCGCGCGTTGGCTGCGCCGTGGCCGGATCAGCGAACGGCGCCTGCCCTGAATGCCCTCCCGGCGCGACTTCGCGCGTTTTCGAATTGCCAGATCGGCATCACCATCCCGATCTGGCAATTGAGAAATCCGTCGCGACCGCCCCGACCCCCGGCGCCAGGGGCGCCGGAGGCACCGGCCTCGCGGTCGGCGGCCGACTCAGCGGGTCATCCGGCGCAGCACGTACGCCGTGACCACGCCGTAGCCCAGGTGCGGGACGACGTCGCTGACCCAGCTCGACACCGGCCACGAGCGCGGGTCGGTGATGCCGAGCGCCGTCATCGGGGCGTTGGCGGCGACGAGGGCCGCGCCCGAGGCCACGGCCGCCGTGACCAGACCACCCGGGCGTCGGCGTCCGGAGTGCAGCAGGCCCACCGCAGAGCCCACGGCCACCCCGGTCACGATGCCGGTGAGGGCACCCAGACCCGACACCCGGTTGTCGTGGCTGGAGTCGTCACCGGGCACTGGGACGCCCGTGAGGTCGCTCGCCTTCTCGACCGTCTCCTCCGGCGTCGTGCTGGCCGGACGACCGCGCACCGCCATGTCGACGTACGTGAGGGCGTTGAGGGCGGTGGTGCCTGCGGCACCGGCCGCGGCTCCGGCGAGGACGGCTGACGGGTTCATCCATCGACCGTAGTCACGCTGCGCCACGGCGCATCCCGGGCGCGTTCGCCCGGATGGGGGTCGCCCGGTCAGCCGCTTCAGCGCCGGTCGGGCAGGCCCGATGATCTCCTTGTGCCGCATCCCCTTATGACCGCGCTGAGCCAGGGTGTGCCCGTCACCCTCGTCATGGACCTGCTGTCGAGCGAGGGTCCGGACTCGCAGGAGATCCTGCAGTCCGAGCCGCCGCCGGCCGAGCAGTGGTGGGCGCGGGCGGAGGGTCCCAGCGCGAGCTGACGCCGAGGGGCGAGCACGATTCTGCAAGAAGTCGCCGCCTGTGACTCGCGACCGTGCTCAGCGCGGCGGGCCCCAGCCGGATTCTTGCAGGATCATGCTCGCGCTCAGCCGGCCTGCAAGGCCGTCTCGTACTGCTTCCGGGCTTGGGCGCCCAGCTGCGACGACAGCTGCACGACCATGTCGCCGACGCTGAAGGCGTCCGACCCCTGACCCTTCAGCGCCTCCGCATGCTTCTGCGCCGCGCGGCCGGACGGCCACTCCTCGAGCAGCGCTCCGCAGCTGGAGGGGTCGCCCCCTGGCGTGCACTTCACCCGCTTGTCGTAGACGACGCTCGCCGCCAGGAGGCCGGGGTCGCGCCCCGCCGCCTGATGAAAGGGGCGGGTGGTGTCGAGCGGGAGCGCCTGCGAGACAGCACCGACGCGGTGCTCCAGCCGGCTCGTCGCTATATCCATCGCGTCGCGCGGGCCGGCCGAGCACGCCGTGAGGGTCGCCGCGGCGGTGAGCACTAGGACGATTGTCGTACGCATACACGAATCGTAGATGCGGGACGGTGATCGCACAGGTCGGGACGCGTTACTCGCACACCATGCCGTCGTGGTCGTTGTCGCGGTACCAGTCGTACTCGGGGTCGACGCCGCGCTCGTACGGCCCGTAGCCGTGGCTCTTGGCCTCCTTGCAGGTGCCGAACCGCGGGTCGGTGCCCGAGGTGCTCGACGGCCGAGCGGGTGCGGACGTGGTGGTCGATGGAGCGGGAGCGGCCACGACCGTGCCGCCACCGAGCCGGAAGGCCCGGCGCGACGGCAGCTTCTGGTCGGGGCACCGGGCGAGCACTCGGGCGATGGCGTCCTTCTCCGCGCGCGTCACCCACAGGCCGTAGGTGCGCTTCACCGCGACCTGGCGGGCGACGTACGCACAGCGGTAGGACTTCACCGGCGGCAGCCAGGTGGCGGCGTCGCCGTCGCCCTTGCTCGCGTTGGTGGGGCCGTCGACGGCGAGCAGGTTGAGCGAGTCGTTGGCGAAGGCGATGCGCTGGGCCGTGCTCCAGCCCTGCGCACCCTTCTGCCAGGCGTCCGAGAGGGCGACGACGTGGTCGACCTGGACGGCGATCGAGGTGCTCTGGCCGCGGACGAACGCGATCGTGCGCCCGGTGTAGGGGTCGTGGAGGGTGCCCTTGAGCACGAGGCAGCCGTACGTCCCGGCCTTGAGCGCGTAGTGGGTCAGGTCGCGGCGCAGGACGTCGTTGCGGGTGTCGCAACCGTTGCGGTCGACGTCGGCCCAGGCCTGCCCGAAGCGCGCTCGCTCGTAGCCGGTCTTGGGAGCGCGGCCGGCGACGCGCAAGGTCGCGAGGGCGGCCAGCGCGGTCC
>JBQCES010000283.1:0-7166 GCA_051960055.1 Angustibacter sp. | reverse complement strand
GAAGCCCTACTCCTCGCGCGAGCTGCTCGCCCGGATCAAGGCGGTGCTGCGGCGCGGGACCGAGCCGGAGGACCTCCTGCCGTCGACCGTCGAGGCCGGCCCGGTGCGGATGGACGTCGAGCGGCACGTCGTCACGGTCCGCGGCAAGCAGGTGTCGTTCCCGCTCAAGGAGTTCGAGCTGCTCGAGATGCTCCTGCGCAACACCGGCCGGGTGCTCACCCGGATGCAGCTCATCGACCGCGTGTGGGGCAGCGACTACGTCGGCGACACCAAGACCCTCGACGTGCACGTCAAGCGGCTGCGCTCCAAGATCGAGACCGATCCCGCCAACCCCGCGCTGCTGACGACCGTGCGCGGGCTGGACTACAAGCTGGACGGCTGAGCGTCAGTTCGCCGTCGGGGTGACGGTGGCGTACTCGTTCGTCGCGGCGACCACCGGCACGGTGACGTTGACGTCGCCACCCTGCGGGCTCGAGAGCGTGAGCTTGAGCAGCGAGCCGGCCGGCTGCTTGAGGTTGCCGACGACGACGCTGCGCTGGTCGGGCCCCGAGCCGAGGCTGACCAGCTGGCCCGGCGCCACGGAGATCTGCACAGGCTGCGGCGAGCCGGGCGCCGAGATCGTGACGGTGGCGTCGGCGGTGCCGGTGTTGACGAGCGCGCCGGAGACCAGGCCCTCGCCGCCCTCGGCGCCGACGACGAGCAGGTTGCGCGCGCCGACGGAACCCACGCTGGCGCTGACGCCGTCGGAGGGGTTGTAGTCGAGCTCGGTGGTGGTCTGCGAGAAGTAGCCGCACGCGGAGAGCGCGGACACCGCCGCGGCGAGGGCGAGGGCGCGGACACCCTGGCGACGAAGGCGCATCACGGCGGGGGACTCCTGGCGGACGGGGCCCGGTGCGGCGTCCGGGCGGTCGGACTGTCTGGCGTTCACCAGCCTATCGGGCCGCGCGGCACGGCCGCCGTCGGGCGGGCGTGGAGAACCCGTGGAGCACGCGAGAACGGGCCTGTCAAGCCCCCTACCGGACCCTCGCATGCCTCTGACCTGCGGAAACGCTGGAATCGACCCTTCTGCCGCCTGAACCCGCGTGGTACCCTGGAGGTCGCGAAAGGGGAAAAGAGCACATGGTCTTCACAGTCGGCGAGACGGTCGTGTACCCGCATCACGGTGCTGCACTGATCGAAGAGATCAAGACCCGCACGATCAAGGGCGAGGACAAGATGTACCTGGTCCTCAAGGTGGCCCAGGGGGATCTGACCATCGAGGTTCCCGCAGAGAACTGCGACCTCGTCGGCGTCCGTGACGTCGTCGGGCAGGAGGGCCTCGACCGCGTGTTCGAGGTCCTGCGCACCGCCCACGCCGAGGAGCCGACCAACTGGTCGCGCCGGTACAAGGCCAACCTGGAGAAGCTCGCCTCCGGCGACGTCATCAAGGTCGCCGAGGTCGTGCGCGACCTGTGGCGCCGCGAGAAGGACCGCGGCCTGTCGGCCGGCGAGAAGCGGATGCTGGCCAAGGCCCGCCAGATCCTCGTGAGCGAGCTCGCCCTCGCCGAGCACACCAACGAGGACAAGGCCGAGGCCATCCTCGACGAGGTCCTCGCTTCCTGACGCTCACCGGCCGGCCCGCCACGCGCGGGCCGGCCGTCTGCGTTGTCACGCTGCGCCGATCATCCGTCACACTGGCGTCGTGAACCCTCGTCCCGTGCGGGTGCCGGTCGGCGTCATCGAGCTGTTGCGGCTCTTCGTCGTCGTCTTCTTCGCCGGGCTCGGGTACCAGATCGCCGCCGCCGCGCAGCCGGTGTCGCTGCGGCTCGGCCCGCTCGACGCCACCGGCGCCGCCGTGCTGCTGGGCGCCGCCGTCGGCTACGTGCTCGGCGGGGTGATCGCGCGGCTCACCGTGCGGTCGGTGGCCTCGGCCGAGCAGAGCCTGCGGCAGCGCTCCACCGAGCAGGTGCTCTCGGGCATGATCGGCGCGGCCATCGGCGTCCTCGTGGCCGCGGCCGTCACCTGGCCGCTGCTGCTGGTGGGCTCGCAGGTCGTGACGCTCCCGCTGTTCGGCTTCGTGCTCGTCACCGTGGCGCTGCTGGGCTACCGCGTCGGCCTGGCCCGCAGGCACGACCTACTCGCCCTCTTCGGCGCCCAGGCCGGCCTGTCGAGCGCGACCTCGCCCACGCCGTCCGGTGAGCGCGTGCTCGACACCTCCGTGGCCATCGACGGGCGGATCGTCGACGTCGTCACCGCGGGCTTCCTGCACGGCACCTTCGTGGTGCCGCAACCGGTGCTCGACGAGCTGCAGGGCCTGGCCGACGCCGCCGACGACACGCGGCGCACGCGCGGACGGCGCGGGCTGGAGGTGCTCGAGGCGCTGCGCCGGCACCGCGCCGTCGACGTCGAGGTCGTGCCCGACACCGTGCGCGAGGTGCCGGACGTCGACGCCAAGCTCGTGCGCACCTGCCTCGAGCGGCGCGCCCACCTGCTCACCCTCGACACGAACCTGGCCAAGGCGGCCGCACTGGCCGGCGTCTCGGTGATGAACCTGCACGCCCTGGCCCTGGCCCTGCGTCCGCCGGTGACCGCGGGCGACGTCGTGCGGGTGAGCCTGATCAAGGCCGGCAAGGAGCCGGGCCAGGCCGTGGGCTACCTCGACGACGGCACGATGGTGGTCGCCGAGCGCTCGCGTGACCGGATCGGCCAGGAGGTCTCGGTCGCCGTCACGAGCGTGCTCACCACGGCGAACGGCCGGATGGTCTTCAGCAAGCCGCAGGTGTCGTGAGCGACCTTCCGCTGCTCGACGGCGTCGGCTGCGTGATCGTGGCGGCCGGCCAAGGCACCCGGTTGGCCGCCGGACGGCCCAAGGCCTTCGTCGAGCTCGCCGGCACCACGCTGCTGGAGCACGCGGTGAGCCGGGTGCTGGACGCCGGGGTGCACCACGTCGTGGCCGTGGTGCCCGCCGAGCTGGTCGAGGTGACCCAGGAGCTGCTGGCGGGGCGCGCGGACGTGGTGGCGGGCGGCGCGCAGCGGCAGGACTCCGTGGCGCTGGGGCTCGCGGCGCTGCCCCAGAGCGCCGAGGTGGTGCTGGTGCACGACGCCGCCCGGTGCCTGGCGCCGCCGTCGCTGGTGGCCGCTGTCGTGCAGGCAGTGCGTGACGGCCACCCGGCCGTCGTCCCGGGCCTGCCGGTGGTCGACACGCTCAAGGAGGTCGACGCCCACGGCACCGTGGTGGGCACGGTGGCACGCGAGCCGCTGCGCGCCGTCCAGACGCCGCAGGGTTTCGCCCGGTCCGTGCTCGAGCGGGCGCACGCGGACGCCGACGCCGCCGCCACGGACGACGCCGCCCTCGTCGAGCGCCTGGGCGAGCCGGTCAGCGTGGTGCCGGGCGACCCCATGGCCTTCAAGATCACCACGCCGCACGACCTGGCGCTGGCGGAGTTCTGGCTCGCTAGGGTCGAGCCGTGAACCTCCCGCGGGTCGGCATCGGCACCGACGTCCACGCCTTCGCGCCGGAGGGCAGCGACCGCCCGCTGCGCGTGGCCGGCCTCGACTGGCCCGGCGAGCGCGGGCTCGAGGGCCACTCGGACGCCGACGTCGTGGCCCACGCCTGCTGCGACGCGCTCTTCTCCGCCGCCGGGATCGGCGACGTCGGCACGCACTTCGGCACGTCCGATCCCCGGTGGGCGGGCGCGCCCGGTGCGGCGCTGCTGGAGGAGGCCGCGCGGCGCGTGCGCGAGGCGGGTTTCGAGATCGGCAACGTGGCCGTGCAGCTCATCGGCAACCGGCCGCGGCTGGGCGCCCGCCGCGCCGAGGCGCAGGACGCGCTGAGCGTGGCGTGCGGTGCGCCGGTGTCGCTCAGCGCGACTACCACCGACGGGCTCGGCCTCACGGGGCGGGGTGAGGGCGTCGCCGCCGTGGCCACCGCCCTCGTGGTGGCGACCTCGGCGCCGGCCTAGTCCTCGCTTGTTACCCGCCTTGCGACGATCCGGCGCTAGTCAGGTCGGGTCCGCTCGGTGGGAGGCCCCATCGCGTTACGGATCTGCGGACCCCAAAGCCTGCGGTACATTTCCGGCGGATGCCGCCGCTGCCAGCGCTGCGCGGCCCGAATGAGGGCACTCCATGGGGGGGAAGATGCTGCCCAGGCTTGAGAAGGGCGCCGAGCTGCGCGCATGTCTCGAGCGCGTCGCCGGCCAGTCACACCTTTCGTACCTACTTGGCGCCGGGGCATCTGTCGCAGCTGGGCTGCCCACCTGGACGGGCTTGCTCACGCAATTGTTGACCAGTCGTGGCCTTAGCGAGCCAGCCGCCACCGCGCTGCTGGCTGGGCAGGACGCCCTGCTGGCTGCGGAGGCGGCGTTCACGGTCTCGGCCCGGCCCGCGCAGCGTCAACGTCGTATCTTCCGGGCCCTGTATGGCACGTCGGATACCTCCTCAGCGAGCATGGGCTTCACTCGAGCGCCAATGCACCAAGCCATCGCCGAGGCCGCGGCTGTCCGAGAGCCGGACCAGGTGACCTTGATGACCCTCAACTACGACGACCTGCTCGAGGAGGCTCTGGTCGCTGAGTTGGCTGCGCGTCGTGGTGTGTCCACGCGCGAGGCGCTCAAGTGGATTCACGCGCGGGCGTCAGCTTCGCCCCGGCACTCGGGCCGGTATGAGATCCATCATCTGCATGGTCTACTGCCTCGCGAGAGCACACGAGCTCAGGGTGACGATCTCATCTTGACCTTGAGTGACTACAACGCCCTAATGACAGCGTCAGCGCCCTGGCAGAGGTCGCAAATTCAGCACGCCCTGCAGTCAGGCCCCATGGTCATGGTTGGCACCAGTTACAGCGATCCTGACGTCAGGATGTTTCTGGGCCAGCTCCGCGATCAGGGCCTTGGCGAGGTAGTTGCCCTCGTCCCTCGACAGGGCCTCGGCCTCAGCGCCGGAGACCTTGCCTTGGTGCGCAGCGTGATCGTCGACCAGTGGGCGAAGGTCGGTGTGACATGCCATGTCCTGGAGGACTTCGCTGAGGTGACCCAAGTGTTGCGTGAAGCGCCTTACGTGACTCAGGCCGACTACCGGCCTCCGCGTGAGCGTGTCGCGGCTGTCTTGACAGGACGAGAGAGCCGATTCAGCAGGGTGCAACCAGCCGATGCAAGGCTCCTGGAAGAGCAGGTGCACGACCTCCTTCAGCCCGTGCATGCGGGCCCAGTGAACCTGACTCTTTGGTTGCATGACGGCAACGAGGAGTTGGTTCGATGGGCTGCCGGTGACCGCACCTACCGCAAGGATGCGGACCTTCGCCGAGTACCGGCGACCTTGGAGTCTCCTTGGATCGCGGCGGAGGCCCTCTGCGCAGGCGTGCCACACGTCCGGGCTATCCAGGTCGACACCACGGTGGGCGATGGACTACCTCAGCGCACCGGTCGATGGGGATGCGTCATGGCACATCCAGTAGAGGCTCGACTTCCCGGCGGTCCCGCTGTCCCCGTGGGTGTCCTGAGCTCAGCATTCACGGCACCGCTTGCGGACGTCGACCAGGAGAGGTGGGGCAGTGCACTCGGCCAGATCGCAGCGACATGGTCCTCTCGGCTCAGCCGGTGAGTGTGCCGGCCACCCGGATGCGTGCAATGGGGGTGCCTTCGGCTGCTGTGGGAACTACATTGTTAGACTTCACCTTGGAAGGTGGTAGCTGATGGCCTCGCGAGCCCTGAACATGAAGTCGACCTCGAACCTTGTCGTGCACCAGGTTTCGAAGGACACATGGTCGGTGCAGCAGAAGGCAGTGCCAGGTTTTCGGCTGAGTGCTGCTGCTTCGAGCTCCAGGTCGAGCAAGCGCTCCCCCGGTTCTGCAAGCACTAGCGGCAAGCGCAGCAAGTAGTCAACACGCACGCAGGCGCCAGCCTTGCCGCGTCAACCCACCCAATTGGGTGATCGCCGTCTCGGACCGACAGGCGGCGCTCACTGCTATGGGCCTTCTGAAACGTTCCCGATCTCGTCGGCGATCGTCGTCGAGTCGCCGTGACCGGTGCGCACCACCGTGTCGGGCGGCAGCGTGAGCAGCCGCTCGCGGATCGACCGCACGATCGTCGGCCGGTCGCTGAAGCTGCGGCCGGTGGCACCCGGACCGCCCTGGAACAGGGTGTCGCCGGTGAAGACGGTGGTCAGCGCCGGCACGTGGAAGCACACCGAGCCGGGGGAGTGCCCCGGCGTGTGGATCACGTGGACGTCGACGCCGGCCACCCGCACCACCTGACCGTCGTGCAGCATCGCGTTCGGCGCGATGTCGGGGTGGGTGAGGGTCCACAGGCCGAGGTCGTCGGCGTGCAGCATCATGGGCGCGCCGACCCGCTCGCCGAGTCCCGGTGCGGCGGCCACGTGGTCGTCGTGGGCGTGCGTGCACAGCACCGCGACGACGCGGCGACCACCGACGAGAGCCGTGATCGCGTCGAGGTCGTGGGGCGCGTCGATGATCACGCACTCGTCGTCGTCACCGAGCACCCAGACGTTGTTGTCGACGTCGAACGTCTGGCCGTCGAGGCTGAACGTGCCCGAGGTGACGGTGTGGTCGATGCGCGCGCTCACAGCTGCACCACCGAACGCAGCACCTCACCGCGGTGCATCCGCTCGAACGCGGCCTCGACGTCCCCGAGCCCGATCGTCTCCGACACGAACCCGTCGAGGTCGAAGCGGCCCTGGCGGTAGAGGTCGATGAGCATCGGGAAGTCGCGGCTGGGCAGGCAGTCGCCGTACCAGCTCGACTTCAGCGCGCCGCCGCGGCCGAACACCTCGATGAGCGGCAGCTCGATCGTCAGGTCGGGCGTCGGGACGCCCACCAGCACCACCGTGCCGGCGAGGTCACGGGCGTAGAAGGCCTGCTCGTAGGTCTCGGGACGGCCCACCGCCTCGACCACGACGTCGGCGCCGAAGCCGCCCGTGAGCTCGCGGATCGCCTCGACGGCGTCGCGCTCGCGGCTGTTGACCGTGTGCGTGGCGCCGAAGCCGCGCGCCCACTCGAGCTTGCGGTCGTCGACGTCGACGGCGATCACGGTCGTGGCGCCCGCGAGCACCGCGCCCGCGATGGCCGCGTTGCCCACGCCGCCGCAGCCGATGACGGCCACGGAGTCGCCGCGCTGCACGTTGCCGGTGTTGACGGCCGCACCGAAACCGGCCATGACGCCGCACCCGAGCAG
>JBQCES010000282.1:0-5757 GCA_051960055.1 Angustibacter sp. | reverse complement strand
CGCTGCCGGTGACCTGGCTCGACGCGCGGCCGGCGACGCTCGGGACGTGGGCCGCGCCGTGTCTGGACCGGCTCTGAGGCCCCATCGCCAGGCAGCACCTATGCTGGCCGGATGCTCGTACTGACGCGTCGGATCGGCGAGAGCCTCGTCATCGGTGACGAGGTCGTCATCCGCGTGCTGGACGTCAAGGGCGACGTCGTGCGGATCGGCGTCGACGCGCCGCGCCACGTGCAGATCCACCGGCAAGAGGTCTACGAGGCCGTCATGGCGGCCAACCGGGCCGCCGCCGCCAGCAGTGACGCCGGCCTGAGCGCGCTGCAGGACGCCGTCCAGCAGCGCCGTCCCGGCACCGATCGCTGACGCAGCGCAACCACGGGCCGCTCCAGTACGACGTCCGGGTGGTCGCCTGGGGTGCACCTCAAGATCACCGCCCCGTCCGCCGATGCACGGAGGGTGACGATGAGTGCTGACTTGCGGCTGCCCGACGAGTCGACGCCGGGTCGGGCGTCGCTCGCTCGCCAGCCGATCGTCGACCGGGCCGGAGCACTGTACGGCTACGAGCTGCTCTTCCGCGGCCGCGTGCCGGAGTCCGGCTTCGACGGCGACCGGGCGACCGCCGAGGTGCTCGTGACGGCGGCGTGCGACCTCGGGTGGCAGCGGCTCGGCGGCGGCCACCCGCTGTTCCTCAACGTCGACAGGGGCCTCCTGCTCGGCTCGCTGATCGACCTGGCGCCGTCCGACCACACGTTCATCGAGGTGGTCGAGAGCGTGCACGTCGACGAGGCGGTGCGCGACCGGCTGGTGCAGCTGCGCGAGGCGGGGTTCCGCATCGCCCTCGACGACTTCGTGCCCGGGACGGCCGCCGAGCAGCTCGTGCCGCTGGCCCACGTGGCCAAGATCGACGTGCTGCAGGTGCCGCCGGAGCAGTGGCCCACCCTGGTGGAGAGCCTGCACCAGCAGGGGCTGGCCGTGCTCGCGGAGAAGGTCGAGGACCGCCAGGTGCACGACGTGGCCGTCGCCGCGGGCTTCGACCTGTTCCAGGGCTACTGGTACGCCCGCCCGGCCGAGCAGCCCTCGATCGCGCTGACGCCCCGGCACGCGGTGTGCCTGCGGCTGCTGGAGGCGCTGTCGCAGGACGAGACGAACATGGGTCGGATCGAGGAGCTCGTGAGCTCCGACGCGGTGCTCACCGTGCGCACGCTGCGCATGGCCAACAGCGCCGCAGCCGGCACCGGGCGCGCGATCAACTCGCTGCAGCAGGCGCTCGTGCTCGTGGGGCCGGCCACGCTGTCGGGCTGGATCGCGCTCATGCTCGTGGCCGCCGAGGAGCCCGCCGAGGTCGTCACGTCCATCGAGGTGCTCGTGCGCGCCCGGGCCTGCCAGCTCGTGAGCAAGAGCCGCGCTGGTGGCTCCGGTGGCGAGGCGTTCCTCGCCGGCCTGGTGTCGGCGCTGTCGGAGAAGACCGGCATCGCCGCCGGCCAGATGCTCGACACCATCGGTGCCAGCAACCCGATCCGCGCCGCGGTGCTCGAGGGCGCCGGTGAGCTCGGGAGCGTCGTCCGCGACGTCGACCTGCACGTCTCGGGGTTCGACCTCGACGCGAGCCTGGAGGTGCAGATGGCGCACCTGGCGGCCGTCGTCTGGGGCCACGAGCTGCTGAAGATGGGCTGAGCGCTCGCGCGACCCAGCAGAGCTCGGCCCGCGTTGCTCGCGGTCGCCCGCGAGGGTTCCCGCTAGAAGCGGAAGGGGCGCGGGGGAGCGGCGAGCGTGGCCCGCGGGCACGCGTCGAGCGTCAGGCCGCCGAACTCCAGCGCGGAGTCGGTGAGGCTGTGCACGCTCCAGCCGTGCTCGACGCCGAAGCGGGTCACGGTGACGCGGTAGATGGTGATCTCGTACTTGGTGGGCGTGCCGTAGGCGACCTGGATGGTGCCGATGAGCTCGGCGCCGGACGGGTTGTTGTACCCGTGCCACGGCCGGTCGTACAGGCTCCACAGCTGCGGCTCGGACTGCCACACGCCGCCGTTCTGGACGTCGCGCAGGGCCAGCTCGACGAGGATCGCCCGAGCTGCCTCCTCAGGCACGATCGCCGCGGGTCGGATGACCTCGGAGACGACGCCCTCGTCGTAGGCCTCCGCCATGAGCAGCTCGCTGTTGTCCACGCCCGTGTCCTTCACCTCGAACGGCGATTGTCCACCTGCTGCATCGGCAGGCCGGGGCCCCGGCTAGAGCCGAACGGAGGAGATTTCGCGGGAGAAGCGCCTGCAGGCGGGGGGCTGGTGCTGCTGACGCGACTGGGGCACACTGTCACCAGTGCGCCCGCCGCACCGTACGCCAGCAGCACGTGCCGGACCACGCTTTCGTTGCCCGAGGTCGTTGGGGAAGACGTCCCTCGAGCCAACAGGAGGTCGTGATGTCTGCCGCGATGACGCGTGGTGTCGTTTTCGTGCACTCCGCGCCCCCCGCGCTGTGCCCGCACGTCGAGTGGGCGCTGGGCGGCGTCCTCGACCAGCAGCTGTCGCTGGAGTGGACCGGTCAGCCCGCCGAGCCCGGCACCTGGCGGGCCGAGCTGTCGTGGCAGGACCGCGCCGGCACGGGCGCCCGGCTCGCCTCCGCGCTGCGCGGGTGGGCCAAGCTGCGCTTCGAGGTCACCGAGGAGCCGAGCGCCGGCGCTGACGGCGCCCGCTGGAGCCACACGCCGCGCCTGGGCATCCACCACGCCGTCGTGGGCATCCACGGTGACGTGCTCGTGGGCGAGGACCGGCTGCGCAGCGCCGTCCGCGCGTCCGGTGGCGACGCGCGCATGCTCATGGCCGAGCTCGACACCGCCCTCGGGCGCGACTGGGACGACGAGCTCGAGCCCTTCCGGTACGCCGGCGACGGCGCCCCCGTGCGGTGGTTGCACCGCGTGGGCTGAGGGCGCCGTCGCGTCAACGTCACCCGAGGTGGGCGGGCGCCTGACCGTCGTTCGCCAGCACCTCGTGCTGGATGTTGAGCCCCACGAGGATGATCACCGCGCCCACCAGCACCATGGCGGCGGCGACCATGAACGCGCGGGTCGCGCCGTGCGTCTGGGCCACCAGCGCGATGTGCTGCTTGGCGGCGGCCAGCTGCTCCGGTGAAGGCGCTGCGCCGCCCGCCCCCGCCTTGGCCTGCAGGGCGGCACCGAGCTCACGACCCTTGTCGGTGGCGGCCGAGACGGCCACCGTCGACAGCGTCGCGAGGCCGAGCGAACCGCCCACCTGCTGCATGGTGTTGAGGACCGCCGACCCGACGCCGGAGTCCTCGCGCGCGACACCGCTCACGGCGGTGAGGGTCAGCGGCACGAAGACGAGACCGAGCCCGAACGACAGCAGCATGATCCACGGCAGCAGGCCCGTGAGGTACGTCGAGTCGACCTGCAGCGTCGACATGCCGAGCATGCCGCCCGCGGCCAGGACGCCACCGGCGCCGGAGATCCACCGCGGGTCGACGCGCGACACGAGCGCCGACGCCAGCTGAGCCGCCACGACGATGCCCACGCTGAACGGCAGGAACGAGAAGCCCGCCTTCAGTGAGCTGTAGCCCAGCACCTGCTGGATGTAGAGGCCCAGGAAGTAGAACATCGCGAACATCGCCGCGCCGACGATGAGCATCACCAGGAAGCTGACGGCGCGGGTGCGGTCGGCGAGGATCCGGAAGGGCATGAGCGCGTGCCGTGAGCGCGACTCGATGGCCAGGAACGCGCCGATGAGCACCAGCCCCGCGATGATCGTCGTGAGCGTCGTGGTGTTGCCCCACGAGGTCGTCGCGGCATGGGTGAGGCCGTAGACCAGCGAGACCAGACCGGCGGTCGCGGTGAGCGCGCCGGGCAGGTCGAAGCCGCCCTGCTCGCGGGCCGACTCGCCGAGGAAGCGCGGCGCCAGCGCGATGACCAGCAGGCCGATCGGCACGTTGATGAAGAACGTCCAGCGCCACGAGTACTCGGTGAGCACGCCGCCGAGGATCAGCCCCACGGCCGCGCCGGCACCCGACATGGCGGCGTAGACGCCGAACGCGCGGTTGCGCGCCGGGCCGGCCGGGAACGTCGTGGTGATGAGCGAGAGCGCGGTGGGCGAGGCGATGGCCGCTCCGACGCCCTGCAGCACGCGCGCGGCGAGGATCTGCCCCTCGGTCTGCGCGATGCCGCCGAACAGCGACGCGAGCGCGAACAGCCCGACGCCGGTCATGAACACCTTGCGGCGGCCGAGCAGGTCACCGGCGCGACCGCCGAGCAGCAGCAGGCCACCGAAGGCGAGCGTGTAGGCGTTGACGACCCACGACAGGTTCGCCGGCGTGAAGTCCAGGTCGGTCTGGATGTGCGGCAGGGCGATGTTCACGATGGTGCCGTCGAGCACCACCATGAGCTGCGCCGCACTGATGAGCGCCAGCGCGATGCCCAGGTGCCGGTGGCCGTGGTCGTGCTCCGCCGCGGGCTCGGGCGGCACCACGGCGTCCGTGGTGGTGGTCTCGGACATGAGGATCCTTCGGGTTGTCGGAAGCGGTGACGTCAGCGCAGCGCCGGCCGGGCGGCCTCGGCGCGGCAGGCGGGCAGGACGACCTCGTCGACCACCTGCTCGATGAACTCCGGCGTGACCTCGCCGGCGGAGACGAAGATGCGGTGCACGACCATCGCGGGCAGCACCTGGGCCAGCAGGTCGACGTCCGCTCCCTCGGCCAGCTCGCCGCGGGCGGCGGCCCGCTCGAACATCGCGCGGGTGAGCGCCAGGCGTGGGGCGATGAAGCTCTGCTGCACCGCCGCGGCGAGGTCGGGCTCGCGGTGGACGGCGGTCATGACGCTGCCGAGGACGTCCATGGGCACGTGGTCGGTGAGCCCGCCGGCGCCGCACGAGAAGGCGAGCAGGTCACCGCGCAGGCTGCCGGTGTCGACCAGCTCGGGGGAGGGCAGGCAGGCCGAGCGGCCCACGGCGTCGACGACGAGGTCGGCCTTGGTCTGCCAGCGGCGGTAGAGGGTCGCCTTGCTGGCGCGCGCCGCTGCGGCGACGGCGTCCATGGTGAGCCGGTCGTAGCCGTGCTCGCTCAGCAGCTGCAGCGTGCAGGCGAAGATCTGTTCCTCGCGCTCACCCTCGACACGAGGACGCGCCCGCTCGACGACGTCGTCCACGACCCACCCGATCTGCCGGACGGAACGAAACCGTTTCGTTCCATCCGGCAGCGTACGCGGCTCGGCGCACGATCATCAACCGGGTACCGGGGCGACGTCCCCGAGCCGTCAGAGCGGGATGTTGCCGTGCTCGCCGCGCACCGAGGGCGCGTCGATGATCGCGCGCGCCAGGGCGCCGCGGGTGTCGCTCGGCTCGACCACCTCGTCGACCACGCCGATCTCGACGGCGCGGTTCAGGCCGCCCGCCAGCTGCTCGTGCTCGGCGGCCAGCTCGGCCTCGACGTCGGCGCGGGCGTCGTCCGGCACCTCGGCCAGCTTGCGCCGGTGCAGGATCCGCACGGCGGCCACGGCGCCCATGACCGCGAGCTCGGCACCCGGCCAGGCGAAGACCCGCGTGGCGCCCAGCGAGCGCGAGTTCATCGCGATGTACGCGCCGCCATAGGCCTTGCGGGTCACCAGCGTCACGCGGGGCACGATCGCCTCGGCGAAGGCGTGCAGCAGCTTCGCGCCGCGCCGGACGACGCCGTCCCACTCCTGACCGACGCCGGGCAGGTAGCCGGGGACGTCCACGACCACGACCAGCGGCACGCCGAAGGCGTCGCACATCCGCACGAACC
>JBQCES010000281.1:0-8597 GCA_051960055.1 Angustibacter sp. | reverse complement strand
GCGCGCGCGCCCGGCCGGGATCCGCGCGCCCTGGCGTCGGCGGTGCAGCGTCGCCTGGCCGGCGGCGGCCCTGGGTGCATACGATGCGGGTGCAGCGCGCCCGCCCCGCTCGGGGGCGCGCTGCAGCGATCCCCGGCCCGCGCCCCCACCGGACGCGTCGCCCACAGGGCACCTCCGCCAGCTCCTGGAACCGCACCCTCTGCCCTAGAAGGTTCGTCACCACCATCGCCCCCTGCTGTAGTGGTGTCCAGGGGCTTTTGCCCCAGGTGCCCCGGCGGTGGCCGGGCTCTTGTGTGGTCAGCATCGCGGTCGCGTCACCACGGAGCCAGGAGCACCGGGTCCATCCGGCGCAGCCCCAGCAGCTCCAGGCCCGACCGCTCGGCCCGGCCGATGATGCGCAGGAGCGCCGCCTGGTTCGGCAGCACGCCCCGCAGGAACGTGCTGCCGTCGACCACGCGGGCGCTCATGCCCTCGAGCATCGGGAGCTGGGCGTCGTCCACCACGCCGTCCAGTCTCAGCTCGTACCACGCCTGTGCCATCGATCCTCCCCACGCTGTGTGCCCGATCAGAGTCACCCGGTGAGCGGTGTCCGCGCCTCACCCGCGGCGGGTGGTATCGGGCGCTTCAGGCAGTGACCTGGCTCACGATCGGTGATCGGCCTCCGGCGTCGGCGCCGTCAGGCCTACGGTGAGAGAGGGCCGGGACGGAGGCGCACGATGCGTATCGACGGCAAGGTGTTCGTGGTCACCGGTGGCGGCTCGGGGATCGGGCGCGAGGTGGTGCTGCAGCTGCTGCGGCGGGGCGCGAGCGTCGCGGCGGTCGACCTGCGGGCCCAGGCGCTCGACCAGACGGCGAGCATCGCGAACGCCGGCGGACGGCTCACCCTGCACGCGCTCGACGTCACCGACCGGGCCGTGGTGCGGGCCATGACGGGCGACGTGGTCGCCGCGCACGGCGCGCTCGACGGACTGCTCAACGTGGCCGGGATCATCCAGCACTTCGTGCCGCTGGCCGAGCTCGACGTCGGCGAGATCGAAAGGGTCATGGGCGTGAACTTCTGGGGCGTCGTCCACACGACCCAGGCCGCGCTGCCGCACCTGCTGAGCCGGCCCGAGGCGTGCGTGGTGAACGTGTCGAGCATGGGCGCCTTCGCGCCGGTGCCGGGCCAGGCGGCGTACGGCGCGAGCAAGGCCGCCGTCATGCTGCTCACCGAGGGGCTGTACGCCGAGCTGCGAGGCACGCCGGTGGCCGTGACGGTGGTGTTCCCGGGCGCCGTCCGGACGGCGATCAGCGAGAACTCGGGGGTCACGACGCCGGGCACCGACGCCGGCGAGGGGTTCGCGATGACGTCGGCCGTGGACGCGGCGCAGCAGATCGTCGAAGCCGTGGCCGAGGGCAGCTTCCGCGTGGTCATCGGCAAGGACGCGCGCGCGCTCGACCGGCTGTCGCGGCTGTCACCGCGGCGGGCCACCGAGATGATCGCGCGGCGGATGGCGTCGCTGGTGAAGACCTGATCGTTGCCGCGACCGGGCTCAGGGTCGTCTCAGGGTGTCGCTCGTACCGTCGCAGCCATGACCCGCAGGACGACTCTCGTCGGCTGGGGACGCGCCCAGCGCGCGGTCGCCTCGGTGCTGGTGCCGACGGCGGACGACGACCTCGCCGCGCAGGTGGCGGCCTTGCCCGACCTGCTGACCGCTCGCGGTGCCGGGTGCAGCTACGGCGACGCCGCGCTGCCGCCGGACCTGCCGACCACCGTGGTCGACACGACCCGCCGCAACCGCGTGCTCGACGTCGACCTCGAGCTCGGGGCCGTGGTGGCGCAGTCCGGAGCCACGCTCGCCCAGCTCCAGGCGCTGGTGGTACCGCACGGCTGGACGCTGCCCGTGCTGCCCGGCACCGCGCGGGTCACCGTGGGGGGCGCCGTGAGCAGCGACGTCCACGCCAAGAACCAGCCGGGCGCCGTGACCTTCGGGCACCACGTGCGGTGGCTGACGCTCGTGCGGGCCGACGGCACCAGCCTGCGCCTGGCACCCGACCATCGCCCCGAGGCCTTCTGGGCGACGGTGGGCGGCATGGGCCTGACCGGCCTGGTCGACCTGGTGTGCCTGCGCCTGCACCCGATCGGTTCGCCGATGATGGTCAGCTCGAGGCGGCGTACCCACGACCTCAACGAGACGCTCGCGGTGCTCGACGACCTGGCGCAGGCGCAGGCGGGTGACCCCGACGAGCACGTGGTCGCCTGGGTCGACGCGAGCGCGACGGCGGGGGCCGGGCGCGCGATCGTCGAGAGCGCGCGACCGCTCGAGCCCGAGGCGGGTGCGGCCGCTGGGTCCGGCCCGGACGCCGGCTACCTCGGGCGAGGCTGGGCGGCGTCCCGCCGTTCGCTCCCCGGGCCCGGACTGGTCGGCCGGACGTCGATCCGCACCGCCAACCGAGCCCGGTGGCGGCTGGGCGCGCGGCCGACCGAGCGCGTGGCCGGCATCGCCCGCACACTGCATCCCCTCGACCGCGCCGGTGCGTGGCCCGCGGTGTTCGGTTCACGCGGCCTGGTGCAGTACCAGTTCGTGGTGCCACCCGAGGCGTCCCCGGTGGTAGGCGAGGCGATGGGGGTGCTGCAACGCGCGGACTGCCCGCCCGCACTGGCGACGCTCAAGCGGTTCACCAGCACCCCGGCGTCCCTGTTGGCCTTCGCCGTGCCGGGCTGGGCGCTCGCGCTCGACTTCCCGGCCCGGTGGTCGGGGCTCGAGAACGCACTGGCGACGCTGGACTCGCTGGTGGCCGACAGCGGTGGCCGGGTCTACCTCACCAAGGACGCTCGCCTCGGCCCGGTGGCCCTGCAGCGCATGTACCCCGAGCTCGAGCACTGGCGGCATGAGCGGGCCGTCCTCGACCCGGACGGCCGGTGGGTCAGCGCGCTCGGTGCGCGCACCGGCCTGGTCGACGTGCCGGCGGTCGTGCGATGAGGCTCTCGCCGTCGACGACAGCGGTGCTCTTCGGAGCCACGTCGCAGATCGGCACCGACGTCGTCCGCGAGCTCGTGCCCCCGGGCTCGAGCCACCGGCTCGTGCTCGCCGGCCGGCCCAGCCCGCGGCGGGCGGCGGCGGCCGAGACCCTGCGGCAGGAGTACCTCGTGAGCGAGCTCGACTGGGACGCCCGCGACCTCCAGGACCCCGCAGGGGTCATGAAGCAGGCAGCGGCCCGGGCCGGACGGCCGGTCGACCTCGTGGTGGTCGCTGTCGGCACCTTGCCGCACGGCGGCCCCGACCTCGGTGAGCCCTCGGCCGCAGCCGACCTGCGTGACGCCTGGAGCGTCAACGCCGTCGCGCCAGCGACGCTGCTGGTCGCTGCCGTGCAGCACCTCGGCGCGGACGGCGGTGGCCGCGTGGTGCTGCTCTCGTCAGCGGCGGCGGTGCGGCCGCGACGCGAGCTCCTGACCTACGCGCTGGCCAAGCGCAGCGCGGACGCCCTGGCGAGGTACCTGCGCCCACAGGCCCGGGCGCGGGGAGTCGAGATCCACGTGGTGCGCCCCGGGCACGTGCGGACCCGCCTGACCGAGGGGCTCGCGGTGCCACCTCTCGCGCGCACGAGCGCGCAGGTCGCGCGCGACGTCGCCGCAGGTGTCGCGCGCGGTCGTGAGGTGATCTGGTCGCCGGCGGCGATGCGGCCCGTGATGGCGATGCTGCGTGCTGTGCCGCGCCCGCTGCTGCCGAGGAGCCTGCGGTGAGCCTGCGCCGTCGGGGACGTCGGCCCCGGTCACCTCGCGGCCGACGGGTGACGGCGGTCGTCGTCGTCCTCCTGCTCGTGCTCGCCGTGCCGGCCGGGGTCTCGTACGCGCGCGCCCTGACCTTCCCGGGTGACGCCTCCTTCGGCGTCCGGTCGGTGGAGTGGGTGCGCGAGCACGGTGGTGCGCCGCTCGTCGACGCCGTGGAGAACTGGTACTACTCGCGGCAGGCGCCGTCTGCGACGGGCGCGCCGCAGGACTCCCTCGCGCCGGCCAGGGCCACCCAGCGGGCCGCTCGCGCGCAGACCCTGCTGCGCCAGCCTCCGCGCGTGCGGCTGCTGCCCGGGATCCGCCACCTGCCGGGAGAGGGCCAGTGGCGGCCGGTGGGCGCAGACGCGATCCTGCAAGCCACCTGGCTGCGGGTCGACCCCCGGCACCTCCCCGTGGTGGCCACCGCGGTGCTGCTCCCCGCCGCCCAGCTCTCGCTGCACCTGTCGCCCGGTACGCGCGAGCCGGTCGTGGGCGCCGCACCGGTCTCCGCGACGCAGGTGCCGGCGACGGCACTGAGTCGCCTCGTCGCCACCTTCAACTCGGGCTTCAAGATGAGGGACTCCCACGGCGGGTTCGCGCTGGCCGGGCGCACGTACGTGCCGCTGCGAGCCGGCCGCGCCAGTCTCGTCGTGACCCGCGGCGGCGGGTGGCGCATCGGCGCGTGGGGGACCGACGTCGGCCCCGGGCGTGACGTCGTCGCGGTGCGGCAGAACCTCGACCTCGTGGTGGCGAACGGCCGGCCCGTCCCCGGAGTGGCCAGCAACGCCAGTGGCCGATGGGGTACCGCCCACACGCAGTTCCAGTACACGACCCGGTCGGGGCTCGGCGTGACCGCCGCCGGTGACCTCGTGTACGTGTCGGGTCGCTCGATGACGCTCGGCGTCCTGGCCGACGCGATGAGCCGGCTCGGGGTCGTGACCGGGATGCAGCTCGACATCCACCCGCAGATGGTCACGTTCAACCTGGTCAGCGCGCGCAGCGGCGGCTCGGTGACGATGACCAAGCTCGTGCCGTCCATGGTGCCCGGCGGCCGCCGGTACCTCAGGTCCGACCAGCGCGACTTCTTCTACCTCACGAGGCGCTGAGATGGCGACCGTCCCCGACACCCGCCCCACCGCACCCGCCGTGGCCGCCCACCCGGCGAACCGGTACGGCGGCCCACGGCCGGGCGCCGTCGCCCGCGGTCTGCTCGCGCTGGGCCGGCCGCGGCAGTGGCTCAAGAACGCGCTGGTGCTGGCCGCACCTGCGGCCGGCGGCGTGCTCCTGCGCCCCGACGCCCTGGAGCGGACGCTCGCCGCGACCGTCGCGTTCGTCGGCGCGTCGGCCGCCGTGTACGCGCTCAACGACACGCTGGACGCCGACGCCGACCGGCGGCATCCCACCAAGCGCGAGCGCCCCGTCGCCGCGGGAACGGTGTCGACGCGGCTGGCCCTCGCGGCGGCGGCGGCGGTCGGCGCCGGCGCGGTGGCGCTCGCGGCGGCGCTCGGGTGGGTGACGGCGCTGATCGTGGGCTGCTACCTGGTGGTCAGCGTGGCGTACAGCCTGTGGTTCAAGCACGTGCCGGTGCTCGACGTCGTGGTGGTCGCCACTGGTTTCGTCCTGCGCGCGCTGGGGGGTGCCAGCGCGGTGAGCCTGCACGTGTCGAGCTGGTTCCTCCTGGTGTCGCTGTTCGGTGCCCTCTTCATCGTCTCGGCCAAGCGGCGGGCCGAGGTCCGCAGCGTCGGGGCGGCCGGCGGCACCCGGGCGTCGCTCGATGCCTACACCGGCGACTGGCTGTCGCAGGTGCTGGTCATGTCGCTCACCGGGACCCTGATCGCCTACGCCTCGTGGGCCTTCCAGGTGACCGGCCGCGACACGGTGCGTCCGGTGCTGGCGGTGTCGGTGCTCCCTGTGCTGGTGGCCCTCCTGCGGTACCTGCTCATGGTCGACCGCGGCGACGGCGAGCGGCCCGAGGTGTCGCTGGTCGGCGACCGTCTGCTGCTGGTGTGCGCGCTCGCCTGGTGCGCCCTGATGGCCTGGGGGTTGTACCTGACGTGACCGGTGACATCACGTCCTACGGTGGTGGCATGCGGGCGAGGAGATAGGCGCGCGGATGCGGGTGCTGCTGGCTGAGGACGAGGTGGGCCTCGCGGCGACCCTGCAGCGCGGGCTGCGGGCCGAGGGGTTCGTCGTCGACGTCGCGCACGACGGCCAGGAGGCCGTGTGGAAGGCGCACGAGAACGACTACGACGTCATCGTGCTCGACATCATGCTGCCGCTGGTGAACGGCTACGACGTCCTCAAGCGGATCCGGGCCGAGAAGGACTGGACGCCGGTGCTGATGCTGACCGCCAAGGACGGCGAGTACGACCAGACCGACGCCTTCGAGCTGGGCGCGGACGACTACCTCACCAAGCCCTTCAGCTTCGTCGTGCTGGTGGCTCACCTTCGGGCGTTGATCCGGCGCGGGGCGCCCGAGCGCCCGGTGGTGCTCGAGGCGGGTGACCTCACGCTCGACCCCCACCGTCACCGCGCGCGCCGGGGCGAGGACGATCTCGACCTGACGCCGCGTGAGTTCGACCTGTTGCACTTCCTGTTGCGGCACAAGGGTGCCGTGGTCACCAAGAGCCAGATCCTCGACTCCGTCTGGGATCCCGCCTACGACGGCGACGCCAACGTCGTCGAGGTGTACATCAGCTACCTGCGACGCAAGATCGACACCCCCTTCGGGCGGCACGCGATCCAGACCGCGCGAGGCGCCGGCTACCGGCTCGCCGACGACGGCGGCTGACCGGTCGCGGTCGGCGAGGCGACGTCGCGCTGTTGCGGCACCGGTAGCCGGACCTCGACGCGGCAGCCGCCCCCCGGCCGGTCGCCGATGCTCACCGCCCCGCCGTGCGCCTTGACGATCTCCGCGACGATGGCCAGGCCGAGGCCGCTGCCGCCGCTGCGTCGGCCGCGGCTGTCGTCGAGGCGCACGAACCGCTCGAACACCCGCTGTCGTTGCGCCGCAGGGACTCCCGGCCCGTCGTCCTCGACGATGACGATGGCGTGGTCGCCGTCGGTGCGCACCGAGATCCGCACCAGGGAGCGGGTGTGGCGCACGGCGTTGTCGACGAGGTTGGTCAGCAGCTGAGCCAGGCGCGACCGGTCGCCGCGCACGCGGGTGGGCTGCGTCGTGACCTGCAGCCGCAGTCCCGGGTGGGCCAGCAGCCGTAGGCGCTGCTCGTCGACGAGGTCGTCGAGGTCGACGTCCCGCTCAGCGATCTGCAGCCCCAGCTCATCGACCTTCGACAGCAGCAGGAGGTCGTCGACGAGCTTCGTCAGGCGGCTGAGCTCGGTCTGCATGACGTCCGACAGCTCGGCCCGGGCGCCGGCATCGGACTCCCGTCGGGCCACCTCGACGGCCGCGGTGAGGGTCGACAGCGGGCTGCGCAGCTCGTGGCCGGCGTCCGCGACGAACTGGCGTTGCACCTGGCCCGCGTGGTCGAGGCGGTCGAGCATGTCGTTCACCGTCGCCGCGAGCCGAGCGATCTCGTCGCCGGTCGTCGGCACCTCGAGTCGCTGGCGCACCCGTGACCCGCCGATGGCGGCGACCCGGGCCCGCATCCGGTCGACGGGGCTCAGCGCCCGGCCGACGAGCAGCCAGGTGGCCAGCCCCACGAGCACGACCAGCCCCGGCAGGCCGACCAGCAGCAACGACAACGCCGTGCGCACCGACTCCTGCTGCGCGCCGATGGGTGCGGCGACGACGACCCGGTACTGCTCGCCCGACCACGTCGTGGCCGTCACGGCGAGCAGGGAGTCGCTGTCGTCGTCCACCAGCGGCTGGGGTCCCGCCGGCGTCACCAGCACCTGGCCCACCGCGGGCCGCGCGCTCGAGAGCGGACGCGTGCGCGCCCGCCTGCTCGACGCGGCGACGACGGAGCCGGAGCCGTCCACGACCTGCACGACCTGGCCGCCCCGCGCGGTGGCCGCCACCTTCTCGTCGAGGCCTCGGGCCCCGTCGCGGTGCACCTGCCCGGCCACCTGCAGCGCCTGAGCGGTGGCGTCCTGCTCGACCCCCGACAGCAAGGCCCGCTCCAGCTGGGTGATGAACACGAACGCCGCGAGGCTCAGCGCCAGCGTCACGACGACGACGCTGGCCAGCACCGAACGACCACGCACGCCGATCGCCGGTGCGTGGGGACGCCACCTGCCTCGGGGCGGCTGGGCGCTCACACCACCGAGGATGCCAGGCGGAGCCGGCTGACGACCGGATCGTGGCAACGAGAGTCAGCGGGCTGACCCTCGTTGCCACGATCACGAGTTGGGGTGAGTGACGGGGCTCGAACCCGCGACATCCTGGACCACAACCAGGTGCTCTACCAGCTGAGCTACACCCACCATGCGCCGTCGGGCGGGCCCGCGGTGCGCGCACCATCGTAGCGGTTCACGAGCGGTGCTCCGTACCGCTCGCCCGAAGCCGGCAGCGGGTCAGCCGGTGACGGAGTCGGCGATCTTCTTGGCGGCCGACGAGTCGGGCCCGGGCTCGGGCACGAACACCGCCTGGCGGTAGTACTTCAGCTCCTGGATCGACTCGCGGATGTCGGCCAGCGCGCGGTGCCCACCCTGCTTCTTCGGTGCGTTGAAGTAGGCGCGCGGGTACCAGCGGCGAGCGAGCTCCTTCACCGACGACACGTCGATGATCCGGTAGTGCAGGTGCTCGTCGAGCTCGGGCATGTCGCGCGCGAGGAAGCCGCGGTCGGTGCCCACGCTGTTGCCGGCCAGCGGCGCCTTGCGGGGCTCGGGCACGTGCTCGCGCACGTACGCCATCACCTGCTCCTGCGCCTGCGCCATCGTGATG
>JBQCES010000280.1:0-50625 GCA_051960055.1 Angustibacter sp. | reverse complement strand
ACGACCCGCACGAGGTGCTGGTTGCCGGCCAGGCCGAGCAGCTCGAGGTGGAAGCGCCGGTCGGCCTCGACGTACTCGATCAGCTCGCCCTTCTCGGCGCACTCGACGATGCGCCGCGCGAGTGGGCGCAGGGCCTCGACCTGCTCGGCGACGGGGCCCGAGCAGCGCCGGGCGATCTTCGCGACGGTCGGCACCTCGATGAGCTGGCGGATGTCGGACATCTCGTCGAGCTCGCTGTCGGCGAGCTCGGTGACCCGGAAGCCCTTGTTGCGCACCGCGACGACCAGGCCCTCCTTGACCAGGTCGAGCATGGCCTCGCGGATCGGCGTCGGCGAGACCCCGAACTGCGCCGCCAAGGCCGGAGCGGAGTAGAGCACTCCTGGCCGCATCTGCCCCGACACCAGGGCGGCGCGCAGGGCATGGGCGACCTGCTCGCGGATGCTGTTGCGTCCGGGGAACTCGGTGAACAGCCGCTCGTCACCGATGGGCTCGGGCGAGAAGGCTCCTGATCTGCTCGGCACGCTCTGACCTTACTCGCTCGGCCGTGGTCACATGTCACAGGTCAAAGCACCTCATGCGCCCAGGTAGGCCTCGAGCACCCGCGGGTCGTGCACGAGCTCGGATGCGGGGCCGTCGAGGCTGACCTCACCGGTGTCGACGACGTAGGCGCGGTGGGCGATCTGCAGCGCGGCGCGGGCGTTCTGCTCGACGAGCAGCACCGAGGTGCCTTCGGCGTTGACCGTCCGGATCACGTCCATGACCTGCGCCACGATGAGCGGGGCGAGTCCCATCGAGGGCTCGTCCAGCATCAGCAGCCGGGGTCCGCTGACCAGTGCGCGCCCGATGGCGAGCATCTGCTGCTCACCGCCCGACAGCGTGCCGCCCTGCTGGTGGCTGCGCTCGGCCAGCCGGGGCAGCAGCGAGTACACGTGGTCGATGCGGCGCTGCACCTCGCGCGCGTCGTCGACGAGGTAGCCGCCCAGCTGAAGGTTCTCGTGCACGCTCAGCCGCGAGAAGATGCGGCGGCCCTCCGGCACGTGGATCACGCCGGACGCCACGATGTCCCAGGGGTGGGCCCGCGTGATGTCGGACCCGAACGCGTGCACCGAGCCCTCGCGGGCCCGCACGACACCCGACACCGTCGCCAGGGTCGTCGTCTTTCCGGCGCCGTTGTTGCCCAGCAGCGCGACGATCTCGCCGTCCTCGACGGTGAGCGAGACGCCCCGCAGGGCCTGCACGTGCCCGTAGGTCACCTGGACGTCGCGAAGCTCCAGCGCGTTCACCCGCGTGCTCCTTCGGTGGGTGGCGAGGCCGGGTCGTCGGCGCGCCCGAGGTAGGCCTCGATGACGGCGGGGTCGGTGCGGACGGCGTCCGGCTGGCCCTCGGCGATGACCCGGCCGAAGTTCAGGACGACGATGCGCCGTGACACCTGCATCACCAGCCCCATGTCGTGCTCGATCAGCACGACGGCGATGCCGAGGTCACCGATCCGGCCGAGCAGGTCGAGCAGCTCACCCTTCTCGGTGTGGTTGAGGCCGGCTGCGGGCTCGTCGAGCAGCAGCAACCGCGGGCCGCGCGCGAGGGCGCGGGCCAGCTCGACGCGCCGCTGCTCGCCGTACGGCAGGGCGCTGGCCGGCCCGCCGCGGTCGCCGCGCAGGCCGACGAAGTCGAGCCAGTGGTGCGCCTGCGCCGTGGCGTGCTGCTCACCGCGCCGGAACCGCGGTGTGTGCAGGATCGCGTCGAGCGCGTTCTGCTGCAGGGTCAGGTGCATGCCGGCCCGCACGTTGTCGAGCGCGGTGAGCTCACCGAACAGCCGGAGGTTCTGGAAGGTGCGGGCGACGCCGAGCGAGGCGATCGCCGACGGCCGCCAGCCGGTCATGTCCTGACCCGCGAAGCTCACCGCGCCACCGGTGGGCTTGTAGAAGCCGGTGATGCAGTTGAAGGCGCTGGTCTTGCCGGCGCCGTTGGGCCCGATCACCGACACGATGTCGCCCTCGGCGACGCTGAAGCTGAGGTCGTCGACGGCGGTGACGCCTCCGAAGCGCAAGGTCAAACCCCGCACGTCGAGCAGGCTGCTCATCGGGTCACCTCCGGCTCCGGTGAGCTGTCGGCCGGGCGGCCGGCGAGCGGGTCGCCGGGCCGGTCGACGACCTCCCGCACGCGGTGCGGCCAGATCCCCTGCGGACGGAAGATCATCATCGCGATGAGCAGGACGCCGAAGACGAAGAAGCGGTAGTCAGCGGCCCCGCGCAGCACCTCCGGCAGCACGCTGATCACCACGGCGCCCACGATCACTCCCGGGTTGGAGCCCATGCCGCCGAGCACGACGGCCATCAGCACCAGGGCCGACTGCAGGAACGTGAAGCTCTGCGGCGAGATGGCCGACAGCTGGGCGCCGAACAGCACACCGGCCAGGCCACCCCAGATCGCGCCGGCGATGTACGCCGCCAGCTTGACCTTGTAGGTGTGCACGCCGACCGCCTCGGCGGCGTCCTCGTCCTCGCGCACGAAGCGCCACGCCCGGCCGATCCGGCTGCGCCCCAGCCGGCCCGCGGCCACCACCGCGAGGGCCACCACGACGACGACCGTGAAGTACAACGCGACCGGCGAGCCGAGGTCGAGGCCGAGCAGGCTGGGCCCGGGGATCCCGTAGATCCCCGACGGCCCACCCGTGAGGGGGAGGTTGTTGGCGGTGATGCGGATGATCTCGCCGAAGCCGAGCGTGACGATGGCCAGGTAGTCGCTGCGCAGCCGCAGCGTCGGACCGCCGATGATGATCCCAGCCAGCACCGAGGCGACGACGACCACCGGCACGGTGGCCAGCAACGGCCAGTCGAAGCGCGTGCTGAGCACACCGCTGGTGTAGGCGCCGATCGCGAAGAAGGCGGCGTAGCCGAGGTCGAGGAGCCCGCAGTAGCCCACCACGATGTTCAGCCCGACGGCCAGCATCGCGAACAGCGCGGCGGACGTGAGCACGCTCAGCGCGTACGGGCTGGCGTTGACGAACGGCGCCAGCAGCGCGACCAGGAGGGCCAGCCAGCCGAGCCGGTGTCCGGCCCACGAGCGGAGCGCGGCCGGCATCACACACGCTCCGTGACGCGCTCGCCGAGGATGCCGGTCGGCCGCACGACGAGGAAGACGATGAGGAACCCGAACGCGAAGACGTCGCGCCACTGGCCTCCGAGCCACCCGGTGCCGAGCGACTCCAGCAGGCCCAGCGTGAGGCCGCCGAGCATGGCGCCCTTGATGTTCCCGATGCCGCCGATCACCGCGGCCGTGAACGCCTTGAGGCCGATGACGAACCCCATGAGGAAGTCGATCTTGCCGTAGTAGGCGCCGGCCATGACGCCGGCGGCGCCCGCGAGCGCGGACCCGATGAAGAACGTCCGCGAGATGACGGCGTTGACGTTGATGCCCATGAGCAGCGAGGCGGTGCCGTCCTCGGCGATCGCCCGCATCGCCCGACCGGTGCGGGTGCGCATCACCAGGTACTGCAGGGCCAGCATCAGCGCGACCGCGACGACGACGAGCGCGACCTGCTGCATGCTCACGCGCGCCCCGAGGACGTCGACCGACGAACCCTCCAGGCGCAGCCCGTAGACGCGCGGGTTCGGCCCGGCCACCAGCCGCATGCCGTACTCGAGGGCGAACGACGCACCCACCGCGGTGATGAGCACCGAGAGCCGCGGCGACCCGCGCAGCGGCCGGTAGGCCACGCGCTCGAGCAGCAGACCCCCGGCGCCCGACAGCAGCATGGCCACGACGAGGACGGCGAGCAGCACCGGCAAGGTGGCCGCCGCCGAGACGCTGCCCAGCAGGCCGATCATGGCGAAGCCGGCGAAGGCGCCGACCATGTAGATGTCGCCGTGCGCGAAGTTCAGCAGCTTGATGATGCCGTAGACCATGCTGTAGCCGAGGGCGACGAGCGCGTAGAACGCACCGACGAAGATGCCGTTCCAGATGAGCTGGGTCATGCAGGGGCCTTTCGGACGGGCCCCCGCCGGCGTCGCAGGAGGACGACGCCGGCGAGGGCGGTCGCGGTGAGAACTGCGGTCGTTACTGCAGCGAGTCCTCGAGCACGAAGTGGCCGTCGCTGACCTTCAGGATCAGGAAGCCACCCTGAGACAGCGTGTGGTCCTTCGTGAAGGTCAACGGCCCGGCGAAGGTCGGGAAGTCCTTGAGGGACTCCAGCGCCTTGTCGACGGCCTTGCCGTCGGTGCTGCCGGCGGCACGGATCGCCTCCGCCGCAACGCGAACCGCGTCGTAGGACTGCGTGGAGTAGGGGCCGGGGTCGCTGTTGAACGTCGACTTGTAGCTCTGGATCCAGCCCTTGGCGCTCTCGATCGTCTCCGGCGTCGGAGTCATCGTGGCCAGCACGCCCTCGGCGCTCTTGGCCCCGGCGATCTCGATCAGCTTCGCGTCGACGCTGCCGTCGGCGACGAGGATCTTGCCCTGGTACCCGGCCTGCCGCAGCTGGCGGATGATGAGGCCGCCCTCCTGGAAGTATCCGGTCCAGTAGATGGTGTCGGGCTTGGTCTTCAGCACCGCCGTCACGTTGGCGCTGTAGTCGCTCTCACCCGGGGTGACGGAGTCGCGTCCGGCGAGCTCGGGCCCACCGGCGCGCTTGAGCCGCTCCACGGTGAGGTCGGCGATGTCCTTGGAGTAGCTGGTGTTGTCGTCCATCACCGCCACGCGCGCGGACTGGACCTTGGTGAGGTAGGCGAGTGCGGCGTCGGCCTGCTGGGTTCCGGTGCCGTTGAGCAGGAACACGTTGGGCAGGTGCTGGTCGACCAGCTCGTTGGAGTTGGCCGCCGGGATGAGCATCGGCACCTCGGCCTTGGCGAAGATGGGCAGGGTCGGCAGCGTCGCGCCCGAGCAGTAGCCGCCCACCGAGACCTTCACGCCCTGGGTCACGAGCTTGTTCGCGCCCGCGGTCGCCGTCTTGGCGTCGCACGCGTCGTCCTCGACCCGCAGCTCGAGCTTGCGCCCGGCGACGCCGCCCTTGGCGTTGATCTCGCTGATCGCCAGCTGGGCGCCGTTCTTCATGTAGGGACCGATGGCGGCGCTGCTGCCGGACATCGGGGCGAGCATGCCGAGCAGGATCGGGCCGGAGGAGCTGTCACCGGCCTTGTCCTCGGAGAGCAGGCCGTTGCCGCACGCGGTGAGCAACAGGGCGGCGCTCGCTGCGGCCACGAGGGGAAGGCGGGCCAGGCGTCGACGTCTCATGGGACGTTCCTTTCAGTGCGGTGTGACGTTGTACAGGACAATGCCACAGGTCGAGGGGCTGCGGAAGGTTGCGGCAGAAAGGAATCCGTCGGCGCCGGCGCTGCTGACGCCGCAGATGGGACAGGTCGGACGAACAGGTCCCGCCTACGGGCGGGCGATGGTGACCGTGTGCACGGAGGTGTAGAAGTCCTGAGCGGCCTTGCCCTGCTCGCGACCGCCGAGGCTGGAGGTCTTCTCGCCACCGAACGGCAGGTAGAAGTCGACGCCCGAGGTGGGTGCGTTGACCTTCACCAGACCCGCTTCGAGCCGCCCGGTGAGCGACAGCACGGCGTCGAGGTCGTTCGTGTAGAGCCCTGCCGCGAGCCCGAACCGCACGCTGTTGGCCATCGCGACGGCCTCCTCGACGTCGGACGCCTGCTGCAGCAGGCAGATCGGGCCGAAGACCTCCTCGCACGCCAGCTCGTGCGACGTCGGGACGCCCTCGACGACCGTGGGCCCGACGTACCAGCCGTCGTCCGGAACGGGTCCCTGACCGGTGAGCAGCCGGCCGCCGGCCGCCTGAGCGGACGCGGCGGCCTGCTGCACGCGCTGCCGGGCCGCCTCGTTGACCACCGGGCCGACCACCGTCTCGGCGCGCGCCGGGTCGCCCACGGGGAGCGCCTCGACCGCCGCCACGAACGCCTGCCGCAGGGGCTCGGGGTCGCCGACCACGATGACGCGCTTGGTGGCTGTGCACTTCTGCCCCGCGTAGCCCATCGCGGCCGCCGTCACATGAGCAGCCGCGGTCTGCACGTCGGCGTCGGGGAGCACGATCGAGGGGTTCTGGCCGCCCATCTCCGCCTGCACCGGGATGCCCCGGGCGCCCGCTGCGGCTGCGACGGCTCCGCCCGCGCCCACCGACCCGGTGAACGACACGACGTCGGCGCACTGCACGAGCGCCTGGCCGGTCTCGGCCTCGCCGGGCACGACGGTGAAGACGCCGGGCGGCAGGCACGGGTCGAGGATCTCGGCGAGGGCGAGCGCGCAGGCCGTGGCCTCGGGGGCCGGCTTGAGCACCACCGCGTTGCCGAAGGCGAGCGCGGGCGCGGCCTTCCACAGCGGGATGGCCAGCGGGAAGTTCCACGGCGTGATGAGGCCCGCGACGCCGCGTGGGCGGCGCTGGGTCAGCAGCAGCCCCGACAGCGACGGCTCGTGCACCGAACCGACCGGGTCGAAGACCTGCTCGGCGTAGTACCGCAGGATCGCTGCGGTGCGCGCGACCTCACCGCGGGCCTCGCTGCGGGGCTTGCCGACCTCGCGCACCACGAGGTCCTCGAGCTGCTGGGCCCGGGTGGCGACGAGGTCGGCCGCCGCGTGCAGGGCGGCGGCGCGCGGTGCGGCGGCCTGGGTCCAGCCGCGCTGGGCTGCTCGTGCCCGCGCCACGGCGGCTTCGACCTGCGCGGGCTCGGTGGGGGCCACCTCGACGACGACGTCGGAGGGCTGCTGGGGACTGCGGCTGACGATCACGGGGCTCACCTTCGGGTGCAGACGTTGCGGATGGCACTGCTCGCAGCCTCCGGGGCTCAGAGCAGGAAGCCGGCCGGGAACGGGTCGGTCGGGTCGAGGAAGTACTGCGCGGTGCCGGTGACCCACGCCCGGCCCGTGACGGACGGGATGATGGCCGGCCGTCCGCCCACCTGGGTCTCCTCCAGCACGCGCGCGAGGAACCGGGTGCCGATGAAGGACTCGTTGACCATCTCCTCGCCGACCGCCAGCTGACCGCGCGCGTGCAGCTGAGCCAGGCGCGCGCTCGTGCCGGTGCCGCACGGGGAGCGGTCGAACCAGCCGGGGTAGATCGCCATGGCGTGCCGCGAGTGCTGCGCCGTCGAGCCCGGCGCCACGAGCTGCACGTGGTGGCAGCCGCCCACGCCGGGGTTCTCGGCGTGCACCGGCCGCCGCTGCTCGTTGATCGCGTCCATGATCGACAGTCCCGCGCGCAGCAGCTCGTCCTTGGCGGCCCGGTCGAAGGGCAGCCCGAGCTGCTCGAGCTCGACGACGGCGTAGAAGTTGCCGCCGTACGCCATGTCGTAGCGCACCTCGCCCAGACCCGGCACCTGCACGCAGGAGTCGGCCTCGTCGAGGTAGGAGGCGACGTTGCGCAGGGTCACGCTCGTCGCCGCGCCGTCCGTGACCGCGACCTCGGCGATCACCAGGCCCGCCGGGGTGTCGAGCCGCACGGTGGTCACCGGCTCGGTGACCGGCACCATGCCGGTCTCGACCAGCACGGTGGCCACGCCCATGGTGCCGTGGCCGCACATGGGCAGGCAGCCGCTGACCTCGATGTACAGCACCCCGAAGTCGGCGTCCGGACGGGTCGAGGGCTGCAGGATCGCACCCGACATCGCCGAGTGGCCCCGCGGCTCGTACATCAGCAGGGTCCGCAGGTCGTCGGAGTGCTCGAGGAACCACTCGCGCCGGGCGAACATCGTGTCGCCCGGAATCACGCCGACCCCGCCGGTGATGACCCGGGTCGGCATGCCCTCGGTGTGGGACTCCACCGAGTGCAGCACGCGACGCGAGCGCACGGTCAGCTCAGACCGGCGGCAACCGCTGCCTCGGTGAGCTCACGCACGAGGCGCTCGTCCTCCGGCAGCAGGGGCTGGCGCGGGGCCCGGCACGGGCCGCCGTGGCGACCGACGACGTCCATCGACAGCTTGATGGCCTGGACGAACTCGGTCTGGAAGTCCCAGCGCAGGAGCGCGTGCAGCTGGCGGTAGAGCGGGAGCGCGACGTCGAGATCGTGCGCCAGCGTGGCCCGGTAGAGCTCGACGCAGGCGCGGGGCAGCGCGTTGGGGTAACCGGCGACCCAACCCTTGGCGCCGGCCAGGCCGACCTCGAGCACCGAGTCGTCGGTGCCGATCAGGATGTCGAGACCCGGGGCCAGCTCGGCGATCTCGTAGCTGCGGCGGGACTCGCCGGTGAACTCCTTGACGGCCACGACCAGGCCCTCGAGGTGCAGCTCGCGCAGCAGCTGCGGCGTGAGGTCGATCTTGGTGTCGATGGGGTTGTTGTACGCCGAGATCGGCAGGCCGGCCTTGGCGATCTCACGGAAGTGCTCGACGACCGCGCGCTCGTCGCCGCGGTAGGCGTTGGGCGGCAGCGCCATCACGACCTGCGCGCCTGACTCCGCGGCCGCCTCGGCGAGGGCCCGGGCCTCACGGGCGCCGTACGCGCCGACGCCCGGCATGACCGTGAAGCCCTCGGGCGCCGCGTCGATGGCGGTGCGGACGACGCGGGCGCGCTCCTCCGGCGTCAGCACCTGGTACTCGCCCAGGGAGCCGTTGGGCGCGACGCCGTCGCAGCCGTTGTCCGCGAGCCAGGCGACGTGCTCGGCGTAACGGTCGTAGTCGACCTCACCGGAGGAGGTGAAGGGCAGCGCCGTGGCGACGATCACGCCGTGCCAGGGCTGGGCGGCGGACTCGGTGGGGGACAGCTGGTCAGGCATCGGCACTCCAAGGGCTCAGAAGGTAGTGCAATATTACATTGCACTACCGCGGACATCAAGCGTCTGCGGCGTCACCATCGGCCGCACCAGTCTGCTCCTGAGAGCCGAGTGGGGCGTCCGGCGCGTCGGAGGCGGTCGCCGCGGCGGCCAGCACCCCGAGTCGCACGGGCGCCGCGACCGGGCGGGCCGCCACGGCCTCGGGCTGCGCCGCCTGGCCGGTCCAGTGCGCCACGAGGCCGCTCGCGGCATAGCCGCACACGCGCCCCTGGCACCAGCCCATCGCGACTCGGGTGAGGTGCTTGGCCGCGCGGACGTCGGCCCCGGGCTCCGCCGTGACGGCAGCGCGCAGTCGACCCGCGCGCACCTCCTCGCACCGGCAGACCGTCGTGTCGTCGTCGACGCGCTCGGGCCAGGCGGCCGGCACCGCGTAGACCCGGTGCATGGCCTGCGCGAACGTGCGCAGCCCGGCCCGCCGGCGGCGCAGCGCGGTCGTGCGGTCGCCTCCGGCGGTGAGCGTCGTGCGGCCCGCGTGGGCAGCGGCGGCCGCTCCGGCGAGCTCCCCCTCGACGACCGCGAGCGCCGCCCCGCCGACCCCGCAGGCCTCTCCGGCCACGAACACGCCGTCGACGCTGGTCGCCTGGGCGTCGTCGACGGTGACGACCAGCGAGCCGTCGGCGTCCACGCGGGTCGCGCACCCGAGGGCCAGGGGCAGCTCGAGCTGCGGGGTGAACCCCCAGCCGAGGGCCAGGACGTCGGTCTCGACGGTGCGCTCGCTCCCGGGCACGGCCCGGCCCCGGCGGTCGAGCCGCGCCACCGTCACGGCCTCCAGCGCCGAGCCGCCGTGGGCGCGGACCACCGTCGAGCGCGTGCGGTAGCGCACGCCGTGGCGCGCGAGCACCGCTGCGTAGCCGCCGCCCTCGACCAGCTTGCCGGGCTGGCGCACGAGAGCACCGGCGTGCGGCACCCACGCGGCGACGCCGGCCGCCTCGTGCACACCGGCGACGTGCACACCCGCCTGCGCCAGCCCCGCGGCCACGGGCAGCAGGAACGGGCCGGTGCCGGCGACGACGACCCGCTCGCCGGGCACCGTGGCCTGCCCCTTCAGCAGGGCCTGGGCGCCACCGGCGGTCATCACACCGGGCAGGTCCCAGCCCGGGATGGGGAGCTGGCGATCATAGGCACCCGGTGCCAGCACGAGCGTGCGTCCACGCAGCACCACCTCGACCGGAAGGGGCGCGGCGCGGTCGACCGCCCGCACCTCCAGCTGGCCGTCGTGGCGACCCACTGTCCACACGTCGTGCTGCACGCGCAGCTGGACGCGCCCCGACAGCTCGTGGCCGGCGAGCGCGTCACTCAGCGCCGACCAGGTGCGCTCGTCGTGGTGCAGGCGGGCGGTGCGTGCGGCGAGCTCCGGATGCGCTGGGCGACGCCAGTACTGCCCACCGGGCCCCGTGCCGGCATCGATGAGTGCGACGTCGGCACCGGCGTCGGCGGCGCGCACCGCGGCAGCCAGTCCGGCAGGCCCGGCACCCACGACGACGACGTCCCAGACGCGGTCGACGGCATCACGGGCAGCGGGCGCGGTGCGCTCAGAGGGCGAGGTGGTCATGGCCCGTTCCTTCCTGGGTCTGCACGACCATGCCGGGTCGGGCCGGCGTCAAGCACGCCCGCACGTTGGGCCGGCCGTCGACGACGAGCAGGCAGTCGAAGCAGATTCCGATGCCGCAGAACAGCCCGCGTGGGCGGGCGTCCACCCGCGTCGTCCGCCACGAGCGCACGCCGTGGGCGAGCAGGGCGGCCGCGATGCTCTGACCGTCGTCGAACGGCACCTGCCGGCCGTCGAAGCTGAACACTGCGGAGCTCACGGGTTCTCCTCACCGGAGTCGTCGAAGCGGGCCGGGTCGAAGGGCGTGACGTCCACGCTCGGCGTCCGGCCGGTGATGAGCTCGGCGATGAGGGCCCCGGTGGCCGGCGCCAGCCCGATACCGGCGCCCTCGTGCCCAGCCGCCTGCAGCAGGCCGGGGACGCGGCGGTCCCACCCGAGCACGGGCAGGTGGTCGGGGCAGTAGGGCCGGAAGCCGTGGTAGACGCGCATGAGCTGGACGTCGGCCAGGCACGGGAACAGCGCGACGGCCTGGCGAGCCAGCTGCACGACGACGCCGGGCGACAGCGTGGGATCGAAGCCGACGCGCTCGCGGCTCGCCCCGATGAGCACCGTGCCACCCGCGGTGCCCTCGACCACCGCGGACGTCTCGAGGCCCGCCGAGCTGGCGGCCACGTTGTCGACGTAGTCGGCCGAGTACACCTTGTGCCGCACCAGCGGGGGGAGCGGCTCGGTGACCAGCACGAAGCCGCGCCGGGGCAGCACCGGCACCGGCGCGTCGAGCAGCCGCGAGACCTCTCCGGCCCACGTGCCGGTGGCGTTCACGACGACGTCGGCGGGCAGGGGTCCGCGACTGGTCACCACGCCCGCGACGTGCCCGTCGGCGGTGCGCTCGATCCCGTGCACGCTGACGCCGGTGAGCACGCGGGCCCCCCGCTCGGCGGCGCGGCGCAGCAGCGCGGTGGCCGCCTGCACCGGCTGGACCTGCAGGTCACCGGGGTAGTGGACGCCGACCTCGAGCTCGGGGGCCAGGTGCGGCTCCAGCGCGCGCAGCTCAGGCCCGCGCACGACCTGCGTCTCGACGCCCGCGCCGGCCTGGGCCTCGGCGAAGCGCAGCAGCGAGGCGGCGCCGGCGTCCGACGTCGCCACGACCAGGCCGCCCTTGGCCTCCAGCTCCATCTCGGCACCGAACGTGGCGCCCAGCTCGCGCCACAGCCGGGCCGACAGCAGGGCGAGGTCGAGCTCGGCGCCGGGGCCCTTGTCGGACACGAGCACGTTGCCCTCGCCGCGGCTCGTCGTCCCGGCCGCGGGCACGGCGCGATCGACGACCGTCACCGGCAGGCCGGCCTCGGCAGCGAAGAACGCACAGGCGGCGCCGATGATCCCGGCTCCGATCACGACGACATGAGGCACAGTGCCATTTTACATGGCATGACGGCGGGGCCGGGAGTGGTTCCCGGCCCCGCCGCCCGTTTGGCTCACGTCCTGCGGACGCGGGCCTGCTTCCCCTTGGTCAGAACGACGTCTTGACGCTCACGCCACTGAACGACGTCGTCGCGTGCAGCGTGATGTAGACGTAGCCGGACGGCGGGTTGTTCACCGTGATCGTCTCGCTGTTCCCCGCGTTGGTGGAGCGCAGCGTGTAGTTCGACGGCGTGGCCCACGACGACGGGCTGTAGTACAGGTCGGCGTTGCCGGTACCGCCCGAGCTGGTGATGGTCAGCTTGGCGGTACCCGCCGGCACGTACAGGTACAGGTAGTCGTCGTCACCCGCAGCGGCGCTGCGGTTGCTGCGGACGCAGTTCTGGCCGAGTGCCCGCACGTCGGAGCCCGTGCACTCGGTGGCGGGGGTGCCGCCACCGGACGACACCGTGACGCTGCGGCTCGTCGACGCCGTCTTGCCGCCGTCGTCGGTGACGGTGAGCTGGACGGTGTACGTCCCCGCGGCCGCGTAGGTCTTCGTCGGGTTGGTCGCCGTCGACGTGCTGCCGTCACCGAAGCTCCACTTGCGCGAGGCGATGGTGCCGTCGGCGTCGCTCGAGCTGTCGGTGAAGGAGGCGGTGAGACCGTTGGTGCTGACCGAGAACGACGCGGTCGGCGCCTGGTTGGTCGGCGTGGTCGAGCCGCCGCAGCTGCCGGCGGCGCACCCCTGCAGCCACGTGCGGAACTCCGCGTCGTAGCGCGTGCCGATCGTGCTCGTGAGGTACGTACGGGCAGCCGTCCACTGGCCGGTGCGGTAGTACCCGAGCACCTTGGCCATGTCAGCCCAGTGCTGGGTGATCATGAACCGGCTCGCCAGGTAGCCCCAGTTGTAGATGCGGGTCTGGTCGGCGGTGTAGTCGGTGTCGAAGAGCTGGCGCAGGGTGTAGGTCTGGTACCCCGCCTGCGTCATGGCGTCGGTGTACGTGACGTTGCGGTAGGAGTACGAGACGTACTCGGCGAAGCCCTCGATCCACCAGATGGTCGGCGTGGTCACGCCGGCGTTGAAGTCGCCGTACATGTCGTAGCGACCATCGAGGTAGTGGGTGTACTCGTGGTTGAGGTTCCAGATCTGGAACGTCGGGCGCACCCACTCCGCCTCGTAGGCGATGAACCGCGGCTGGTTGCCGGACGCCGCCGGGTCACCCTCGAGGTACATGCCACCGTTGTTGGTGTCGATGCCGTACATCGCCCCGGCGTACGTCTGGTAGTCCGTGCTGGAGTTGAAGACCACGACCTCGATCGTCGAGTTGTAGTCGTTCGCCACCGGCCCGGAGTCCTTCACGATGCTGTGGAAGTAGGCGTCCTGGTTCAGCAGGCTCGAGCAGCTGCTCGACAGCTGGCTGGCCGTCATGTCCTGGGCGAGGATCCGGATGCTCGAGCTGCACGTGTAGTTGGAGGTCAGCACGCTGCTGGCCAACCGGCTCGAGAGGTTGCAGGTGTTGTAGTACGAGCAGTTCGCCTGGTCGTACTGGTCGGTCATCTCGGCCGAGCCGACCCACAGCGGAGCCGTCGGGCCGGTCATCTGCGACTGGTTGAGCAGGCCCGCGACCTTCGGGCGCACGGTCGGCTGCATCGCCGAGTGCTGCAGGAACCGGCCGAGCTCACGCCCGGCGTTGCTGGTCAGGTAGCTCTGGTTGCCGCCCAGCAGGTTGAGGTGCTGGCTCGCGAAGTTGTACAGCGTGTCGAGCACGCTGGGGTCGGACTGGACCGCGCTGACGAACGCCGGCACCTGGTGACCGCGGAAGAGCACGGTGTAGGTGTTGTTGACGGCGTTCAGCATCCACCACGAGCTGTCGTAGCTGCTGTTGTAGCCGTTCAGCAGGCGCTTGACGACGTAGAGGTAGCGAGCGTTCTCCTCGGCGCTGTCGATGAGGGTCACGGCCTCCGACAGCGTCTCGCCGTTGGCGTCCGTGACGTCCTGGGAGTGGGCGCTGGCGAAGAACCGGTCGAGGCCTGCCTCGATGGCCGTCTTCAGCGACGTGCCGTAGGTGCCGACCGTCGTCGGGTCGTAGTACTGCACGTAGTAGCCGGCACGCAGGAACAGCACCAGCTGCGGCGCTCCGGTGGAGGCGTCACCCGGGTAGCTGGCCGACACGTCGCGCAACGCGTACGCGATGGTGACCATCTGGGACTCGTTGAAGATGCTGCGCGCGGTGGAGCCGGAGACGCTGAACAGGCTGTTGATGCAGTCCGTGGTGCTGGACTTCACCTGCGTGACCAGCGCCGAGCCGGTGCGGGACGCGAAGTCCGACGGCGAGCAGGCCGCGACGGCGGCCGTGCTGCTCTGCCGCTGAGCCGTCTTGGGCTGCGACTTCATCGACGGCCGGCTCAGCGTCGTGGGCCGGGTCTGGTCAGCGCGCGCCCGCAGGCGGTGCCGATCTGCTGAAAGCGGCGGGGTGAGTGCGGTGTTCGGGCGCTGGGTGCGCTCGGCGACCTCCTGTGCTGGATCCTCCTGACCGGTGACGAAGGCCGGAGCCGGCTTCGTCGAGTGCGTGCGCTGGGCACCGCTGGACGACGCCGGTGCGGCGGAGGCGTTGACGGCGCCGACGGCTCCGGTGAGCAGTGCGGCGCAGGCCAGTGGCGCGGCGATCCGGGCGCCGACCCGTGGCCACCTCATGCCACCACACCTGCGGGTTGTGCCGGATTGACCGGGCTCACCGAGTTCACTGAAGACATGCCTTCTCCCTGGGCTGACAGTGACTGCCGGACCTGCGGCCCCGGACCCATCGACTGATGGTGGGGTGGTCCGACCGCGCTGTAACATTTCACATGTCACGTAAGTGCTCAATGCCCTGAGCGAAGTCTTTGGGTGCTCTTGCCCGTTTCTTTACGATCTCTCGAGGCGTGGCCGGCGAGGCGTCGCGCAGCCGCCCGGACATGGCGCAGGGCGGGCGCTCGCGCAACGCCCGCCCTGCTGGGTGTCGCCGCGCCCCTAGGCGGCGACAGTCTGAGTGACCGCTACTTCACGTAGAGGTCCGCGTAGGCCCAGGAGCCGTACGGCGACCAGACGTAGATCTTGCCGCCGTCACCGTGGGCCGTTCCCACCTTGGAGCCGGCCAGGCGCTGGATCCGGGTGAGCAGGGTCGGCATCAGCCAGGCCTGAGCCATGGCCTCCTTGTTGAGCGCCTTCCACATCTCGGCCTGCTTGGCGCGGTCGGTCTCGGCCTTGGCGGCCTTGACCTTCTCGTTGAACGCCTTGTCGTTGGCCCGCGAGAGGTTGAAGCCACCGCTGGGGGTGAACAGCTCGGGGATGACGGTCGAGGCGTTCAGCCAGTCCGGGCCCCAGCCGGCCCGAGCCAGCTCGTGCTCCTTGGCGGGATCGAGCACCGTGGAGTAGAACTGTCCGGCCTCGATGGGGTTGAGCTTGAGCTTGATGCCCGCGCGGCTCAGGGACTTCTGCAGCGAGGCGGCCTGCTTGTCGGTGTCCGGCGTCTTGCCGTAGTCGAAGGTCAGCGGCGGCATGGGCTCGCCCGACTCGGCGATCAGCTTCTTGGCCAACTCCGGGTTGCCGGTGTCGGGCACCTTGTCGCCCAGCAGCGAGTCCCAGAGCCCGCTGGCCGCGTAGTCGGCGCTGAGGTTCGGCTTGATGATCCCATCGGCGAGGTCGCCGGCGAACGCACCGCCGGCGATCGTGCGGATCGCGGCGCGGTCGGCAGCAGCCAGGATCGCCTGCCGGTGCTTGAGGTTGGGCACCTTGGTGACGTTGATGGCGATGTAGCGCACGTAGGGGTCGAGGGCGTCCACACGACGCTTCTCGAACCTCGGGTCGTTGAAGACGGCGGTCAGCGACGCGGTGTCGAGACCCTCGCGCATGATGGCGGTCTGGTCCTCACCGGCGTCGGCCTGCATGCGCTGCCCGATCACGGACTGCTCGAGACCGAACTTCAGGACGACCTTGTCGGGGTACGCCGGGCGGTAGGAGTCGGTGGCCGAGCTCCAGCTGGGGTTGCGCTCGAGGACGAGCTGCTGGCCCTTGGAGTACTCCGCCACCTTGTAGGGGCCGTTGGAGACGATCTTGTCGTCGTACTTCTCGCCGGTGTCCTTGGCCTTCGGCACCGCGCCGAACGCCGGCAGCGTCACGGTGTAGTTGAAGTCACCGGCCGGCTGGTTCAGGTGGAAGGTGATCGTCTTGCCGTCCGAGGAGCACTCCACGGCCTTGTCGAACGCGGCCGTGTCGTTGTTCTTGGTCTCGTAGGGGCCCTTGTAGGTGGGGTTGCCGTCCTTGTCCTTCGGCACGTCCAGCAGGCTGATCGCGTACGTCGGACCGTCGGTGATCACCGTCTGCGCGAACGTGCGGGAGACGCCGTACTTGATGTCGGCGCAGGTGACGTCGGAGCCGTCCTCCCACTTGGCGCCCTCGCGCAGGGTGAAGGCCCACGTCTTGCCGCCGTCGGACGCCTTGCCGGTGTCGGTGGCCAGGTCGCCCACGAGCTCGCCGGCGGTCTTGTTGTCGGCGCTCAGCTTGTACGCCGTCAGCGTGCGGGTGAGGAACCCGGACAGGAAGGCCATGTCCTCGCCGGTGTAGGTGCGCTGCGGGTCGACGTGGTCGAGCTGCTGGTTGAGCGACAGGATCGTCAGCGTGCCGCCGGTGCGGCCCTTGCCGCCGGACTCACCGGACGATCCCGCCTTCCCTGGGCTGCTGCAGCCGGCGAGCGCGAGCGCTGCCGCTGCGGCCAGGCTCCCTCCCCGGATGACCGCACGGGGCATCTGCATGGGCACTCCATCCTGATCGGGTTGGTGTTGAGCGGTCACCGGGCGTTCGCCGGCGACGGTCAGGGCAGCAGCTCACCCATCCACGCCTCGATGGCGTCGGGCGTGCGGGGCAGGCCGGCGGACATGTTCCGGGCGCCGTCCTCGGTGACGACGAGGTCGTCCTCGATGCGGATGCCGATGCCCCGCAGCTGCTCGGGCAGTCGAAGGTCGTCGGCCTGCAGGTACAGCCCGGGCTCGACGGTGAGGACGTGACCGGGTCGGATCTCGCCGTCCAGGTACTGTTCGGCGCGCGCCTGCGCGCAGTCGTGGACGTCGAGCCCGAGCATGTGGCCCGTACCGCAGAGGGTCCAGCGCCGGTAGATCGTCGAGCTCGGGTCGAGGGCCTCCTCGGCCGAGCACGGGAGGAGGCCGAGGTCGGCGAGGCCGTGCGCCATGACGTTCATCGCCGCGTGGTGGAAGTCGCGGAAGGCGGCGCCGGGCCGCACGGCCGCGATACCGGCGTCCTGGGCTTGGCGCACGAGCTCGTAGAGCTCTCGCTGCAAGGGCGTGAAGGTGCCGCTGACCGGCAGCGTGCGCGTGATGTCCGCCGTGTAGAGCTCGTCGGTCTCGACACCCATGTCGAGCAGCAGGAGGTCGCCGTCGCGGATCGGGCCGTCGTTGTCGATCCAGTGCAGCGTGGTGGCGTGCGGACCTCCGGCGACGATGCTCGTGTACCCGACGTCGTTGCCCTCCAGCCGAGCGCGCCGCCAGAAGGTGCCTTCGATCCACCGCTCGCCGCGCCGGTGCCCGCGGCTGGCCGGCAGCTCGGCGACGACGTCGCGGAACCCGCGCGCCGTGCTGTCGACGGCCGCCTGCAGCTGGCTGAGCTCGAACTGGTCCTTCACCAGCCGCAGCTCCGACAACGCCGCCGCCAGCTCGGAGTCGAGACCCTCGAGGCTGGCCTGGCTCAGGGTGGCGCGGGCCCGAGCATCACCGGCCGCTGCCTCCACCCGCGCGTCGATGCCACGCCGCACTCGCGTGGGCGCGGGCGCGCGCAGGAAGTCCGGCAGCTCGTCGACGTGCCGGCACTCGATCCCCAGGTCGGCCATCGACTCCGCGAGCGAGGGACGCCGCCCCGCCCAGAAGTCGCCGTACTGCCGATCGCGCCAGAACTCCTGCGAGACCTCACGCTCGGCGCGCGGGCGCAGGAAGAGGATCGCGTCGTGGCCACCGGACGTCGGCTCCAGCACGAGGACGCAGTCGGACGTCTGGTCTCCAGTGAGCCAGACGTAGTCCGAGTGCGGGCGGAACCGGAAGTCCTGGTCGTTCGACCGGGCGAGGTAGGTGCCCGACGGCACGACGACCCGCTCACCAGCGAACTGCTCGGACAGCCGCGTGCGCCGTTTGGCCGCCCAGGTGGCCGCCTCACGTGGGCCGTCGGCGGGCGTGGCCGGCGTCGCCCAGTCGTGCGCCATGAAGCGCTCGAGCGCTTCGCTCACCGGCAGGTCGTGACTGCCCGTGTGCAGGTGCGTGGGCTCCTCGACCTCGTCATCACCGGTAGCGGGGGCACGGGTGTCCGTCGTGGGCTCGATCACATGTGACATGTTACTTGTGGACGACCGGGCGTCAATGACGTTCTGGGAAATCTGTGGACTGCGGCGTGGCTCTGGCGGTTACGGGAGTGCACGGGCGGCCGCGACGGCCGCGTCCAGCGCCTCCAGCTCCCGCAGGCAGTCCTCGCTGCGGTAGGGGTCGCACCGCGAGCAGCGCGGTTGCGCGCAGGTGATGCACGGCTGCAGCACGTCGCCGCAGACGCACTGCTCGCCGTCCCGCTCGAGGGGCGCGGTCGTCGCCTGCGCGCTCACAGCGCGGTTCCCGTCGCCGGGACGTCCACGGCTGGCGCCATGTGCGGGTAGCGGTAGTCCGTGTCGGCGACGAAGGTCTCCTTGATGGTGCGCGTCGACGTCCAGCGCCGCAGGTTCTCTGCCGACCCGGCCTTGTCGTTGGTGCCCGATGCCCGCCCACCGCCGAACGGCTGCTGGCCGACCACGGCGCCCGTGGGCTTGTCGTTGACGTAGAAGTTGCCCGCCGCGAACCGCAGCGCCCGCCGCGCGGTGTCGACGGCGGCCCGGTCGCGCGCGAACACCGCACCCGTCAGGCCGTAGGGGCTCCCCGAGTCGACGAGCCTCAGGACGTCCTCGTAGTCGCCGTCCTCGTAGACGTAGACCGACAGGATGGGACCGAAGAACTCACGCCGGAACACCTCGTGGGTGGGGTCGGTGCCGACCAGCAGGGTCGGCTCGACGAACCAGCCGACGCGGTCGGTGTATCCACCACCCGCTAGCACCTCGAGGGTGGGGTCGTGGCGGGCCTGGTCGAGCACCTCGGTGAGCCGGCGGTAGGCGCGCTGGTCGATGACCGCGCCCATGAAGGTGCTGAAGTCGCGCACGTCGCCCACGGCGATGCTCCGGATGTCGCTCACCAGGGCGTCCTTGAGCTTTCCCCACACGCTCGCCGCGATGAAGGCGCGCGAGGCGGCCGAGCACTTCTGGCCCTGGTACTCGAAGGCGCCGCGCACGAGTGCGGTGCGCAGCCGGTCGACGTCCGCGCTGGGATGGGCGACGACGAAGTCCTTGCCGCCGGTCTCACCGACCAGGCGCGGGTAGGAGGAGTACCTGTCGAGCCGAGTGCCCACCTGCTTCCAGAGCTGGCGGAACACCTCGGTCGACCCCGTGAAGTGGATCCCGGCCAGTCGCCGGTCGGAGAGCACGACGTCGGAGACGTCGGGTCCGGGGCCGGGGAGCATGGTGACCACGCCCGGCGGCAGGCCGGCCTCGGTGAGCAGCTGCAGGGTGAGGTCGGCGGCCAGGAGCTGGGTCGTCGCGGGCTTCCAGACGACGGCGTTGCCCATCAGCGCCGGTGCGGTGGGCAGGTTGCCGGCGATCGCCGTGAAGTTGAAGGGCGTGACCGCGTAGACGAAGCCCTCGAGCGGACGGTGGTCGAGGGTGTTCCACGTGCCGGGTGAGCTGGCGAGCGGCTGCTCGGCGAGGATCTGCCGCGCGAAGTGGACGTTGAACCGCCAGAAGTCGGCCAGCTCGCAGGCGGCGTCGATCTCCGCCTGGTGCACGGACTTCGACTGCCCGAGCATCGTGGCCGCGTTGAGCCGCGCGCGCCAGGGGCCCGACAGCAGGTCGGCGGCTCTCAGCAGCACGGCGGCCCGGTCGTCGAAGGACGCCTCACGCCACGCAGCCCCGGCCCTCACGGCGCAGTCGACGGCGTGCACCGCCTGGTCGGGGCTGGTCACGGAGGCCGTGAGCAACAGCGTGTGTCGGTCGTGCGGCTGGGTGATGGTGACTCGCTCGTCGCTCTCGTGCTCGACGCGCCCGTTGATGACCGGCCCCACGTCGTGGCGTGCGGAGGCCAGGCAGTCCAGCTCGCGGCGCAGGGCGGCCGCTTCCGCGCTGCCTGGTGCGTAGGTGCGTACTGCTTCGTTCACCGGCTGGGGTGGGGCGGTGACGGCGTCCATGGGCTCCTCGTCTCAGGCGGCACAGCGTTGCTTCGTGCAATGTACAACCTTACAGAGGTCCGACATGCCGCCCGTGCGCTCTCTGGGTCACCCACGACCAGGCGAGCCTCACCGCGCTCGCTCGCACCCGCCGGCGCTCTTGTCCAGGGATGCTGCCGCTTGTCGAGGGGTACAACCCTCAGCAAGCGGAGTGTCGCCCACTGAACGTGATCAACGTCAGGGCAGCGAAAAGCCCCGGGACCAGAGGATGGTCGCCGGGGCTGTGCGTGCGCGAGGGGGGATTTGAACCCCCACGCCCTTTCGGACACTGGCACCTGAAGCCAGCGCGTCTGCCGTTCCGCCACTCGCGCATGAACTCCGTGCGCCCAGCCGAGACCGAGCCCCGAAGTTCGCCGCTCAGGCTAGCACGGACGGGCGCTGATCCCGTCCACGGCTAGGATTGAGCGCAGGCCAGGCCAGCGCCCGCGACTGCACGCTGCCCCGCGCCCGGCGGCGGTCACCGCGATCCGCGGTCGTCCCGATGAGTGAGCGAGCGCGAAGGAGGTGCTGCGTGGGGGTGTTCGACCGGTTCGAGAAGGGCATCGAGCGAGCCGTGAACGGCGCGTTCGCCAAGGCGTTCCGCTCAGAGGTTCAGCCCGTCGAGATCGCGAGCGCCCTGCGCCGCGCTGCGGACGACCGGGCCGCCGTCGTCGGCCGCGGTCGCACGCTCGTGCCCAACGCGTTCGTCGTCGAGCTCGGCTCCACCGACCACGACCGCCTCTACGACTACGCCGACGCGCTGGCCGAGGAGTTCGCCGCCAACCTGCGTGAGCACGCCGAGCAGCAGGGGTACGCGTTCGTCGGCCCGGTGACGGTCGAGTTCGAGGAGGTCCCCGACCTCGACACGGGGGTCTTCCGGGTGCGGGCGGCCACCGTGAAGGGACGCGCCGAGCGCGGTCCCTCGCCGGCACCGATCCCCCGCGACCCCGAGACCGGCCCCGGTGTGCTTCGGCCGCCGGTGCACGCCGACCCCGGCCCGGTCACGCAGACCACGCCGGCCCGGCGTCCGTGGCTGGACGTCGACGGGCAGGCGTACCCGCTCGTCGGCAGCATCACCGTGATCGGCCGCGGCGACGACGCCGACATCGTGCTCGACGACCCCGGGGTGAGCCGCAAGCACGCCGAGATCCGGGTCACGGCCGACGGCCCGCACCTGGTCGCCTCCGTGCGCGACCTGGGCTCCACCAACGGCACCTTCGTCGACACCCAGCGGATCACCGCGACGCAGCTGGTCGAGGGGTCGACGATCATCCTCGGCCGCACCCGGGCCGTCTACCGCAGCGGAGAACGATGAGCGAGCTCACCGTCACCGTCGTCCGACTGGGGCTGCTCGCGGTCCTGTGGGTGTTCGTGTTCTCGGTCGTCGGCGTCCTGCGCGGCGACCTGTTCGGCACGAAGGTCACCCAGCGCAGCGCACCGCGTCCCGCCGCCGCGCCGCAGCCTGCCCAGGCCGCGCGGCGCGGTCAGCGCACCAGCCGCCGGACGCCGTCGCACGTGCTGGTCGCCGAGGGCCCGCTCAAGGGCACCACGATCACCCTGGGCCAGAACTCCGTGCTCATCGGACGCAACCCGGAGTCGACGCTCGTGCTCGACGACGACTACGCGTCCGGCCGGCACGCGCGCATCTACCCGGAGAACGGCGAGTGGTACGTCGAGGACCTCGACTCCACCAACGGCACGTTCTCGGGCACCCAGCGCCTCACCTCGCCGCAGAAGCTGCAGGTGGGCTCCACCCTGCGGATCGGCACCACGGTCCTCGAGCTGCGTAGGTAGCCGCCGATGCCCATGGCCTTCCGGTTCGCGGCGCGCTCGGACATCGGGCTCGGCCGCTACACCAACAACCAGGACTCCGGCTACGCCGGGCCGCACCTGCTCGCCGTCTGCGACGGCATGGGCGGCCACGCAGCCGGTGACGTCGCGAGCTCGGTGGCGCTCGGCCGGCTGGTCGCGCTCGACGGCGAGTCGCACGGCGGGGACGCGCTGGCCCAGCTCGAGCGCACGCTGCACGAGGCCAACGCCGAGCTGCGCGAGCGCTCCGCTGGCGACCCCACCCTGCAGGGCATGGGGACGACGGCGACGGCCGTGGTGCTGCACGGTCAGCGCATCTCGATGGCCCACATCGGCGACTCGCGCTGCTACCGCTGGCGGGACGGCGAGCTGTCGCGGCTCACCCACGACCACACCTTCGTGCAGAGCCTCGTCGACGACGGACGGATCACCGAGGAGGAGGCCGAGCGCCACCCGCAGCGCTCGGTGATCACGCGCGTCCTCAGCGGCCACCCGGACGACGAAGCCGACCTGTCCGTGCGCGAGACGCGGGTGGGCGACCGCTACGTCGTGTGCTCCGACGGGCTCACCGGCGTCGTCCGCGACCACACGCTCGCCGAGCTGCTCGCCGAGCACGACGACCCGGCCACCTGCGCCGAGGCCCTGGTGAGCCTCGCGCTCCGCGGCGGCGGGGCCGACAACATCACCTGCGTCGTCGCGCACGTGGTCGACGCCGCCGACGCCCCGCCGAGCTCGGTGCCCGAGACGGTGGGCTCGGCCGCCGTCCATGCCGCAGCCCGCACCGCCGAGCCGCAGTCACCGGCCGCCAAGGCCGCCGCCCTCAGCCGCCCGCAGCCGGCCGAGGAGGTCGAGCAGGTCGACGACGAGCCCGTGGTCGGGCCGCCCGCCTCCCGCCGGCGCTGGACCCTGCGCGTGCTCGCGGCGCTCGTCGTGGCTGCCGTGCTCGGCGCCGGTGGCTACGCCGCCTACGCCTGGAGCCAGCAGCAGTACTACGTGGGCGCCGTCGGGCAGAACGTCGCGATCTACCGCGGGCTGCCACAGGACATCGGCCCCGTGCGCATGTCGCACGTCTACGAGCGGCAGGACGTCACGCTCGACCAGCTGCCCGAGTACTCCGCCGAGCAGGTGCGCGGCGGTATCACCGTGGCCGACCTGGGGGCCGCCCGCGACAAGGTGAGCGAGCTGCGCACCCAGGCCTGCTCGCAGACGACGCCGTCCGCCACACCCACGCCGTCCGCCACGCCCGCGGCGACCCCGACGCGCACCGCGACCCCCGCGGCGACCCCCGCGGCGACGGCTACGGCTACGTCGGCCCCGGCTCCCACGCCCAGTCCCTCGGCCAGTGCCGTCACCACCCCCACCGACTGCGGGCAGGTGGGCTGATGTCGGTCGTCACCACGGTCGTGCCGCGCACGCGCCGCGGCGTCGAGCTCGTGCTGCTCGTGTTCGCCGTCGGGATCGTGCTGCTGGCCTACGCCAACGTCGGGATCGCCGTCGACGGCAGCCTGCCGCCGAGCCTGCTCACCTACGGCCTCGGCCTGATCGTGCTCGTCGGTGCCGTGCACCTGCTGCTGCGCTGGCGCGCCGCGTACGCCGACCCCGTCCTGCTGCCGATCGCCACGGTGCTCAACGGCCTGGGGCTGGTGATGATCCACCGCCTCGACCTCGCCGAGCAGCGCACAGGCGGCGGCATGGCCGCCAAGCAGCTGCTGTGGATGACCATCGGCGTCGTGCTGTGCCTGGCCGTGCTGTGGTTCGTGCGCGACCACCGCCGGCTGCAGCGCTACACCTACACCGCGCTCGCCGCCGGTATCGGGCTGCTGTTGCTGCCCCTGCTGCCGGTGATCGGCAAGAACATCAACGGCTCGCGGATCTGGATCGGCCTCGGCCCGCTGTCGTTCCAGCCCGGTGAGATCGCCAAGATCTGCCTGGCCATGTTCTTCGCCGGCTACCTGGTGCAGGCCCGCGACTCGCTCGCCCTGGTCGGACGCCGGTTCATCGGCATCTCCCTCCCGCGCGGTCGTGACCTCGGGCCGATCCTGGTGGCGTGGGGCTTCAGCCTCGCGGTGCTCGTGTTCGAACGCGATCTCGGCTCGTCGCTGCTGTACTTCGGCCTGTTCGTCGCGATGCTCTACGTCGCCACCGAGCGCAAGGGCTGGATCGCGATCGGCCTGGCGATGTTCGTGGCCGGCTCCTACGTCGCCTACCTGCTCTTCGGGCACGTGCAGCGCCGCGTCCTGCTGTGGCTGCACCCGTTCTCCAGCAAGGCGTTGGAGGTCAGCGACCAGCTGGTGCGCGGCATGTTCGGCATGGCCGACGGCGGGCTGCTGGGGAGCGGGCTCGGCCGGGGACGCCCTGACCTCACGTACTACGCCGAGAGCGACTTCATCATCCCGTCGTTCGCCGAGGAGATCGGCCTGGTCGGGCTGTTCGCCCTGCTCCTGCTGTACCTGCTGTTCGTCGAGCGGGGCCTGCGCACGGCCATCGGCGTGCGCGACGGCTACGGCAAGCTGCTCGCGACCGGCCTGGCGTTCACCGTGGCGCTGCAGTGCTTCGTGGTCGTCGGTGGCGTCACCCGGCTGATCCCGCTCACCGGCCTGACGATGCCGTTCCTGTCGGCCGGTGGCTCGTCGCTGGTGGCGAACTGGGCGATCCTCGGGCTGCTGCTGCGGATCAGCGACCAGGCGCGGCGCCCGGCACCCGTCGTCCCCGCGGACGTGCTGACGGGCGACGACGCGCCCACCGAGGTGGTGAAGCTGCGGTGAACGCTCCCATCCGCCGGCTGGCCGCCGTCGTGCTGGTGCTCTTCGGCGCGCTGCTGCTGTCGTCGACGTACATCCAGTACGTGCAGGCGGCGTCGTTGCGCGACAAGCCCAACAACCGCCGCACGCTGCTCGAGAGCTACAGCCGCGAGCGCGGCCCGATCCTGGTGAGCGGGCGGCCCATCGCACGTTCCGTGGCCAGCGACGACGACCTGAAGTTCGTCCGCAAGTACTCCGACCCCGAGCTGTACTCCCACATCACCGGGTACTACTCGTTCGTCTACGGCGCCGGCGCGGGGATCGAGCGCGCCGAGAACGACCTGCTCTCCGGCTCGTCGGACGCGCTGTTCTACCGCCGCGTCGTCGACGTGCTCACCGGACGCGCGCCCCAGGGCGCATCGGTCGAGCTCACGATCGACCCGAAGGTGCAGAAGGCGGCGTCCGACGCGCTCGGCGACCAGCGCGGTGCCGTCGTCGCCCTCGACCCCCGCACGGGCGCGATCCTCGCGATGGTCAGCCACCCGACGTACGACCCGAACACGCTGTCGAGCCACGACCTCGGTGCGGTGTCGAAGGCCTACAAGCAGCTCAACTCCGCCGACGGCAACCCCCTGGTCAACCGGGCGATCGGCGGCAACCTCTACCCGCCGGGGTCGACGTTCAAGATCGTCACGGCTGCGGCGGCCCTCTCGAGCGGCACGTACGACGAGAACTCCGAGATCCCCGGCCCGGCGACCCTCGACCTGCCGCAGACCAGCACCAACCTCCCCAACGACTTCAGCGGCGCCTGCGGACCAGGCGGCAAGGTCGACCTCACGCGCGCGCTGCAGATCTCGTGCAACACCGCGTTCGGCTACCTCGGGCTCAAGCTCGGCGGCAACGCGCTGCGCGACCAGGCTCAGAAGTTCGGCTTCGGTGACCGGCTCACCGTGCCGATGCCGGTGACGCCCAGCCAGGTGCCGGCCGACATGAACCCGCCGCAGAGCGCCCAGGCGGCCATCGGCCAGTACGACGTGCGGGTGACCCCGCTGCAGATGGCCATGGTGAGCGCCGGCATCGCCAACCAGGGCGTCGTGATGTCGCCGTACCTGGTGAAGACGGTGCGCAGCCCCGACCTCGACGTCATCGACCAGGCCGACCCGCAGCAGCTGAGCCGGGCCGTCGACCCGAACGTCGCCGCGCAGCTCACGCGCATGATGGAGCGGGTCGTCGAGGCCGGCACCGGCACGCGCGCGCAGATCCCCGGCGTCAAGGTCGCGGGCAAGACCGGCACGGCTCAGCACGGCAAGGGGCTGCCGCCGCACGCCTGGTTCACCTCGTTCGCGCCCGCCGACGACCCCAAGGTCGCGGTGGCCGTGGTGGTCGAGGACGGCGGCAAGGCGGGTAACGAGGCCTTCGGCGGCAAGATCGCCGCGCCGATCGCCAAGGCCGTGATGGAGGCGGTGCTGCAATGACCGCCGCCCACCCCGAGCCCGGCCTGCGCGTCGGCGGACGCTACGAGCTCACGTCGCGGATCGCCGGCGGCGGCATGGGCGAGGTGTGGCGCGCCCGCGACGGCGTGCTGGGGCGCGAGGTCGCCGTCAAGCTGCTGCGGCGCGAGTACGCAGACGACGAGACGTTCCTGGAGCGCTTCCGCGCCGAGGCGCGCCACGCGGCGTCGCTGTCGCACCCCGGTATCGCCTCGGTCTACGACTACGGCGAGGACGGTGGCACGGCGTTCCTGGTGATGGAGCTCGTCGAGGGTGAGGCGCTCTCGCACCGCATCAAGCGCGAGGGCGCCCTGCCCACCGCGATGGCCGTACCGCTCATCCAGCAGGCCGCTGCGGCGCTGCAGGCCGCGCACGCCGCGGGCGTCGTGCACCGCGACGTCAAGCCCGCCAACCTGCTCCTCACCGCCGACGACCAGGTCAAGATCACCGACTTCGGGATCGCCCGCGCCCGCGACCAGGTGCCTATCACCCGCACCGGCGAGGTCGTCGGCACGGCCCAGTACCTCTCGCCCGAGCAGGCCCTCGGGCGGCCGGCCACCCCGCGCAGCGACCTCTACGCCCTCGGGGTGGTGGCGTACGAGGCGCTGACCGGGCGTCGTCCCTTCGACGCCGACACCGTCGTGGCCACCGCCGTGGCCCAGGTCCATCAGGCCCCCGAGCCGCTGCCCGACGACATCCCGCCGCAGGTCGCCGACCAGGTGCTGAAGGCCATGGCCAAGGACCCCGCCGATCGGCCGGTGAGCGCGGCGGCCTTCGGCACCGCACTGGGCGCCGGGCTGAACTCCGCGATCCGCCAGGCCTGGGTCGAGAAGCCGACGGCTGGCGGCCGCCGGCGCGTCGCCGCACCGGTGCAGCCGACGACGGTCATGGCCGCCGCGCGCACCGGCACTTCCAAAGCCATCACCGGGGCGACGCAGGTGGTCAGCGAGCTGCCCCTCGGGCGGCCCCTGCTGCTCGGGGTCATCGGGGTAGTGGCCCTCGCGGTGCTCATCGCGCTGCTCGCCAGCTCGTTGGGCGGCAGGGGGACTCCCGCCGCGGGCGCCACGTCGGCCACCCGCACGGCGACACCGACACCGACTCCGAGCACGAGCACACCGTCCGCGACGCCGAAGGCCATCACCCTCACGGCGTCCGACTACGTCGGGCACAGCGCGACCACGGTGGCCAAGCAGCTCGAGGCCCTCGGGCTGAAGACGAAGACCACCACCGTGCGCAGCTCGCGCACGAAGGGCACGGTGACCGCGCTGACCCCGGTCAGCGGGCTGCACCCGGGCGACACGGTCACCCTCAGCGTGGCCGACGGCGTCTCCAGCCAGCCGGCCCAGAAGGCCAAGCCGAAACCGAAGGACAAGCCGGGGAAGGGTCATGGCCATGGCAAGAAGAAGTAGGCCGTCGGCCGCTGCCCGCCGCACGAACCGCTCGACGACGAAGGGCACGAAGTGAACGCGACACCCCGCCTGCTCGGCGGACGCTACGAGATCGGCGACCTGCTCGGCCGCGGTGGCATGGCCGAGGTGCACCTCGGCCGCGACACCCGGCTCGGGCGCACGGTCGCGATCAAGATGCTGCGCTCGGACCTCGCGCGTGACCCGTCGTTCCAGGCCCGGTTCCGCCGCGAGGCGCAGTCGGCCGCCGGGCTCAACCACCCGGCGATCGTGGCGGTCTACGACAGCGGTGAGGAGCCCGCCGTCGAGGGTGGCGTCCCTGTGCCGTACATCGTCATGGAGTACGTCGAGGGCCGTACGCTGCGCGAGCTCGTCGCCCCAGGACGTCCCATGCCGTGGCGCGAGGCGCTCACGGTCATGTCCGGCGTCCTGGCGGCCCTCGGTTACAGCCACCGCACCGGCATCGTGCACCGCGACATCAAGCCGGCCAACGTCATGGTGACGCCCACGGGCGACGTCAAGGTGATGGACTTCGGCATCGCCCGCGCCATCGCCGACTCCTCGGCGACCATGACCCAGACCCAGGCGGTCATCGGCACGGCGCAGTACCTGTCTCCGGAGCAGGCCCGCGGCGAGACCGTCGACGCGCGCAGCGACCTGTAGTCGGCCGGGTGCCTGCTGTTCGAGCTGCTCACCGGCCGGCCGCCCTTCGTCGCCGACTCGCCCGTCGCCGTCGCCTACCAGCACGTCGGCGAGGCCGCGCCCGCCCCCAGCTCCGTGGCGGGCGACGTCCCGGACGCCGTCGACGCGATCGTGCTGCACGCGCTGCGGAAGGAGCGCGGGGCCCGCTACCAGACCGCCGACGACTTCCGCGACGACGTCGACGCCGCACTGTCCGGCCGCCGGATCAGCAGCGCCGCGCTCGGTGCCGTGGCCGGAGCGGCCGCAGCCGGAGCCGCCACGGAGGCGCTCGGTGCCGTGCCGGCAGCGGCGGCCACGACGACGCTGCCACCGGCCGTACCCGAGGCGGCGATCCTGCCCGGCAACGGCGGGGACGAGTTCGACGACAAGCCGAACCGCACCGGGCTGTGGGTGCTCCTCGGCCTGCTGGCCGCGGCCATCATCGCCGTCGCGGTGCTGGTGCTGCCGGGCCTGCTGGGCTCCGGAGGCTCCGACACCCCCGTGGTGCAGAAGGTGGCGGTACCCGACCTCAGCGGCAAGACGGTCGACGAAGCCACCGCGGCCCTGAAGGCCAAGGGCCTCACGCTGGGTGAGCAGACCACGCGTGCCGACGACACCGTGCCGCAGGACCAGATCATCGACCAGGACCCCGCGTCCGGTTCGCAGGTCGACTCAGGCACCGCGGTGACGGTGGTGGTCTCGACGGGACCGGAGTCGGTGCAGGTCCCCGACCTGGTCGGCAAGACCAAGGCCCAGGCGAAGGCGGCCCTCGAGCAGGCGGGCCTGCAGCTCGGCGACGTCACCGAGACCGACACCACCGAGCAGGAGAAGGGCCGGGTCGTCTCGAGCAACCCGTCGTCCGGTGACCAGGTGGCCAAGGACACCAAGGTGTCGATCGAGGTCGCGAGCGGCAAGGTGAAGGTGCCGAACGTCATCGGTCAGCCGCTCGCCGACGCCACCACGACGCTCACCGACGCCGGCCTGAAGGTGAAGGCGGTGAAGTACGACGTGAGCACCCAGCCCGAGGGCACCGTGACGGCGCAGACCCACCAGAACGACACCGTCGACCAGGGCACGGTGATCGAGCTGGTGATCGCCAAGGCCGCTCCGAGCACCCCCACCGAGACGGCGACACCCAGCGAGACGGCGACGCCCACGCAGACGTCGACACCGACGCCGACGGACTAGCCCGCCCGTGTCGGATCGGTGACGGCAGCGACCCCTGGGTGCTTCACCCGGGGGTCGTCGTCGTCACGAGCGCACGAGCGGCGCCAGCCCGTGCGAGCGCTCGACGGCGTCGGGGTCACCGCAGGCGGCCAGCCAGTTCGCGAGCAGGCGGTGGCCGCCCTCGGTGAGCACGGACTCCGGGTGGAACTGCACGCCCTCGAGGGGCAGGTCGCGGTGACGCACCGCCATGATCACGCCGCCGGGCGTCGTCCCGGTGACCTCGAGCTCGGGGGGCACGGTGTCGGGCTCGATGGCGAGCGAGTGGTACCGCGTCGCCGTGAACGGGTCGGGCAGACCGGCGAGCACTCCGACGTCCTGGTGGTGCACCACGCTGGTCTTGCCGTGCAGCAGCTCGGGCGCGCGGCCCACGACGGCACCGAACGCGACCCCCAGGGCCTGATGCCCCAGGCACACGCCCAGCATCGGCTGGTGGCGCTCGGCGCAGGCGTGCACCATGTCGACGCACACGCCGGCGTCCTCGGGCGTGCCCGGCCCGGGAGACAGCAGGACGCCGTCGTACCCGGCGGCCGCGTCGGTCGACACGGCGTCGTTGCGCACCACGTCGCACTGCGCGCCGAGCTGGGCGAGGTAGCCGACGATCGTGAAGACGAAGCTGTCGTAGTTGTCGACGACGAGCACGCGTCGAGGCTGGGTCACTGGTTCACCGTCCCGTCGTTGAAGGGCACGTACGGCGCCACCGCGGGGAAGACCCAGCCGAAGAGCAGCGCCACCACCGCGCCGAGGAGGACGACGCTGAGCAGCGCTCGCACCGCCACCGGGCCGGGCAGGTGGTGCCAGATCCAGCCGTACACGCGAGTCTCCTCACTTCAGGACGTCGGGCACGACGCCCGCGGTCTTGGGCAGCCGACTCTCCAGCCGGCTGAAGACCACGTAGCGCTCGCGCGCGGAGTACATGGGGTGGCACGCCGTCATGGTCATGATGCGCTCAGTCGGGGTCGCGGTCGGGTGCTCCGGCACCGGCGCGATGACCTCGACCCGGTCGGGAGTCACGATCTCATGGCGCTGCACGCGGTAGACGAACCACGTTGTGCGCGTCTCGACGACCACCGGGTCGCCGGGACGCAGCTCGGCGATCTCGTTGAACGGCTTGCCGTAGGTCACGCGGTGCCCGGCGATGGCGAAGTTGCCCACGGCACCCGGGTCGGCCGAGCCGGGGTAGTGGCCGACACCCCGGTCGAGCACGGGAAGCTCGACACCCTGGATGATCGGGCGGACGTAGCTCCGGCCGAACCGCGGGATGTGGATGAGGGCGAAGGCCTTGCCGTCCGCGAGTTCCAGTGGCGGCTCGTCGTTCGCAGTGGTCGTCACGGCCGTGGGTGTCGGGCCGGTGCGCGGCGGCGGCTGCCAGGAGCTCTGCAGCTGGTGCGTCAGCTGGTCCTGCACCCGGCCAGCGGTGACGTCGGTCCACCACAGCTGCCAGACGAGGAAGAGCAGCAGCACGACGCCCAGCGTCACCAGCAGCTCACCCAGGCCACGGGCGGCCGCGCGCAGTGCGTTCACCGCACCACCGCTTGATGAACCACCGTGGCGCGCTGCATGAGAAGGGAACCCTCGTAGCCCGGCATCCGCACCGTGCCGAGCCGCTGCACCTTGTAGCCCAGCCCGACGGCGTCGACGTACTGGCGGTAGATCTGCAGCGCCTCGGAGTTCTCGAGCGCGCGCTCCATCGCCGACACGTCGCCGATCGCCGTGATCCGGTACGGCGGGGAGTAGACGCGGTCCTGCAGGATCAGCACGTTGCCCACGCAGCGCACGGCGCTGGTCGAGATCACCCGCTGGTCCATGAGCATCATCGCCTCGGCGCCGGCGCTCCACAGCGCGTTGACGACGGCCTGCACATCCTGCTGGTGCACGACCAGGTCGTCGGGCTCGAAGCCGTCGGGCACGGTGCCGTCGTGGGTGGCGTCGTTCAGCTCGACCCGCAGCGCCGGGCCGCGCACGGGGACGGTGCCGGCGGCCGGCGCCAGCTCCGCCGCGCGCTCGGTGAGCCGCTCGAGCTCCGAGCCGGCGGGGGCGGCCTGCTTCGACAGCTGCTCGACCTGGTCACGCAGCTGGGCGACGTCGCGTTCCTGCACCTCGGCGCGGTGCTGCTGCTCGCGGATCAGGTCGGCGGTGTCGGTGCGCCCCTCCGAGCGCAGGTCGGTGCCACGCGCCGTCTGGGCGCTGGTGGTGGCGAGCAGGCCGGCCAGGGCGAACACGATCGGCACGGCGACACCCCACCGCGAGAGCCGCAGTCTTCGCAGGGCGGTGAGCACCCCACTACGCTAGACGACCAGCCGACCCTAGGAGTCACTGTGCCCGAGTCGAGGGCCCGTAAGAAGCCCGACTACACCCCCCCGCCGCAGCGCTCGACGGGCAAGAAGCAGAGCCCGTCGTGGTGGGCGCCCGTGATGGTGGCGCTGATGGTCATCGGGCTCGTCTACATCGTCGTGTTCTACCTGAGCCAGAGCCAGTACCCCCTCGGGGCGCTCGGCCCGTGGAACGTCGTGATCGGCTTCGGCGTGATCATGGCGGGCTTCATGATGTCGACCCGCTGGCGCTGAGCGACCTCTCCCGTCTGTTGGCGCGGTGGCACCCTGCTCCAGACCTATTGGAGTGGGGTGCCCCCGCACCAACCGTGGGTTGGAGTGATCTTCCCCAGTCGGACCTGATTACACGGGTGTGATTCCATCCCCAGGCTGGGGAAAGTCCTGTGGATAACCCCGCCTGCGCGGCACGCTCGAGGTGCGGTCAGACGCCGACGGCTGTGGACAGCTTCCACAGGCTGACGCCGGTCAGCAGCAGCAGCACGCCGATCGTCCCGGCAAGCTGCACGAGGGGCCGATGGCGCGGCACGGGCGCCACCATCACCAGCCCCATGAGCGCGCCGGTGACCAGGCCGCCCAGGTGTCCCTGCCAGGCGACGTTGGGGATGACGAAGCCGAGGAAGAAGTTCAGCCCGATCATCACGAGCAGGCCCTGGTTGGTGCCGCCGAGATGCCGCTGCACCACCACGAGCGCACCGAAGAGCCCGAACACCGCACCCGAGGCGCCGACGACGCCGGCGTTCCACGAGAACGGGTTGGCCGGGTTGGCGAGCGCCAGGAAGCCGACCGACCCACCGATCGCACTCACGAGGTAGAGCGCGAGGAACCGCAGCCGCCCGAGTCGCTCCTCGAGGTACGGCCCCACCTGGTACAGCACCAGCATGTTGAAGGCGATGTGCGGCAGGAAGCCGGTGGAGTGCAGGAAGGCCGACGTGACGAATCGCCAGGGCTCGACGTCGGCCAGCACCGGCGCGAACGCGAAGCGCTGGGTGACGCCGCTGCCCGGCACGAGCTGCAGCAGGAAGACGACGACGCAGGCGCCGATCAGACCCAGCGTGACGAGTGGGCTGCCGCCACGCGCTCGCCCGCCGTACACCGTGCGCCCCTGCCGCACGGTGCGCGCCTGCTCACGCACGCAGTCGACGCACTAGACGCCCACGGCTGCGGGACGCTGGCACTCCGGGCACACCGGACGCTCGCACCGCTGGCACCGCACGTAGCTCACGCGGTCGGGGTGACGGGGGCACACCGGCTCCGAGCCGGTCTCGGACGGCGCACCGCCCGGCAGCATCGCGTCGCTCACCGGGCGGCCGCCTCGTCCTCAGGGCTCGGGTCAGCCGGCGTCGACGGTGACGCGCTCGATGACCACGGGGTCGATCGGGGCGTCGCCCGGGCCGGTGGGCACGGCGACGATGGCGTCGACCACGTCGCGGCTCGGCTGGTCGGCGACCTCACCGAAGATGGTGTGCTTGCCCTGCAGCCAGGTGGTCGGCTCGACGGTGATGAAGAACTGCGACCCGTTGGTGCCCTTGCCGCCCACCTTGCCGGCGTTGGCCATGGCCAGCAGGTACGGCTTGGTGAAGCTCAGCTCGGGGTGGATCTCGTCGTCGAAGGTGTAGCCGGGGCCGCCACGGCCGTCGCCGCGCGGGCAGCCGCCCTGGATCATGAAGCGGGGGATGATCCGGTGGAAGGTCAGGCCGTCGTAGAACGGCTCGGTCTTCGTCTCGCCGGTGTCGGCGTCCTTCCACTCCTTCGTGCCGTCGGCGAGCCCGACGAAGTTGCGCACGGTGTTGGGCGCGTGGTCGGGGAAGAGCGTGACGTTGATGTCGCCCTTGTTCGTGTGCAGCGTGACGTTCATGCGGCCATCTTGGCACGCCGCGTGCCGGGCTCCGCACGGTGCACCGGTCCGCTCGGGGCGCGCGCGGGCCAAGATCAGTGCAGGATGGGTGGTGCGGCGCGACGGGCTGCTCACCGGCCTGACGTCGCTGACCCACGATCACCTCAGGGAGGGCACGTGTTCAGGAAGAGCCGCGCGGACCAGGCCAAGGCCCAGGTCCAGGACGCCGCCTCGACGGCCAGCCACCACCTGCGCGAGAAGGTCGCGCCCGTCGTCGCTGAGAAGGCGCGCGACGCCAAGGACTGGGCGACGCCGCACGTCGAGCGGGGCCTGGAGGCCGCCGCACCCAAGGTGGAGGCCGCGGTCGACAAGGTCAGTCCCGCGGTCGACGCCGCACGCGACAAGATCGTGGACGACCTGCTTCCGCGCCTGGTCGAGGCCGTGAACGCCGCAGCCGCCGCCGGTGCTGGGGCGGCCGCGACCGGCGCCGTCGTCAAGGCCCGCAGCGGGGACGCGGTGGCCGTGCTCAAGGGCGACGCGGTGGCCAAGCCCAAGCGCCGCGGTCGCAAGCTGCTCCTCTTCTCGGCCCTCGTCGCGGCGGTGGGTGCCGCGGTGGCGGTGTTCAAGAAGCAGCAGCCGCGCGAGGACCCCTGGGCGGTGCCTGCCGGCAGCTACCCGTCGACGTCCTCGTTCGGGTCGAGCGCCTCGTCGTCGACCTCGTCGGCGCTCGGGACGGGCGCGGCGAGCAGCTCGCTCGACGCGGCCGGGCCCGGTGAGGCTGAGGTCACGGGCCTGACGCCCGACTCGGCGGCTGCGGCGGAGGCGATCGCCGAGTCCGCAGGTGAGGAGTCCGGCGAGAAGGCCGACTCGTCGTCCACCACGACGTCGGACGACGCTCCGCGCCCCACCGAGCCGAGCGCCGACAAGCCCGGGTCGGCCGCCGCCAAGAAGACGGCCGCGAAGAAGTTCACTCCGCCGAAGAGCTGAGCGTCCAGATCGCAGAAGTGGCCCATCCGGCAGCGTCCGGGTGGGCCACTTCTGCGCTGTCGTTCAGGTCGGTCAGGTCGGTCAGGTCGTTCAGGTCATGAAGTCGCTGAGCACCGCCGCGAACCGCTCGGGCTCCTCCAGGTGCGGGAAGTGCCCGGCGCTCTCGAAGACCTCGACGCGCACATCGGTGAAGGCGCTGCGGGCGCGCTCGGCGTGGCCGGCGGGGATCAGCCGGTCGCGGGCCCCCCACACCACCAGCGTCGGCACGGTGATGGCCTCGGCGAGCCGGTCGTGCGCGCTGATGGACTGGCCACCGGCGTCGATCACCGCCCGGGTGGTGGCCAGGAACGCGCGCCGGCTCTCGGCGTCCGACAGCGACGCGAAGCTCTCCCAGGCGATGCGCGCGTCGGCGCCGGCGCGCCAGCCGGTGAGCGACAGCGCTCGCCCCACCGTGTCGACGCTGCCGCGCACCCACGGCGAGGCGAGCACGGGCAGCACCCACTCGGCGCCGGGCAGCGTGGCCGAGCGCAGCAGTGGGCTGACCGTGCGGCCGAGCCCGCCACTGGCGACCAGCGCGAGGCGGTCGACCCGCTCGGGGAACAGGTAGCAGAACTGCATCGCGATACCGCCGCCCAGCGAGTGACCGACCAGAGTGACCCGGTCGACGTCGAGGCGGTCGAGCAGGTCGCGCAGGGTGGCGGCGTGGGCGCCGATCGAGTAGTCGCCGCGGGGCTTGTCGGACATACCGTGCCCGAAGAGGTCGGGGACGATCACCCGGTGCTCGTGGTCCAGCGCCTCGACGAGGTGGGTCCAGTTGCGGTGCGAGCCCAACAGGCCGTGGATGAACAGGACGGCGGGGCCGCGCCCGCTGTCGACGTACGACAGGGCGTGCCCGTGCAGGGTCGCGCTCGTCAAGCTCACCACGGTGGACCTCCTGGGCAGCCCCTGCCTACTCAAGAGTAACCAGACCGATCGCGACGCGCCGGACGCCGCGCGCTCCCGTGTGCGCGGCGTCCGGCCTCACGCCGCTGTCAGACCCGGAAGCGCGAGACCTGCTCCTCGAGCTCGGTGGACATCCGCCGCAGCTGCTCGGTGGCGACGAGCGTCGCGGAGGCGCTGCCGCTGGTGTCGGCGGCGGACTGGGCCATCACCGTGATGTTCTGCGCGATCTCGCCGGAGCCGGTGGCGGCCTCGGCGACGTTGCGGCTCATCTCGTTGGTGGTGGCGGTCTGCTCCTCGACGGCGGAGGCGATGGTGACCTGGGTGTCGTTGATGCGGGTGATGATCTCGGTGATCTCGCCGATCGCCGCGACGGCCGCCTCGGTGTCGGCCTGGATCGTCTCGATGCGGCGCCCGATGTCGTCGGTGGCCTTGCTGGTCTCCTGAGCCAGCTCCTTGACCTCGCCCGCCACGACCGCGAAGCCCTTGCCGGCCTCGCCGGCTCGTGCCGCCTCGATGGTGGCGTTGAGCGCCAGCAGGTTGGTCTGCTCGGCGATCGAGGTGATCACCTTGATGACGTTGCCGATCTCGGTGGAGGACTCGTTGAGCTTGGCCATCGTGGCGTTGGTCGCCGTGGCCACACCGACGGCCTGCGCCGCGACACCCGCCGCGCTGGTGGCCTGGTGAGCGATCTCGCGGATCGACGCCGACATCTCCTCGGTGCCGGCCGCGACCGTCTGGGAGTTGCGGGAGACCTGCTCGGCGGCGGCGGACACGACGCCGGCCTGCGCGGCGGACTCGTCGGCGGACGCGGCGATCGCGTGCGAGGTCGCCGTCAGCTGGGCCGCGGCCGCAGCGAGGTCGGTCGCGTTCAGGCGGATCGCCTGCACGACCTCTCCGACCGAGCCGGTGGCCGTGTTGAGGGCCGCCGCCATGGCGCCGATCTCGTCGCGGCTGGAGTCGGGCACCGACACGGTCAGATCACCGGTCGCGACCGCGCTGAGCGTCTCCGCCTGCCGCTTCAGCCGGGGCACGATGTTGCGGATCAGCACCCAGCCGGCCAGCAGCGCGAGCAGCACCCCGACGCCGACCGTCACCACGAGGGTCGTCTGCGAGCGCTTGACGCCGTCGTGGAACTCCGTACCGCGCGTGAGGGACTTCTCTGCCTCTGTAGTGACCTCGTCGAAGGTGTCCTCGTACACCTTGCGCAGGTCACGGCTCTTGGTCAGGGCCAACTGGGTGGCCGCTGCCGGGTTCGTGGCCCGCAGCTTGAGCACTTGGTCGACCACGGTGGTCCAGGCGCGGAGCTGCTCGACACCCTGATCGAACTGCTGACGCGCCTGCCCGGCAGGGGCGAGACGGCCAGCCGTGGCGATCGTGTCCTGCAGCTTGCTCTCCCGCTTGGCGACCTCCTCACCGTAGGATGCCTCGCCGGTGAGCAGGGCACCTCGCTCGTCGTTCGCCATCGACTTGGCGGTGAGCCGGATGGTGTAGAGCGCCTGCAGGTACGGCACCTCGCGCCCGACCTCAGCATCACGCACCCCGCCCAAGCTGCGGACGGCGGAGTAGCCCGTGAACCCGATGACGAGCGCCACCAGCAGAAGCACTCCGAGCACAGCGGTGATCTTGATGCCGATGCGCAGGTCGCGCACCACGTGCATGACGCCCGAGCGGCGCCCCTGCGCGGCAACGGCGCCGCTCACCTGGGTGGTGGACACGGAGTTCCTCAGCTCTCTAGGTCGCCTGCCCCCGACTGCGGCGTCCCGACGGTTGCGGGCCAGCCCGCAGATATGTGATATCGCACAGGTTGGCGACGTTGGCTGTATCGGCAGACGACGTGGGGGGTTGAGGAGGTGTTGCCCACGTCACTCGCGCGCGGCGGAGGTCAGCTGCGGACGATCTGCTGCAACGCCCAGCGGTTACCGTCCGGATCGTCGAATCGAACGAACCGGCCCCACGCCAGCTCCTCGACGTCGGGGCACGTCACCCCCCGCTCGCGCAGGTAGGCGCACGCCGCGTCGGCGTCCTCGACGACCACCTGTATGAACTGCTGGGATCCCGGCGGCATCATCTCCAGTCCGATGCCGAAGCAGAAGGAGCAGGCCGATCCAGGGGGAGTGACCTGCACGAACCGCAGGCCGGCATGCACCGTCACGTCGTGGTCGACATTCCAGGCGACCCGGTCGCCGTAGAAGGCGACCGAGCGGTCGACGTCCGCGACGGCCAGCGGGATGAGCTCGATCTTGAAGTCCATGGGTGCTCCTCGGCTCGCGACTCAGACGAGCGAACCACCGAGGTCCGACAGTCCGGGGCACTCAGCGGGAGTAGCGCAGCCCGACGCGACGGTTCGCGGCGCGACCCTCGGGGTTGTCCTTGCCGCCGCGGGTGTTGGGCTCGACCGGCCGACTCTCACCGAACCCACGGACGTCGAGCGTCAGGTCCGGCCGCGCTCGGCGCACGAGTGCTGCGACCGCCTTGCCCCGAGCGAGCGAGAGGGCGCTGTTGTGCGCGTCGTCGCCCACCGAGTCGGTGTGGCCGTAGACCTTCCGACTCGCTCGCTGGGGCACCGTGGTGAGCACATCACCGATCTTCGCGGCCGCCGCGGCAGGTAGGTCGGCACGACCGAAGGCGAACAGGATGTCTGCGCGCAGGCTGACGACGGTCTCGTCGCCGTCCGTGGCCGTCGACTTGACGTGGTTCCCCCTGTTCGCGGCCGTGCCGGCGGCCGTCATCGCGCGCGAACGTAGCAACGGGCCGGCGCCCAGGCACCTCGAGCTGCGCTCAGGTAGGTGACGGCCGGTCGGCGTCGAGGAGACCGATGACGTCGTGGGCGGATCGCACGTCGCCGAAGCTGCGGTAGACCACGTGCAGAGTCGCGTTGTGGTCCTGGTCGCGAACGGCGGCGCAGGCGTCGGCGACCAGCACGACCCGGTAGTCGAGCGCAGCCGCGTCGCGGACCGTGGACTCGACGCACACGTTGGTGACGGTGCCGGTGACCAGCAGCGTGGTGATGCCACGTGTGGTCAGCTCGTCGTGGAGATCGCAGGTGCCGGGGAAGAAGGCGCTCGGGCCTGACTTGTCGGCGACGACGTCAGTGGGATCGACGTCGAGGCCTGGCCAAAGTCGTTGGCGCGGTGGGCCTTCGCCTCCCGAGCCGGCGTACAGCTCGGCGACGCGGTCGCCGTAGAACTCACGGGTCACCGGGGTCGGCGGCTGGGTGCGCGGAACTACCCAGGCGACCGTTCCGCCGTGCGCTCGCAGGTGGGTGGCCAGCCGGTTGATGGTCGGGACCATGCCACGGACGTACGCGGACTCGTCGACGAAGAAGGGCACGAGGTCCACGACGACCAGTGCCGTCGTCCGGGGGTCGAGGTGCTCGTAGGCGTGCGCGCGGCCCCGGCGCGACACGTGCCGGTCGATCTCGCGCGGCTCGATGAACCAGTCGTGGTGCGCGACGTCCTGTGGCATCAGTGGGTGATCGTCGTCTGCTGGTAGAGCGCGAGCCGAGGTGCGCCGTCCACCCGCCGGTAGACGCTGGTCATGAGCGCGACGAAGGGCTTCTCGCCGGCCCGGGAGGCGGTGGCTCGGTAGACCAGGGCTGCGACGTCGCCACTGACTGGCACGAGCCGCTCGTCCGTGAGCTCGAAGGAGTCCCACGGCGGTGAGTCGTTCAGCGATGCCGTGATCGTGGCTCGGTCGAGCACCATGCCGTTGACGAGGATCATCACCGCGTCGTCGGTCATCAGGCGGCCGTAGAAGTCCCCGCCCTCGGACCGGGTCAGCGAGTTCCATCCCTGCCGCTCGAGGTTCATGAGTCTCATCAGCTCGAGTGCACTCATGCGCTCGACCCTACGAGAACCGCGGGTGTCTGCATCACTCACTCGAGCCGGTGCGAGCTGCGATGATCTCGCTCGTGACCCCCAACGAACGGCTGCGGGAGTTGGCGATCAGGCACGCTGCCTTCGCCTGGCTCGACCGTGAGCGGGCGAAGGGCCACGAGACCTTCTCCCAGGACGACACCAGCAACCTCCCGTTACTGGGTGAAACCGTCCGGCTGATGCCGACCCAACAGGGCATCTGGAAGCCCGGGCAGCTCGGCGCCGCGTTGTCCATCCGGACGGTCTACCGCCCCGAAGGCTCGCGACGTCCGTACGACGATGCCGTGGGCGCCGACGGCCTGTATCGCTACAAGATGCGCGGAGACGACCCTAACCACTACCAGAACCGGGCCCTGAGGTCGGCGATGGTCGAGCGGCTTCCACTCATCTGGTGGCTGGGTGTCCAGGGCGGGGGATACAGCGCGCTCTACCCCATCTACCTGGTCGACGAAGAGCGCCCGTCTCGGCAGTTCGTCGTCGACATCGACGCGGTTCCGCAACCGGACATCACCTGGCCCTCGGTCGACCTCGAGCTGGACACGTCGTACCGGCAGCAGCTCACCAAGATCCGCCTGCACCAACGACCGTTCCGCGCCGCGGTACTCCGTGCCTACAACACGTCCTGCGCGGTGTGCTCGTTCCGCCACAGCGATCTGCTCGATGCGGCCCACATCCAGGAGGACGCGGCGGGGGGGCGCCCGGTGGTCACGAACGGTCTGACGCTGTGCAAGATGCACCATGCGGCGTACGACCGTCGGATCATGGGAATCACGCCCGGCTATGAAGTGCGGGTCAACGACGAGATCCTTCGCGAGGTCGACGGACCGATGCTCCGCCACGGGATCCAGGAGTTCCACGGCAAGAAGCTGATGGTGCTGCCTCAACGCCGGGCGGAGCGCCCGGATCCGACCCTCCTGGAGGAGCGCTTCCAGGGCTTCCTCGACGCCAGCTGACCCTCGAGGCCATATCCCCTGCGCGCGAACCTACTTCGTTTCGTTCGGGTGACGGGTGTGACAGTCGATCAGCACCACGGTGCGGCCATCGACGTAGAACCAGATGCGAGCTCCGTGGCTGAGCTCGTGCTGCCAGCGCTCGTGCGTGGCGCCGCGGTGAGTCACGGTGGCCAGATCACCCTTCAGAGGATGATTCTTCGGCTGCCGCGCTGTCGGTTGCTTGGTCAGGAAATCCCAGGCGTCCACGAGGGCGTTGCGTTGGGTCGCCTTCAGATCCGTCCACCCAGCCTCGGCTTGACGAGTGCCGAACAGGATCGTGAACTCAGCCTTCTTGAGGGGACGTGGAACCTCGTGCTGCTTAGCCATCAGGCCTGACGCGGGTCGGTCGCCTCGGGCAGGTCGTCGTACCAGTCGAGGGCGTCGTCGGCGGTGAATCCAGCCGCCTTCGCCTGCGCTGTGGTGAACCACTCGTGCAGGTCGACGAGAAACGGTTCGAAGTCCTGGACTGCCGCGCAGCCTCGGGCGCTCCGCACGATCTCCGTGGCGAACGTCTGCCGCTCGGACTCGCTGAGGAAGCGCATCCACGGGAACCGATCCTGCAGTCGGTCCACGAACGGCTGACTCTCAGGTCCGAGTGAAGCCGCGATCAAGTCAGCGGCCATGCGGAGCACTGTGCCCTGTCGCTCGACCTCGCTCTTGCGGGTGAGGACGAGGGTCTCTCCGTCCCGCCGGGTGATTTCGACTGCGCCTTGGTCCGCGGCCCTGAAGACCTCGGCGGAGTTGCGCGACAACGCCGATGACTGCACCACACGCGACATCCGAAGACTCATGCCATCATTGTTCTGAACACGTTCAGAACTGTCAAGGCGGGTGCACGGCGGGAGAAGCTCGTTCACTCACCCGGGCGTGCGCGCAGCTGGCGGACCAGCGCGCTCGCATCTCCTACCGGACCCAGGTGCGCCAGCTTGTCCGGGTTCACCACCGCCCGGACGCCGGCCACCTCCCCGCCCACGACATCCAGTGCCCACACCGCATACAGCTGACCACCCACGGAGAACAGCGCACCCGGGTCGCCGTTGACCTCCGCGAGCCTGATCTCGACGTCGGGCAGCCGCCGCAGCACGCCCAGCCAGTTCGTGAGCGTGTGCGCCACTCGACTCCGCCCCTGCTGCGAGCGGGCGAGCGAGGGTGCCTTGCCGCCGCCGTCCCCCACGAGCACCACGTCGTGCGCGAGCAGCGACTCCAGGCCGGCCAGGTCACCCTCGCGCGCCGCCGCGAAGAACCGCTCAGCCAGCTCCGCCCGCCGCTCGGACGTCGTCGCGTACCTCGGCCGCCGCTCCTCCACGTGCCGACGCGCCCGGACGGCGAGCTGCCGCACGTTCGCCTCGCTCTTGCCCACGATCTCGGTGATCTCGTTGTAGCCGTAGCCGAAGACGTCGTGCAGCAGCAGCACCGCCCGCTGCTCGGGCGAGAGGCTCTCGAGCACCACGAGCAGCGCGAGCGACAACGAGTCCGCCGTCGCCGCCTGCTCGGCGGGATCGGCACCGCCGTCGGTGATCACCGGCTCGGGCAGCCAGTCGCCGACGTACCGCTCCCGCCGTGCCCGCGCCGACCGCAGCTCGTCCATCGCGAGCCGCGTCGTCACGGTCGCCGTGAACGCGCGCGGCGACCGCACCTGCTCACCCGACTCCAGCGCACGGTGCACCCGCAGCAACGCCTCCTGGACGACGTCCTCAGCTTCACTGACGCTGCCGAGCATCCGGTACGCGATGCCGAACGCCACCGGCCGCAGCTCGGTGAGCAGCGCGTCGGTCTGCGTCACGCGGTGCCGACCCGCTCGGATGCCGTTGCCAGCTCGCGAAAGCCGTCGCGCCAGGTCGCGTGCGCCGGCGCCCAGCCCAGCTCTTGCTTGGCCTTGGCGTTCGACGCGCCGCGCAGCTCGGTCATCATCACGACGGCAGTCTCCCCGGCGACCACCCGCGCCAGCCAGACCGGCACGCGCATCGGCTTCTTCGCGCCGAGTACGTCGGCCAGGTACGGCAGCCACGTCGCCACGGTCGCCGGCTCGTCGTCCACGACGTTGTAGACGCCGGGCTCGCCCCGCTCCACCGCTGCCACCGTCGCCTCGGCCGCGTCGGCGACGTGGATGAACGACCAGACCGCCGGGCTGTCGCCGACGAGCGGCATCTTGCGCCGACGCACCGCCTCGGTCTGCTCGCCGCCGACCCCGAGCGACGTGTGCGCACCGTAGAAGCCGCCGTACCGCAGCACCACGCCCTCCGTCCAGGTCGCCGCGGCGACGGCGTCCTCGACGTGCTTCATCGCCGCGACCGTCCGCTCCATGCCGGTGGGCGGTGTCGTCCCGTACGACGCGTCCTCCGACTTCACCATCGCACCCGTCCGGTCGTAGCCACCGAAGTAGCTCTGCGCCACGAACCGCTTGACCCCCAAGGCCTGCGCCGCCGACAGCAGGTGGTCGGTGCCCTCGGTGCGCAGCCGGTTGGTCTGCTCGAACGCGCGGTCGAAGTGGCGCAGGTCCATCGCCCCGATCGCCGTGAGCTGGTGGACGACGACATCGGGGTCTGCCGCCGCCACGGCCGCGGCCACCTGGTCGGCGTCCAGCGCGTCGGCCACCACCGGTGTCGCACCCAGCTCGCGCAGCATCGACCGCTTGGACTCGCTGCGCGTCATCGCGTGCACGGTGTGCCCCGCTGCCACCAACCGCGGCACGAGCTGCCGCCCCAAGGCTCCGCTTCCACCGGCCACGAACACCTTCATCGTCTGCTCCCTCGTCAGTGTGGTGCGTTCACCGATGAAGACGAGACGGCGACGCAGTCTGTGACACAGGACGAAGATGGCTTCCGGTGACAGCGAGGAGGAGGCGGCCATGGCGGTGCTCGACGACGTCCGGCCGCTCGGGCACCAGCTCGAGCGGTCTTACGAGGTGTACGTTCACGGCCGCCTGAAGTTCCGCGTGAAGCAGCTGGTCTACGTCGCGTTCTCCGCCGACGAGATGTTGATGGGATTCGCCTTCCCGAAGGAGGAACGCGCGGCGCTCGTCGCCAGCGAGCCTCAGAAGTTTCACCTGCCGGCCCAGTCCGACCTGCGCTTCAACTGGGTGCATGCAGACCTCGCGGCACTGGATCCGACCGAGGCCCGCGAGCTCGTCGTCGACGCTTGGCGGATGGTCGTCCCGCAGAAGGTCTGGCGCGCCTACGACCTCGCGCATCCTGGTGGGCCGGGCTAAGTCGAATCGGAACTCGCCGCCGCGCAATCCCTTGACTTCCGCACTAGGTGCTCCTCGCAGGCGTCAGCGAACCTTCGCATCTCCTGGATCGGCGCGAGGTGCGCTCGTGTGAAGGCGACTGGCAGCCACGACCCACGGTAACGCTCGGGCCAGACAGGTCGCCGGGTGCGGCCGCGCCCGTCTCGGACGGAAACGACCGGACACGAGGAGAGCCTCGCGCCCGGTCGTTCCCGGTAGATCCAGTGCTCAGGGCACGCCGGTCGTCGTCGGGTCCACGAAGTTGATCGTGAACGGGGCCGAGACGGCTTCCAGCCCGCTGAACCCCTCGACGGCCACGGCCCGGTAGGAGTGCTCACCGAACTGCCCGCCGTAGGTCGAGGTGTCCATGGTGTCCAGGTTGAACATGTACTGCCCGTCGGTGCCAGCCTCGAAATGCTCGATCTGCACCCAGGTGTCGCCGTCCAGGCGCTCCAGCCGGATGGTGCGAGTGTCCTCGCGGACGTCGACCGAGGAGACCGCGCCGGAGATCGTGACGACCGACCCGGCGATCACCGAGGTCGCCGACGCCGTCGCGGTCACCGTCGACGGCGCCTTTTTCACGGTGAACGTGAACGTAGCCGACGTGGCGGCAGCGGAGTACCCGACCCGGTCGGCGACCACCTTGTAGGTGTGCGCCCCGGCCGAGGTGGGCAGTTGCAAGGAGAACGCGCCGCTCGCGCTGGCGTACACGTAGTCCTCCTGCCACCAGGTCTTGCCGTCGTGGCCCAGGCTGTACAGGCGAACCTTGCGCTGGGTGGCCCCGGCCGGGGTGACGTGGCCGTTGACGTAGGACAGCGCGTCCCCGAACACCATTGACGTCTTGTCAGGAGCCGCCGTCACCGTCGAACGAGCCAGCGTGGTGACCGTGAGGTGAGCGCTGACCAGGGACGTGGCCAGCGGCTGAGCCGCCGAGACGACCCGGTAGGTCGCGGCGCCCGGCGTGGTCGTGGAGACCGGCAGGGAGTAGGAACCCTTGACGGTCTTGGTGGACCGCACGGACACCCAGTGCGACCCGGTCCAGCGCTGCAACGTCATCACGCGGCCGGTGGCGGCCGGGCTGACCTTGCCGGTGACCGCGTCACGAGCGCCGACCAGCGCGGTGGTCGAGGACGCCTTCGCGGTCACCTTCGAGGCCGTCACGACGGTCCAGGACACCGTGTTCGACGTCGCGGACGTGTAGCGGCTGGTGGCCGGAGCGTAGAACCGGACCGTGTGACGGCCGGGAGTCTCGAAGTGCGCGGTGATGTTGGCGTGCTTGTCGGCGTACGTCTTGGACTTGAACACGGTCGCCCAGTGCCCGTGCGTGTACTCCTGGATGGAGTACGCACGCTTGGCCCCCGGCGTGAGGTAGCCGCGCAGGTGCGCCTTCTGGCCCAACAGCACCGAACGTTCAGCAACCTTGAGGGAGAAGTGGGAGCGGGTGGCGGCCTGTGCGGGCGCTGCGACGGCCAGTGGGCCGACCACAGCAGCGGCGACGGCGACCGCGATGATGAACTTACGAGGTTGCACTGGCGATGCGCCCTTCCACTAGACCGAGTTGTGTTCCTTGTTCGTCACCAGCGGCGGCGTCTAAAGCACGCAGGTGGGTGAAACACGCTGTGCCGTCTCGTGCGCCCGCTCGGGTGCCTGCCGAGTCGGTGACCGTGTGACGATCCGCCGCGCACCTCCAGCACCTCCTTAGCAGCCTCCCAACGGCCTGCACCGGCAGGTCGACGGCGCGCAACAACGCCCGGGTCGTGAGCACACCGGAGAAGGACGCTGACGCGGTGCGGAACAACCTCATTGACTACCTTCGAAGTTCTCCGCGACCGTGGATGCCAGTCCTACGCGATCTGCAGGAGCGACATGACTGCCATGCGCCAGGACGCAGGGAACATCAAGCCGCGGGGCAGGCATTGGGGGCTCCGGTGGACCTCCCGCACTCCGGTTACCATCCGGCTGCTCCCACCGCTTTGGCACCGTTTGACCGGCCCTGCTGAACTACGTGTTTGGCACGTCCGCTTGGCACAGCCAGGACCAAATGCGTAGTCAAGGACTCGCGTGAGGGGCCTCAACTGGTGTTTCTCTCGGTGGAGCCAAGGGGACTCGAACCCCTAACCCCCTGCTTGCAAAGCAGGTGCGCTACCAATTGCGCCATGGCCCCTGGGGGGAGTCCCCGGGTTCCGCGCCGAAGCGCGGGGACGAGCTCAGACCGCGTCGGTCGCCTCGGCCCAGAGGTTCTGCTCGGCCTTGTCGGCCTCGACCTTGCGCCAGACGGCGAAGGCACCGACGCCTGCGGCAGCAAGGAGCAGCAGCTTCTTCATCGGACACCTCCGAGAGCAGCGAGCCCGAACGGGCTGACGTGGGCCTAACTGGACTCGAACCAGTGACCTCTTCCTTATCAGGGAAGCGCTCTAACCGACTGAGCTATAGGCCCCAACGGCGCAGACTGCGCGCCGCACGAGGGTACCCCAGCGGGCACCCCGTTCCCAAACCGGATCAGTCGTCGGTGAGGGTCATCTGCACGCCGCCGACCAACTGCGCGCAGACGTTGTACAGGAACGCCGAGAGGGTGGCGAGCGCCGTCAGCAGGAAGACGTCGACCACCGCGATCACCGTGGCGAGCGAGATGACGCGACCGAAGCCCACGTAGTCCATCAGGTTGAACGTCGATCCGGACGACGAGCCCAGCACCGTGCCTACCGTGCGGTTGACGTCGCTGAACACGCCCATCGTGTCGAGGATCATCCACAGGACGGCGACGAGCACGACCAGGGCGATGCCGATGGCGACCGACAGCAGGAAGCCGATCTTCATGACCGACCACGGGTCGACCTTGCCGAGGGTGAGCCGCACCTTGCGCGGCCCCCGCGGCGCCGGCCGGGCACCAGCGGCCGTGGCCGGCCGAGCGCTGGAGGTCGCTGCAGGTGTCGCGGTGGCGGTCTGGCCACCCGCCGTGAACGGGCGGGCACCCGACCCGTACGCGTGATCCGGCGTGCTCACTGCTCGCCTCCCGGTGCGCCGTCGGCGCCGTCCCCGGCCGCGGGCGCGGCCGTCTCACCGTCCGACGGTACGCCATCCTCGGGCGAAACGCCCTCGTCGACCCCGTCGGCAGCCGCGGCGTCGGCCTCCTCCTCGACCTCGCGCTCGACGTTGCGCGCGATGCCGATGATCGAGTCGCCCTTGTCGGGCATCGCGAACCGCACGCCCTGCGTGTCGCGTCCCGTCGAGCGGACGCCGTCGACGCGCGAGCGCACGATCTTGCCCTTCTCCATCACGACGAGCACCTCGTCGTCGTCCTGGACGAGCAGCGCTCCGACGATGTCGCCGCCCTTGTCGGACATCTTGGCGACCTTGATGCCGAGACCGCCGCGACCCTGCACGCGGTACTGCTCGACCGGCGTCCGCTTGGCCAGGCCGCTGGCGAACACGACGAACACCTCGACGTCCTCGCCCTGCCGCACAACGTCCATCGACAGCAGGCTGTCGTCGTCACGGAACTTCATGCCCGTGACGCCGGACGTCGCCCGACCCATCGGGCGCAGCGCCTCGTCGGTGGCGGTGAAGCGCACCGACTGGCCCTTGCGGGAGACGAGGAGCAGGTCGTCGTCCGGCGAGAGCAGCCGCGCCGCCACGAGCTGGTCGCCCACGACGTTGCCGTCGGCGTCCACACCCGTGTCGCGCAGGTTGATCGCGATCAGGCCGCCGCTGCGGTTGGAGTCGTAGTCAGCCAGGCGCGTCTTCTTCACCAGGCCGGCCTTCGTGGCGAGCACCAGGTACGGCTCGGCCTCGTAGTCGCGCAGGTCGAGCACCTGCGCGATCTGCTCACCCGGCTGGAACGCCAGCAGGTTGGCCACGTGCTGGCCCTTGGCGTCGCGGCTGCCCTCGGGCAGCTCGTACGCCTTGGCGCGGTAGACCCGGCCGAGGTTGGTGAAGAACAGCAGCCAGTGGTGCGTCGTCGTGGTGAAGAAGTGCTCGACGAGGTCGTCGCCGCGCAGCTGCGCGCCACGCACACCCTTGCCGCCGCGCCGCTGCGAGCGGTACTGGTCGACGCGCGTGCGCTTGGCGTAGCCGCCACGGGTGATCGTGACGACGACGTCCTCCTCCGCGATGAGGTCCTCCATCGACATGTCACCGTCGAAGGGCCGGATCTCGGTGCGGCGCTCGTCGCCGTACTTGTCGACGATCGCGCCCAGCTCGTCGCCGACGATCTCGCGCTGGCGCGACGGCGACTCGAGGATCGCGTTGTACTCGGCGATCAGCGCCTGCAGCTCCTCGTACCGGTCGATCAGCTTCTGCCGCTCGAGGGCGGCGAGGCGGCGCAGCTGCATGTCGAGGATCGCTCGCGCCTGAAGGTCGTCGATGTCGAGCAGCTGCATCAGCCCCTCGCGCGCGTCGTCGACGGTGGCCGACGCGCGGATCAGCGCGATGACCTCGTCGAGCGCGTCGAGCGCCTTGAGCAGGCCGCGCAGGATGTGGGCCTCTTCCTCGGCCTTGCGCAGGCGGTACCGCGTCCGGCGCTGGATGACCTCGATCTGGTGGTCGACCCAGTGCCGCACGAAGCCGTCGAGCGGGAGCGTGCGCGGGACGCCGTCGACCAGCGCCAGCATGTTGGCGCCGAAGTTGTCCTGCAGCTGGGTGTGCTTGTAGAGGTTGTTGAGCACGACCTTCGCGACGGCGTCGCGCTTCAGCACGATCACCAGGCGCTGGCCCGTGCGCGACGACGACTCGTCGCGGACGTCGGCGATGCCGCCGATCTTGCCGTCCTTGACCAGCTCGGCGATCTTCAGCGCGAGGTTGTCGGGGTTGACCTGGTACGGCAGGTCGGTGACCACCAGGCACTGACGGTTCTGGATCTCCTCGACCTCGACGATCGCCCGCATCGTGATCGAGCCGCGGCCCGTGCGGTAGGCGTCCTCGATGCCGCGCCGGCCCATGATCAGCGCGCCGGTCGGGAAGTCCGGGCCCTTGATGCGCTCCATGAGCGCCTCGAGCAGCGTCTCGCGGTCGACCTCGGGGTTCTGCAGGTACCACTGGACGCCGGACGCCACCTCGCGCAGGTTGTGCGGTGGGATGTTGGTGGCCATGCCGACGGCGATGCCGTTGCTGCCGTTGACCAGCAGGTTCGGGAACCGCGCCGGCAGGATCAGCGGCTCCTGCGTCTTGCCGTCGTAGTTCGGCTGGAAGTCGACGGTCTCCTCGTCGATGTCGCGCACCATCTCCATGGCGAGCGGCGCCATCCGGCACTCGGTGTACCGCATGGCCGCAGCCGGGTCGTTGCCCGGCGAGCCGAAGTTGCCCTGACCGTCGACCAGCGGGTAGCGCAGCGACCACGGCTGAGCTAGGCGCACGAGGGTGTCGTAGATCGAGGTGTCACCGTGCGGGTGGTACTGACCCATGACGTCACCGACGACGCGGCTGCACTTGTTGTAGCCGCGGTCGGGGCGGTACCCGCCGTCGTACATCGCGTACAGCACGCGGCGGTGCACCGGCTTCAGACCGTCGCGGACCTCGGGCAGCGCGCGGCCCACGATGACGGACATCGCGTAGTCGAGGTACGACCGCTGCATCTCGAGCTGCAGGTCGACCTGCTCGATCCGGTCGCTGGTCGGAGTCGTCGGGGGCTGTTCGCTCACGGGGGTCCTTCGTCAGGGTCTAACGACAGAAGTGGAGAGGCTGGCCGGCGGGGCGCCGGCGCTAGATGTCGAGGAAGCGGACGTCCTTGGCGTTGCGCTGGATGAACGAGCGCCGGGCCTCGACGTCCTCACCCATGAGCACCGAGAACGCCTCGTCGGCCGCGGCCGCGTCGTCGAGGCTCACCTGCAGCAGCACGCGGTGGTCGGGGTCCATGGTGGTCTCCCACAGCTCGTGGGCGTTCATCTCACCCAGACCCTTGTAGCGCTGGACGCCGTTGTCCTTCGGCAGCTTGCGCCCGGCGGCCAGGCCGGCCTCGATCAGCGCGTCGCGCTCGCGGTCGGAGTACACGAAGTCGTGCGCACCCTGGCTCCACTTCAGCCGGTACAGCGGCGGCTGCGCCAGGTAGACGAACCCGCCCTCGACCAGCGGGCGCATGAAGCGGAACAGCAGCGTCAGCAGAAGCGTGCGGATGTGCTGGCCGTCGACGTCGGCGTCGGCCATCAGCACGATCTTGTGATAGCGCAGCTTCGACAGGTCGAAGTCCTCGCCGATGCCGGTGCCGAACGCCGAGATGAGCGCCTGCACCTCGTTGTTGCCGAGCACGCGGTCGATGCGCGCCTTCTCGACGTTGAGGATCTTGCCGCGGATCGGCAGGATCGCCTGCGTCATCGGGTTGCGGCCGCCCTTGGCCGAGCCGCCCGCGCTGTCACCCTCGACGATGAAGATCTCGCACTTCTCAGGGTCGTTGAGCTGGCAGTCGCTCAGCTTGCCGGGCAGCGACGTCGACTCGAGCAGTCCCTTGCGGCGGGTGGCGTCGCGCGCCTTGCGCGCTGCGACGCGCGCGGCAGCGGCCTGGATCGCCTTGCGGACCACCTCGCGAGCCTCGCTCGGGTGGCTCTCGAGCCAGTCGCCGAGCCCGTCGGTGACCACGCGCTGCACGAAGCCCTTCGCCTCGGTGTTACCCAGCTTGGTCTTGGTCTGGCCCTCGAACTGCGGCTCGCCCAGCTTGATCGAGACGACGGCGGTGAGGCCCTCGCGGATGTCCTCACCCGACAGGTTGTCGTCCTTGTCCTTCAGGTGGCCCTTCTCGCGGGCGTACCGGTTGACCAGCGAGGTCAGCGCCGCGCGGAAGCCCTCCTCGTGCGTGCCGCCCTCGTGGGTGTTGATCGTGTTGGCGTAGGTGTGGACGCTGTCGGAGTACGCGTTGGTCCACTGCATCGCGATCTCAACGGCGAGGCGGCGATCCTTGTCCTCGGCCTCGAAGTCGATCACGTCGTCGTGCACGAGGTCGGCGCGCTTGCTGGCGTTGAGGTGCTTGACGTAGTCGACGAGGCCGCCGTCGTAGCGGTAGGAGACTCGCTTGGCGGTGACGGTCTTGTGCTCGTCGGTCCCGGTCGCGACGTCCTCCTCGTCTGCC